>CAZJTP010000254.1:0-5168 GCA_964548955.1 uncultured Phycisphaeraceae bacterium
GTGACACCGAAAGGAGGGCGGCATGACCGAACATACGCATGAACCCGGACCGAATGAGATGAAGCGGCGACGCCTGACCACGGTCACCGCCGAGCGGCCCAGATGTCCGGCATGCAGCGGAGCGAGGCTGCGCAAGTATCGAAGCATCGCCGATCAGGGCGACGGCAGCGCGCTGTGATCGGGCCAATGCCAATGCGGCCGGCGCTTCCGCGTGCTTCTGGAATGACGCTGCTTCCATAACCCGGAATGGCGGCATGGTGGCGTTGTTACGATTAGGCATCGGAGCCAGTAATGGACGTTACCGACGAACCCGACAACACCGAGGCCATCGCCGACGAGGAGTCGTCCGGTCCCGCTGCTGACGTGGCAACTGACGGGGTGCCTGCCCCGTGGCTTGTACCGTATCGTTCAGGGTCAGCACGGCACGCTCGACAGCCAAGTCTAAGCGCTGCGGCAGCGTGTACGGGACGATGGTCTCCTGGGGTGAGCAATCGTCCGAGCCGCCAGCCTGGTGTCATGACTTTGAGAAGCAGTACGAGAGACGCGACTGGGAGGATGGCTGAGTGTACCTGCGGCCGAAGACATAGTCCACCTCACTAGAGCATTTCTCTATTATATGTGCCGGTTTTGCCGATGATTCTTCTGTCAGGATGGCGGGAGGACCAAGGCATGAAGCCATATTCGATGGACTTGCGGGAGCGGGTGGTGGCGGCGTGCGATGCTCGTGAAGGCACGCGCGAGCAAATCGCAAAGCGGTTTGGCGTCAGTGATCGTTGGATTCGCAAGGTGCTGCAGCGACGGCGGGAAACGGGTTCGATTGCCCCGCTGCCGCGGAATCCGGGTCGCAAGCGGGCGCTCAACGACCGTCAGACGGAACGGCTGCGTCGTCTGATTCAAAAGCGGCCCGATGCGACGTTGAAGGAACTCCGAAAGTCGTTGGGCGTGAAGATCAGCATTGCGGCGTTGGATCGGGCGACTCGAAGGTTGAACGTGACGTTAAAGAAAAGTCGCTCGTGGCGACGGAGCAGAATCGACGGGACATAGCCGATCAATGGTGACGTTGGAAACGATCCATCGCCGACGTGCATCCGTTTCGGTTGGTCTTCTTCTATGAATCCGGGGCAAAAACCAACATGACTCGTCTGTATGGCCGAGCGCCGCGCGGACAGCGCGTGATCGAATGCGTCCCTGCCGGACACCGGTGTACGACGACCATGTTGGGCACGCTGCGCTGGGACCGCTTCGAAGCGCCGTTGGTCATCGAAGGGGCCATGGATTCGGTGGTTTTTCGGGGCTATGTCGAACGGATGCTGGTGCCGACGTTGCAGCCGGACGACGTGGTGGTTATGGATAACCTCTCACCACACAAAACGCAGGGCGTGCAAGAGGCGATCGAAGCGGCCGACGCCACGGTTCGCTTCCTTCCACCCCACTCGTGGACTTCAATCCTACCGAGTCCATGTGGTCGAAAGTCAAGCAACACCTTCGTTCTGCTGCCGCCCGAACGCAGGATCGTCTCGTGAACGCCGTGGGCGACGCCATGCGTTCGGTAACGCCCGACGACTACCGCGGATTCTTCGCAGGATGCGGATATACCGGAACACATTAACGGGAAATGCTCTAGTGTGTGTTGGCTGCGGCGGGATGACGTCGAGCATCGGAAGCGATCTGGACCTGCACGGCCAGCCACCTCCGGGTGATCCCTGCGCGACACTCGTCCGGTCGCATGTCCATTACTAGGAGGTCAGGATTTACTTAATCAGGTGAAGCTTATGACAATCTAAACTATTGTACAATATAGACTTACAATTGTGTGCGTCTATTTCTAATACAATTCCTTGACTCTACAGTCCAAGTGTTATAGGATTATCCAGGTTATCAGACTCATGATCGGGAGCGCCTCACACGTGCAAACGATTGGGGAAATCCTGGATCTCGCCCATTCCCGCCAAGGGCAATTACTACCCTCGAATACTAGACCTGACCAACCGTCCCGCAGCTTGAGCGGGACATGCAATGCATCTACGACGCAAAGTCCAGAGGACAAATGACAAGATTCCGGCACTACGTTCGGAGGAGGAGCATCATGACGCGATACAGGCACCTGTTTATCTCGCTGGCTGTTAGCACCAGCTGGGCTTTGTCTGGAGTGTCAGCACATGGTCAGAGTACGCATTATTACGTTGACGATGACGCTGACCTTGGCGGTAACGGCACAAGTTGGGCCACTGCATACAAGTATCTCCAGGATGCGTTCCACGTCGCAATAGCAGGTGATGAGATTCACGTGGCCGGCGGCACCTATACGCCTGACCAGGATGAAGCCGGCACTCTCACGGCGGGCGACCGTTATGCCACATTTCAACTCGTAAACGGCGTCGGACTGTATGGCGGTTTTGCGGGCTTGGAAAATCCTGGGGATCCCGATGAGCGCAATATTTCCACGTACGAGACGATTCTCAGCGGTGACCTTGAGGGCGACGACGACGAAATTGACCCTTATCCCTTGGAGAGCAATTGCTGCTTCGTCCATTCAGAACCCGAGTGCGATGATCCTGAGTGCGGCGGGTACCCAAACGGGTTTGTCTGCCAGTACTATGACCTTATTGAAGGCAAAGAATACAGCTACTGCTGCATCAGCGAATTCACGGGATGGGACGAAGACTGTGTCGACGTAGCCAAGATGCTATGCGTCGGTGTGTGCGTCGATGGTGACAACCTGGACAACAGCTATCACGTCGTTACGGCAAGCGGGATCGACGAGACCGCCGTGCTGGACGGCTTTACCGTCAAGGCTGGCAACGCGGACCACAACGAGACACCGCCATTAACAACGAGAGACGGAGCCGGGCTGTATGCCCAGAACGGCAGCCCGACGGTGGCGTCCTGCACTTTCGAGGAGAACGTGGCCGATAGCGTGGGAGGCGGGCTATACCTCGAGAACAGCAGCTCGACACTTACGGACTGTACATTCATGAACAATCAGGCGACCGAGCTGGGTGGGGCGGTGTACACTATCGACAGCAGCTTGACGCTGACCGGATGTGTTTTCGATCATAATCGTGTCGATAATGACACGGTAATGGGAATGGGAGGTGGGATTTACAGCGAGGACGGCCCGCTGAGTCTCATCGGATGCACATTCACGAACAACAGAGCGCCATACTCTGGCGGTGGAATGTACAACGCCGGGTCCGACCCCGCAGACCCATCGATTGTAATCGGCTGTACATTCAACTCAAACAGATCAGAGAACGGCGGGGGTGTGGCTGTTGACATTGAAAGCACGGCGACGTTCACCGAATGCGATTTCATCCAGAACGAGGCAACCCGGGGCGACGGCGGCGGAATCTACGTTGATGACGGGAGCGAGGTCAGCTTGACCGGGTGCCTATTGGAGGGAAACACGGCAACCTCTGAGGGTGGCGGGATCGTCATTGGTCTCCAAAGCGTTGCCACACTCAGTGACTGCGAGCTGACCGACAATGAGGCCGACTATGGCGGCGCTATTCACGTAAAGGAGTGGAGCGAGCTGTTGTTGTCCGACGCTTGCACGCTCGATGGGAACACAGCCTACGACGGCGGCGGGATCTACTCGTCAGCATCGACAACGACGATCCAGCAGGGCACACAGATACGGAATTGCCAGGCGACCGGGCTGCAAGGGTCGGGCGGCGGCATATGCTCGTCTAATCACAGTTACCCCACTCTGGTCACGATTCTAGATAGCACGATCGAGTCGAACTACGCTAAATACGGTGGCGGCGTGTATGCGGACATGAACAGCGAGATGGTGATCGAGGACTCGACCATAAGCAACAACGGTCGTTATGATGATGGGCGGCAAACAATAATAACTTGGAGAGGCGGCGGAATTTGCTGCGGCGGATGGTACGGTAACGAGTATAGAATAAGTAGTAGCACGATCCAGGGTAATGAGGCGGACTTCGGAGGAGGCATGTACATAATTGAGCATGACGTGCTGATCGAGGACTCGACAATTGCTGGGAACCAGGCGAAGTGCGGCGGAGGCATCTGGGCGGGACAACTTGGCCTCCCGTTCATCTGGCGGTCGCGCATCGTGAACAACACGGCGGAGTGCGACGGCGGCGGTGTGTATCTGTGGGCAAACGAGCCGGCGCTTCCCTCGTGCTTTGATTCACCCGCAGCCATGTCGATCACGAACAGCCTCATCGCAAACAACAGGGCGCTGGGAACCGAGCATGGCGGCTACGGCGGCGGCATCTGGCAGCCGGGAGGTTACGTCGAAATCGTCAGCTCCACGATCGCCAACAACTTTGCCGCACACCACGGCGGCGGTCTTCGAGGTAGTTATTGGCTTGAGACCTGCGCATACAATACGATTTTCTGGGGGAACATAGCCGGTGATGGGGCTGATGCCGGTCCGCAGATCAGCGTCCCGGACGACTCGACGGAATGTCCCTACGCGGCGACGATGCTGCTGTGGTTCTGCGATATCGAGGGTGGCAGTGCTGCCCTCGAATGGGCCGACTACACCGCGCTTATTTATGAAGGATGTCAAAGCGCCGATCCGATGTTCGTGGACGCTGACGGACCTGATGACGATCCCGACACCTGGGACGACAACGACTATACGCTTGATCCTGCAGTCCCATCCCCCTGTATCAACACCGGCGACAGCGATGCGATCATAGATTATACGATCTGGGATTATGGAGAGCCCGTCGGCGAGGTGGACCTGGACGGGAACCCGCGGGTCTCCGGGTGCGGCGTGGACATCGGAGCGTACGAGGTCTCGCTGCCACCGCTCGACCCGCCGGACGGAGGCGGTGAGTTTCCGAAGAACCGGTACCTCTCGTTCGTACCCGGTAACGCGGGACAACTTACGGCCTACCGCGTGATCCTGACTCAGAGCGAAGACTTCGAGGATAAAGTCGGGTGGCACTGGTGGGTCGGTCCGCCTGAGGAGTTCTGCGAAAACGCGGGGCAGGCCACGCCTCCACCCGTTGGTTGCGGCCCTGCCCCGGGCCAGCCGAGTCTGACGTTCATGGGAGCCTCGCTGCAGTGCGAGCCGCACTACATGGACTGGAGCGTGTTGGGGACGGTGCATGTGTTCGACGTGGAGGTTGTACCCGGGGCTGAGTACGATGTTCAGGCGATCGGCGTCGGCTGTAACCTGGGCACGG
>CAZJTP010000255.1:0-5145 GCA_964548955.1 uncultured Phycisphaeraceae bacterium
TGCTCTAAGCATGAACCGGACCGCCGGTTTGCTCACCATCCGGTTCGCGGAACAGGGCGACGCTGGCGGTGAATCCGTGGACGAAGTTCCTCCCACCGACGGGGCCGAACTCGCCACCGCAGAAGAACCCCGCAACCGGAACATCGCCCAGAAGCTCGCGGAGGACGCCCACATCGTGCCCCGGTCTTGGCCACATCCGGGTGCCACGATCGTTGCACGCAAAAAGCAGCGAGCCGCAAACACCCGTGGCCGCGTGCGGTGCGAGTATGGCGCGCAGGTCTTCGTCGGCGCTGGCGGCGTCGCGCACGTGGAACTGGACCGTGGCACCGACACGGGCGTGCCCGGCGATGGCGATCGCCCCACCGTTCCGGTCCACGCCGATGATGTTATGAATCAAGAAATCGCCTCGGGTAAAGCGGTCCTTGTACTCGTCGATGACCCGACCGACAAGAAGCGACTGCCGGGCAAGTCGTTCATCCTTCTCGGAGAGATTCACAAGCACATTACGGAGCTGCTCGAGGCTTACCACACCGCCGAGCTGATGAATCACGTTTCCTTCAGCCTTGGTAATCACAAAGGGTTTACCGATCGGCCGGCACCCCTGCGAGACGGCCGTGTCCACGGTGAGGCGGCCCGTCAACGCGACGCCGACCATCCCTTCCCGGTACATGTCACCGTTTACGATCATCCTGTTCTTGTTGGGCATACGAGCGGCGCTCGCCACGCCGCCGACAAACGGGACTCCGGGGTATGATTCGTTAATCTCTTCGACGAGGTCATGGATCGCCAGACGAAACGGATCACCCATCACGACAAAGGTCGGTCGGTTCTCCGGTGACACACCGACAATCCGTTCCCAATCAAGCGGCGTCTTGATCGATTCCAGATCGTGCTGCCGAATGTGGAAGGGGCGGATGTCCACGTCGGGGATCTGGGCCACCAGCAGCGACATGGAAGGCACACGTTCAAGTTCCCTGTCAAAGCCGATCGTCCCCTCGGCCGTGCAGCCGACGAGCACCGCACCGCCGAACGTTGCACCAATCCGATCGATCACGTTGGCCAGATCGTCGTTGAAATCTCCCGTGGTGAACAAAAAGGCTATATCGACCATGCCGGGTGTCACACGGGCATCGATCGGCGCAAGCAGCTCGTCGACGGCCTGCCGGGCATCGCTTGCGGCGGTAATGGATGATGCAAATCGCATCACGGTGTGCCTCTGGCTCTCAATTGACCAAATCAGGTGGTTACTCAAGCTGTTCAAGATGCCTAAGACCAGCCCTCCACCACCATAAGGCGGACTGGCGTACAATTCAAATCCGCTATATGTTTCAATCCGGTAAGGATAATCCGCCCATTAGAAGAAATGTTCTGATTCGATGTTTCGTGAAATAGCTGAAACGGCAAAGCACTGGCACGTCCGTGTTCGCCCGCGGACGCCACAGCTTGATGGCCACGCCCGCGATGTGCTCGCCGACATTCGCCAGATCGGGTTCGAAGGCGTAGAGAGTCTCCGGTCGAGCCGGATTTATTTCCTGGTCGGCTACCTTGCTGAATCGGATGTGCGGTTGATCGCCGAGGAGCTGTTCACGGACCCCGTGACGGAGACGTACGACCATCGACAGGGATTTTCACAGCGCGACGACACGAATCCCGCGATCGAAGTCCATACGCTTCCCGGCGTCATGAATCCCGTGGCCATGAGTGCGTTGGAGGCCGCCAGGCATCTTCTCAACGCAAGGGGTGGGAAGATGGCCAAGATCGACGAAGTGCGGACCGCCCGGCGGTATGAGATTCTCGGGGCTCAGAGCGTCGTTGACCTTGAATGCATCGCCGCGAAGGCTCTGGCCAACGACTGCATCGAGACCTGGTATATCGACGGCTTTGGCCGGCGCGACGTGATACCCGACGATCTTCCGACGCCGCCGAGCCGGCCGTTCGAGCTGAGGTATGTACCCATGCGCAGTCTGAGCGACGATGACTTGATCCGCCTGTCGCGCGAGGCGCATTTGTTCCTGTCGCTCACCGAGATGCGGGAAATCCGCGACCATTTTGATCACCGAGGCCGCGACCCGACCGACCTGGAGATCGAAACGCTCGCCCAGACCTGGTCCGAACACTGCGTGCACAAGACATTGACAAGCGCGATCGATTATCGCGGTGATGATTTCGGCCGGCCGGGTCGCGTTGAGGTGCACTTCGATAACTTGTTCAAAGAGACAATCGTAGCGGCCACGCGGGAGCTGGACCGCGATTGGTGTCTGTCTGTCTTTGTCGACAACGCCGGCGTGATCGCGTTCGACGAAGAGTATGGTCTGGCGTTCAAGGTGGAGACGCACAACCACCCGTCGGCCATCGAGCCGTACGGCGGCGCCGCGACGGGCATCGGCGGGTGCATCCGCGACATCATGGGGTGCGGATTGGGTGCCAAACCGATTGCATCGACGGACGTGTTCTGTGTGGGGCCGCCCGACTTTGACGCTGACGGATTGCCCAAGGACGTACTGCATCCCCGGCGGATTCTAAAAGGCGTCGTCGGGGGCGTCCGCGACTACGGCAACCGTATGGGCATCCCCACCGTCAATGGAGCGATCTACTTCGACAAACGGTATCTCGGCAACCCGCTGGTCTATTGTGGGTGCGTCGGCCTGATTCCGCGCGATCTAATCCATAAGAAACCGTCGCCCGGCGATCGCATTGTCGTGGCGGGTGGGCGGACCGGACGCGACGGCATCCATGGTGCTACCTTTTCGTCAGCCGAGCTGACCGATAAGCACGCGGAGGAGTTCTCGCACGCCGTCCAGATCGGACACGCGATTGAAGAGAAAAAGCTGCTGGACGCCCAGCTTCTGGCACGCGATCATCCGGGCGGTTGCCTGTACTCAGCCGTGACCGACTGCGGCGCCGGCGGGCTCAGCAGCGCAGTCGGGGAAATGGGCGCCGAGCTTGGCGCGGTCGTCGATCTCGACGACGTGCCATTGAAGTACACCGGGCTGCGCTACGATGAAATCTGGATATCCGAAGCGCAGGAACGCATGGTCTTCGCCATACCGCCCGAACGGCTCGATATGCTGCTCGCCGTCTTCGCCCAAGAGGAGGTGGAAGCCACCGTCATCGGAACGTTCACCGACAATCGCATCCTTCGCGTTCGCTATCGAGGGGAAACGGTCGGCGAGCTGGATATGGAGTTCCTCCACGGGGGCGTACCCAGGCAAATCTTGACGGCTACATGGACCGCCGGCCGGAACGGGCAATATCGGTCACCAGGCGGTGATCGGACAGACGATAGCGCCACGCCGAACGACCGCCTTCTTCACACGATAGGGGAGCTGAATACCGCCTCCAAGGAATGGGTGATCCGCCAGTACGACCATGAGGTGCAGGGTCGTAGCGTGATTAAACCGCTGGTTGGCCCGGGTTTTGGCCCGTCGGACGCGGCGGTCTTGCGGCCTCGATATGATCGGCCGGGCGGAATGGCTGTTGCATGTGGATTATGTCCCGAACTGAGCGATATCGACCCGTATTGGATGGCCATCGCCGCCGTCGACGAGGCCCTGCGTAACGTCATCTGCGTCGGGGCGAATCCGAATCACACCGCGATTTTGGACAACTTTTGCTGGCCTAAGGTTGACACGAAGGAGTCACTCGGCGCGCTGGTGCGTGCGTGTCGCGGTGCGAGCGACGCAGCCGTTGCATATGGCTTGCCCTTCATCTCCGGCAAGGACTCGCTGAACAATGAATTCTCGATGAGCCGTGAGGAGGCGAAGCGGACCGGTCTGCCCGAACGCATCGCCATTCCATACACTCTCTTGATTAGTGCTTTGGGCATCATCGACGACGTGCGGCAGTGCGTGTCGATGGATTTCAAAGAACCTGGTGATTGTCTTGTCGTTGCATCCGCGCCGGTAGATCGTGTCGGACTGAATGAGGCCCGCGCGATACACCATCGTGTGTCGGAGCTGATACGCACCGGCAAGGTCCAAGCGGCGCATGACGTGAGCGACGGAGGTCTGGCCGTGTCGATCGCCGAGATGAGCATCGCTTCCAACCTTGGAGTGACGGTCAATCTTAACGCTGAGGCATATGGCGACTCGATCTTCGCATCCGTCGCAACGACATATTGCCTGGAGATGTCGGAATTGGATGCCGGTGCATCCGGCCTGCCGATCATCGGGCGAGTAGACGCCGAGCCTCGCGTTCGGATCAAATGCGACGGGCTTGAGCCGATTGATCTGCCCGTGGTTGATCTTGCCGAAACCTGGCGGGCGCCGCTTGCACAAGGGGGTAGATAGCCGTGGCCGGTGTGCGTGTTCTGGTATTGCGAGCAGCCGGGATCAACCGCGAGGAGGAACTCGTATACTGCTGGCAACTTGCCGGAGCCGAGGCCACCCTTGTCCATATCAACGCGCTGGCTGAAAACCCCGCCATGCTCGACGACTTTCAGATTGTTACGATTCCCGGGGGTTTTAGCTACGGCGACGATATCGCCGCCGGAGTGATTCTCGCCCAGCGACTTCTGCTTGGGGTCGCGGATCGCCTGCAACACCTGGTTGATCGCGGTGGCGGACTGCTGGGAATCTGCAACGGGTTTCAGGTGCTGGTCAAGACGGGACTGCTGCCCGGCGGTGACATGGGTCGCGATCAGGTCACGGTCACCTACAACGACTCCGCCAGGTTCGAGGCCCGATGGGTGCGACTTAATGTCTGCACGGACCGTTGTGTGTTTCTCGAGCCCGACACGTACCTGGAGGCTCCGGTCGATCATGCTGAAGGGAAAGTCGTAACAGCCGGTGACACCATCGTGACGCGGTTGGACAAGGCCGGCCAGGTCGCTGTCCGTTACGTCGACGCCGACGGGCTATACGACCGGTACCCAGCCAATCCCAACGGCAGCGTCGCGGGCATCGCCGGTCTGTGCGACCCCACCGGTCGGATCTTCGGACTCATGCCCCACCCCGAAGATCACTTCGACCACACTCACCACCCTCTCTGGACCAGCTGCAATCCCCAAGTCCCCCCCACCGGCCTTACCGTCTTCCAAAACGCAGTCCGATATTGGGTATGAGCCGCGCCGTATCGTCTCGTTGACCCTAGAGCACATCAAGACCAACGCCCATCGAATGAACACGCTCGCGAACGACGCGAGGG
>CAZJTP010000256.1:0-5137 GCA_964548955.1 uncultured Phycisphaeraceae bacterium
CTATTTTAACATCTCCCGGCCCTGTCTTGCATTGCAGACGGCTGATCTGTTACCCCTTATGAAAGCTCAGTCAGAGCCTACAGCGGCTATGGACTTCCCCCCGCCACCCCCACCAGTTGGATCATAAATGTCCTGCCAACAAATGAAGAGGTTCTTGGGACGCCTACCCGGATAGACATTCACGCTGTCTTCGATAGTCTTCTGGCGGCCAGAGGAAATGGATCGGCAGCCGCGTCATGGTTCGTCTCTACGAATCACGGCGTCGTACTCAACGGGTTGGCGGACGTCGCTGGCTCAGGCAGTCAACCAGTCTTTGACACCGGTGATGACAGCTTCCTGGTTCCTCTCGGGTCTTCTTTCGAGATGGACTTCCGCTACGAGCTACGAGTCGCTGGGGAGCAGGCCACTTCCCGAGCGGAGATTCTGGAGTCAGTCGTAGGTGTCACCGCTACCGTAATCCCTGAGCCGTCGATCCTTGCACTACTCCTGATTGGCACGAGTGTATTATTTCGCAAACGGCGGTCCGGCTGAGTCTTATCGCGATCGTAGAATCCCAATGATACGTAGAGACTGTTCCTCAATGACGGGTTCTCGACTCGGTAATTACCTGATCCCCGCCACCGAATCTTCGCGAGCACGTTCGGCAGGCGATCGTCACGCTCGTCGAGGCCGCCATTCGGAGTGATAGTGCCAGGCGATGACACGACGTGCCAAACGCGAATAGAGGCGATCTAGGCGTTTGAGATCCCACCCGAAGGACGGAGAGCGTGTAGCAGAGGCGGCGAGAACGATTCTGAAACGCTGCGGTGGTCCTTGGTATCGAGCATGGCGGTTGGGAATACGTCAGGCTGCGGAGCTTCAACCGGCACGAGACGAAAGGCTGCTGGTATCCCTCGCCGCGCCACTTCTTGATCCCGATCGGGGTCACTGAGGACTTGGCCGACGCCATCCGGTACACTATCGCCATCAGAATCGGTGTCGGGCACAAGACATCCACAAACACCGGGCTCGATCTTGTACGGTTTGTTGGGGCAGCCGTTGCTCAAAGGAGCGACGCTCCGTTCTCCAACGGGCTCACAGAGGATCCACTCTCGAAAGCCGTCTGTGCGCAGCATAATAAGACTCCCCGGACAATGAAAAAACCACCAGAAGCCACGAGAGCGTCCCTAACGGCTTCTAACACGGCCTGTGCTCGTAGCTTGGACGATTGGCTTTGACGGCGTGGCTCGATTCCGGTATACTCCATGAACCGTTCTTTCACCGAATCGTGGTGCATTGTCGGAGGCCTAAATATGTCGAGGAAAATGATTCTGAGTTTGGTTGCGGCAGTAGGTGTCTTCACCTGGAATGCCGCTGCGCGAGCGCAGGAGGAGTGCTGGACGGAGGACGATCCCGTCTGCAACGACGCAAATCCGTGCACGTATGACACTTGCGTAATCGGTGTTCAGCCACCAGGGGTTTGCCAGCACACGCCTCTTGAAGATGGAGCACCATGCAACGACGGCGACCTGTGTACGGCCGTGGACAAATGCGAGGGCGGCGTCTGCATCGGCGGTCCGGCCGATGGGTGTATCCAGATGGAGTTGCGGGTCGCGGGTGATGGTCCCAACTACGTCGGCGACGTGATCGACGTGGATCTGTTTGTGTGGGGAGAGGGGTGCGCACCCCCGCCCGGCCCCTGCGGCGGCGGCACGATCCAGCCCGTACAGGCCATGGAGGTCATGCTGGGCTGGGATCCCGCTGTGGTAGAACTCGCCCATCCGGATGAGACTGGTGAGCCGAACCCGGAGGATCCGTGTGACGATCCGGATTCCTGCAACTACGACTGCGGCGAGCCAAACGTGCAATACAATTGGATCTATTCGGGCTTCCCCAACGATTGCATTTATGGAGACGGTATCAACGCCCCATGCCCGCCGCCCGAGCCTCCACCGGATTTTGACGATTTCCCGGCCAATGACGGTGATGCCCATTATGTGGCCTTTATGCAGATCATTTGCGACGGTGAGCAGGCGGATCCGGCGTGTGTTGCCGGTTATGACGCGGCTCTGAAGGTGACGACTTTCAAGTACAAGGCCCTGGCGCCAACGGCCGGAGTATCCGACCCAACGACGATCGGCATCGTAGATTGCATCGGACAGTCCCGGACGTTCGTTGTCATGCCTTGGGCACGCGACGACGACCAACTCTTGGGTACGATCGGTCCTCCGGTCCCCATCGAAGTGCTTTGTGTAGACGGGAGTGACTGTCCGTCCGGCTTCTGCAAGCCGGACGGTTCGTGTTTGGCCTCCCCTCCAACGCCGACTGTTTCCCAGTGGGGTATGGTTGTGATGACGCTGCTCGTGCTGTCGGCAGGAACGGTGGTGATGGTGAGGAGGCGGGTGACTGCGACATAGCACACCCTACGGGACGGAGAATCGCCGCTCGGGACGTATGACAGGTGAGCCGATCGCTGGCAAGCCCGCCTCGCTGGGCGGGATGAAGACGCCGTCGCCCTCCGTAAATGTCTCCGTATAGTCTGCGAATTTGACCGCCCCCAGTGTAAGCACCACGATGATGGCCTTGTGGATCATGGCTCCGGATGCTTATCCTCCCCATGCTGCCGCTTGGCTTCTGGCTTGGTGCCAAGTTTCGAACAGCGTGATCCTGTCGTCAGCTTCCACCCGACTTCTGGGGCAGGAGACTTCCCCCAGTGGCGAACGCGCGCCTTCGATGTGTGTTCATCGACAGACACAACACTAACCTCGTTTACGGCTGGCCAAAGAGCGTCGCGTGGTTCATAGAAATCGAATGACATGCCGGGCAGTATCTTGTGCGATCGCCCAACGTTGAGAGTGACGCTGGTGGCGTACTGGATGAAACCACCTTTCTTAATCTCGACCTCTGTCTTATGTACAGCGAGGATCTCAGCATCGACAGGCTCTCGCAACAGATACGCGCGATACTTCTCAGGAATTTCTGGTGCCCCTGTGGTGGGCTTCTTATCATCTCCGGAGCGCAGGAAGTGCAGGCCGTACCCGAGTACCGATGGTTCATAGCCCGAGTTAATCGAGTTGCAGAATCCGACAACCTCATCAATTGGGATCAGGTAGCGTCTTTCGCCCCACGGCACGAGGATGAATTCCGGCGCGATTCCCCCGGGGCCTTCGCGCTCATTCTCGAATGTAAACAACAGCCTTAGCGACCCGTGCTTGGTGGGGACTACCTCGCCATAATTATGATCGAGATACGAATGCCCGAGGAGGGCGAAACCACTCTTGGGAACTAGCGAGAGCTTTGTGTCAGCGGTATGATAGGTTCCTGCCCACGGATGGTCTTTGATCGTGGCTAATTCCTGCTCGATTGCCTCCAATCGCTTCCTCAATTCGGCCTGGGCAGCGGGAGAGACCTTGTCCTCGCGACGTTCCCGTGACGCATCTTGTTCCTGGCATACGGCTGTGTCGATCATCACGGAAAGCACAATCATGGAGATCAGAAACAACTCCTTCAGGTTCATGGTGTTCTCCCTTTGCTGACGCGCCGAGTAGCCAGGCGCACCCCGCACTCCGGACACACCCCCGACACATTGCCCGTCAAGTTATAGGCACACTTGACGCATAGGCCGCGTCGGCGCCTACGCCAGCGCCGCACCGGGCCACGGATGAAGGCGAGGGTGGGGTAGGTGGCGAAGATCAAGAGCGGCGTCCATAGCGGCAGGAAAAGTCTGTCGATCCGGACCCAACCATCGGGCATACTTAGGAACATGTTGTCGACGAGGACCAGTCGTGCGACGAGTAGGTTAACTCTCTCAAACCGGTGAGCCCGCGGGTCATACGCTTGCCCCAGGCAACGTACGAACTCCAGTTGGAGTGTGCCGTTCTCAACCGACCAGATCGGTGCTGGTACGCCCCACCCGATGTCGCCCGTGAAGCGATACGATGCTGGTGACCCTCGCAGGATGATCGCCTCCCTGAAACTGAGGACGGACAGCGTCCCCATCCCTACGGCCCCCAGCGTCAGCAAGATGATGATGGCCTTGCGGATCATGGTCCTTGACTCTCACTTGCCATAGCCAGGATAGCGTTGACGCATGGCTGGCACAACGACCGGGCCTGCTCCAGCTTTTCCGGGTCCGCGTACGTTGCCCGCCACAACTCGACCAGCTCATCGGGCGTCAGAACCGAGTGACGGGCGCCGTCGATGAGCCGATTGACCTGATCCGCCTCAAGCCCGCCTCGCGGGACCGAAGGTGCGGACGTGTTTAGCGATCATTCCGGTTCGTGGTACATCGGCTCGCCGAACACATTGAAGGGCAATAGCTCCATCGCCCGCCGACCATCGAAGTCCAAGATCCGCAGGTCGTCCGTTTCATGCAGGTCCTGGCAGACGATGTCGAAGTGTACGCCGTACTTTTGCTTCAGAATGTCGATCTCGATCGGGTAGGCAATGAACTTGTTGATCCCCTTCACCGCAAGACGTTCGAGCAGCTTCGGGTCCTCCAAGCCTTCATGGCTGGTGAGAATCACGAGAGGCCCGCTACCGGAGAAGATTATCGCGGCTTTCATGGCATCGCTCCTAACTCAGAACACGTAGGTTCCAACAAACCTAATAGACTATCGTCAAGAGGCCTGGTCGTCCTCCGGAAGGACTTGCCGGTGATAGCTGCGGGGTGGGCGACAGCCCGACGGAGCCCGCGTGGTGCCGTTCGCCGGGCGGACCGGAGGCGGGGAGTTGGTGGGTGGTGGATGGTCGCACCATCGGAGCGGATAACGCGACGGTGCCAATTGTCCAGTGACCGCCTTGTTTGGGGTGGCCGGACGGTGGACCGGCACACTCTCCGCACGACATTCATATCCTGGCTGGTGCAGTATGGCGTGAACCCCAGGGCACAACTCATGCTCGCCCGCTACGCACCGCAAGGAGTAACGCTACGGAACTACCAAGACTTCGGCGTGTTCGATCTATGGGCTGAGATTCGGAAGCTGCCCGGACTCGGAAAACCAGAGCAGGATGTCGATGCAGCAACCGGAACCTACGATGTGAAACGTCGCGGACCGCTTGTACCAGGGCTTGTACCGACGCCTGGCATTTCACAGCTTCGCGTGGCAACTTCTGGCACTCTGGCTGAAACACGGCGAAGTGGCGATCGTGACATAAG
>CAZJTP010000257.1:0-5038 GCA_964548955.1 uncultured Phycisphaeraceae bacterium
AGATAGCACCCGCCCCAGAGCCTCACCAGATATAAATAAGATGCGATTGCCCTGTGCGTTCGCCTAACCCGTGCTCCGGCAACCTGGGACACGTTCTGGTTTCCAGAGTCCATCCGGGAAATCCACCGGTAGCGATCGACCGCTAAGGCCGATCCTCCTCCTCTATCTGATCATGCGGCAAAGGTGTAGAATGGACGCACCATTTTCGTCTGGTGAGGGAGTTGTGACAAGTAGACCGTCGAGTCCGATAACGCAGCTTCTCGATGCCGCTGCACTGGGTGATGCGGCGGCAGCGAATAGGCTGTGGCCCGCCATCCACGAGGAGCTGCACCATCTCGCTCGGGCCCAACTGGCCCACGAAGGCCCTGGCTGCTCCCTTCAAACCACCTCCCTGGTTAACGAGGCCTACATCCGGCTGATCGGTGACGGCGAGATCGCGTGGGCCAACCGCCGACATTTCTTTGGCGCGGCGGCGAAGGCGATGCGTCGTATCCTCGTAGATGACGCACGTTCAAGGGGGAGGGTCAAGCGTGGTGGCGGCCAGAAGCCGGGCCAGCTCGATGAGGAACCACCAGCGTCCGAAGAGAACCCGCTCAGACTTCTGGCGATCTGCGAGGCACTGGAGAAGCTCGAGCAGGCCGACCCTCCTAGAGCGGAGATCGTTATGATGCGATACTTCGCTGGTCTGAGCATCGACGAGACGGCAGCGGCGCTCGGCGTGTCGCCTCGGACAGTGGACACCGGGTGGCGGTTTGCGCGGGCATGGCTGCACCGAGAGCTGAGCAAAGGGGATAGCACCTGGTGCGGAAGGGCTTCCAGCAATGATCCCTGAGCGGATGCAACGGGCTTATGAGCTGTTCGAGCTGGCACTTCTACGCCCGCCGGAGGAACACTCCGCCTTCTTGGACAGCGCATGTGCGGACGATCCCGAGTTGCGCGCCGAGGTCGATTCGCTGTTGGAGCACGACAGCCGCGTCACCGACGACTTCATGCAGCCGCCTGAACCCGGCCTAACGCCGGCGGGAGTCGCCGCGACGGATCATCCTAATGCCCTGATTGGCACCCGGGTCGGCAGCTTCCACATTAAGCATGTGATCGCCTCCGGCGGGATGGGCACGGTGTACGAGGCCGTTCAGGAGCACCCGCACCGTACGGTCGCCCTGAAGGTCATGAAGCGGAACGTCGCTTCACGCTCAGCCCTGCGGCGCTTTCAGTTCGAAGCACAGATCCTGGGCCGCCTGCGACATTCCAATATCGCACAGATCTATCAGGCGGGGATGCACGACGACGACTCCGGCGGCGTCCCGTACTTCGCCATGGAATACATCCCTGGCGCCAAGCCGATCACACGCTACGTCCGGGAGAAGGGCCTGGACACGGCCAACCGACTGGAGCTTTTCGCGAAGGCGTGCGAGGCCGTCCACCACGGGCACCAGAAGGGAATCATTCATCGCGACCTCAAACCGGCGAACATCCTGGTGGACTCCTCCGGCGAACCGAAGGTGATCGACTTCGGCGTGGCCCGGGCGACCGATTCGGACCTGTCGCTCACGACCCAGCAAACGTGCATCAGCCAGCTTGTAGGCACCGTGCAGTACATGAGTCCCGAGCAATGCGACGCCGACCAGCACGATCTCGACACTCGCAGCGACGTCTACTCGCTCGGGGTCGTGCTCTACGAGCTACTCACCGGCGAACTGCCGTACGAAGCGTCGAGCACGACGATCTACGCGGCCACGCGGGCAATCAAGGAGCAGACGCCGCGGAGGCCCTCTTCGATCAACCGAAAACTCCGCGGTGACGTGGAGACCATCACTCTGAAAGCGTTGGAAAAGGATCGTGACCGGCGCTATCAATCCGCGGCGGAGTTGGCACAAGACATCAAGCGATATCTGAATGGCGAGCCCGTCGCGGCCCGCGCACCTGGCGGCTGGATCCGGACAGTTCACTGGGCTGCACGCAATCCCGGGGTTTTCCTTGCCGCGGCGTGCCTCGGCGTCGGCGCCATTTTCACCGCTTCCGTCCTCCTTGCCGTGAGGTATTTTCCCGCCATTCCCGTCGATACCCGGCCCGCCCAACTTGATTTCCCGATCGATCCTTACGCAGCCTACGGACCCCATGGAGACTATGGGCCCGAGGCACGCCTGCTGACTGCCGCCGGCAGGGTTCTCAAAACGTGGGCTCCGAAAGCAGGGCTCAGGTTCGCTGAGCTCACCGAGCGCCCGAACGAATTCGGCGGCGGACAGATGGTATTGTTGGGATGCACCAACGCCCGCACCAGCCTTTTCCCCGGATCCTTGTGCGCGCTCGACGCCGCCGGAGGTCTCACAAAACCCCTGTGGACGCGTCGCGTGGAGACCGAAGACGTACTACCCGAGCTTCGCTCTTTCCGTGGTGCAACCGGAGAGCAGTTTACCTTCCACGGCGGCTGGCTTTTCGACGTTTTCCCGGAGCGCCCCGGCAAAGAAATCGTAGTATTGTTCGCCCGCTGGTACTATTCACAGAGCGTTATTCGCATCTATAGCCTACGCGGCGAGTTGCTCTATCAGGTATGGCACGACGGCACTGCCTATTCCTGCTACTGGATGTCGGACGCCGGGCTACTCGCGTTCGCGGCCAATTGCCATTGGCCATACTGGGACAGGGAAGGCAATCTTCTGGGAACGAGGCCTCACGACCTCGTCGTCTTCGCTCTCCGACCAGTATTCGGTTTCATCGCTGATAATTACCTCGATTATTTGTGCGCACAACCAGGCGATGATCGCCTCGATCCGGTCTGGTACCTCCAGCTGCGGCCGGACAACGCCCCCGATCTGATGCGATGGTTTACGCTCCAAGTGCCTTTCCCACCAAACGACGCAGGGCACTCTGTCGCGCTTAGTCTACCTGTAAACCCTCGGATCGGAGGGATTATCGCGGTGATCAATGAACGCGGCGAGGAGCTTTCGGACCAGCGCATCGTCGGGCAGGGGTACAAGCGGAACCAGAACTTGGGCGATGATAACCCCGACAAACTCAAGCTGCCTGACCCGGCCGAGTTCAAGCTCGTTCCCATGACGCTGGCGGACGTGCTGCCCGGCAGCGCTTACAGTTGCTCAGACACCGGAGACGACCGCCCGTAGCGTTGGCAAGGATGGCGGGCTTCGGCTTTTCCATGACTGACCAACCTCGGTGGTGGTATCAGGCACAGCTGGCCGCCGTATGTGGAGGGCCTCAGGCGTCCCCGTTTGATGGCTGGCCACTCTGTTCCTCCAGTTGCTCGACCAATCGTCGAATGGCGCGCGCCGAGATACACATCGAACC
The DNA here is from genome assembly GCA_964548955.1 of uncultured Phycisphaeraceae bacterium. Taxonomy (GTDB): domain Bacteria; phylum Planctomycetota; class Phycisphaerae; order UBA1845; family UBA1845. The sequence continues at coordinate 3,304 of CAZJTP010000257.1, forward strand.
CCCGATGCGATCGATGTCGACCTGAACCCCACGCAATCCTCGCCTGATCCACGCGTACGCAGCGCCGACGTGGATTAGCGACCCAGAACGAAGCGCAGACAATCGGCGTGACACATCTCGAATCGGAATCAGTCGGAACCGTCTTCCTCCGACACTCAGGGAGCGACCTGGAGGATACGCCGCCGCCCTCTCGCACGCATTCGCCCAATGGCGCAAAGGGGCCACGCTTGCTCGATTCCTCGCCGCCAGGACGGAGTACTGACGCTTCTTGGGCGATTGCGCAGCGCGGGTTGATCGGCTATACTTCCCACCTGGGTCAGTCGCCCGTGGTTGCAGCGGACCCGATACAGGGTCAGGAGGTGCAACATGGCGACTGAAAAAGTCGGGACATACAGGAAATGGCATGGACGGGTTCCCATCGACAAGTCCGGAACGCCGCTACCGAAGAGCGAGTGGCCGCGAACGCGACCATTCAGCTGGGCGGTGCGGTGGTTCGGCTCGGATGGGAAACGATTCAGCAAGAGCTTCAGAAGCAGAAGGGAGGCAGATCGATACGCTGAGACAAAGCAGGCGGAAGTACGAGTAGGAAAGGGTGACCAGCCGCGTGCGGTCACGCTAGCGGAATTTGCCAGGATGTATCTTGATCTTCGAGGCGATCTCGCTCCGATGACCAAGATCGAGCACGAACGCACGCTGCGGTTCTTGAATGAGCATCTGGGACGACGGATGATTGTCAGCAAAGTCACATCTCTGGACGCGCGGCGTTTTTTGGCGTGGTATCGCGAGCGGAAATGTCGCGGTCGCACTCCAGCGCCAGCAACGGTGAACCGGATCGTGCGCGAATGCAAGCGGATCTTCCGCGAGGCCGTCGTATGCTCGCTGATCCGGGAGAATCCGTTTGGCGAGATTCGTCAAGAGAGAACCGCACAGCGACCATGGCATTGCATCAGCCCAGCGGAATACCGGAAGCTGACCGGGGCGTCGCCATCACTGCGGTGGCATGGCTTGATTACGCTCGGATACTGCTGTGGGCTGCGCTTGGGCGAGGTGCTCAACCTAACTTGGCCCGACGTTGATTTCGAGCGGAGCCAAGTTCGCGTCGTTCGCAAGGTTGCGTCGGAGCGTCGATCCGCGTGGACGCCCAAAGACAAGGACATGAGGATCGTTCCCTTGCCGAGTCTGGGCGTCAGTGTGCTCGTGGAGCTGCAGCTGGCCGCTGCTGACGGACAGGAGTACGTGTTCGTTAATGGCAAGGGACCCGCAAGAGGTGATCGCGTAAAGCGGCAGAACATGTGGCGAGACTTCCAGGCGATCCGCGAGAAGGCTGGCCTTCCGAAGTGTTCGTTTCACGATCTTCGGAAAAGCTACTGCACGAATCTTGCGGCTGCTGTTCCGCTGCACGTTGTGCAGCAGCTGGCCGGTCACGCGGACATCCGTACGACTCGCAAGCACTACGTGAAGGTCCGTGACGAGCAGATCGATTCAGCTCGTCGTGCGCTTGAGGAGGTGCTGCAGGCATGAGCTTCGTTCGGGCTGACACGAATCGTGACCCACTCGACCGAGAACACCACTAGCTGGCGTGTTTTCGGACCTGCGGAAGTGATCGCGTGGAATCGTAATCCCATACGATGCAATGACTTGCAACCCGGACCCTGCAATGAGTGCCAGATCCATGACGTTCAGATCACGCATCCTGACATATGTCCCACCGCGCCGGGGTGTTAGCTTGGGGCTC
>CAZJTP010000258.1:0-1558 GCA_964548955.1 uncultured Phycisphaeraceae bacterium
TGGCATCCGCATACTTGAGCGGAACGCTGCAGGCGGGAGAGAACATCTGTGACCATTAACCTTGCCGCCGGCGAGACCGCAACCGATCTGCCGGACCGATGTCATCCCGCGTGCTTCGCTTGTGGTGTGCAAAGCGGTGATGGGCTGGGTTTGCGATTCACAGAGGAATCGGACGGGACCGTTGTCGGTTCCTTCGCTTGTGATGGCAAGTATCAGGGCTACCCGGACCGGCTGCATGGAGGCGTTGTCGCCATGCTGGCTGACGCGGCGATGACCCACTGCCTGTTCGTTCACCAGATTAAGGCCGTGACCGGCAAGCTTAATCTCAGATTTCCACGTCCGGTTGAAGTCGGCGTTGCAGCAACCGTACGCGCCGCGGTCGTGAAGAACTCGCCTCCAGCGTTCGTACTCAAGGCGGAGATATCGCAAGCCGGAACGGTCCGGGCGACCGCAGAGGCCTTGTTTGTAGAGCAGCAGCTCAGCGAGGATAACATTCAGGAGCGATGAGTCGATGTCCGAACTGAAAGACACGGAAATCTCCAAAGCAATCATAAGCACTTATCACGACAAACTGCTGAACCAGATCGCCAGCGATGTACTCATCGTCGGGGCCGGCCCGTCAGGATTGATGGCGTCGTTTTATCTCGCCCGTAAGGGCCTGAACGTAACGTTGTTGGAGAAGCGGCTATCTCCTGGGGGAGGTATATGGGGTGGCGGTATGGCTATGAACCAAGTCGTCATCCAGGACGGCGCCCTACCTTTGCTCGATGAAATCGGCGTCAGGTATGAGTCCTGGCACGGAGAGTTGCACGTTGCCGACGCGATTGAGTTGGCTGCGGGGTTATGCCTAAGGGCCGTCCAGGCCGGGGCCGTGTTGTTGAACCTTATGACGGCAGAGGATGTGTGCATTCATCGGGAACGGGTCACCGGAGTTGTGGTGAATCGCAGCATGATTGGCGATTCCCTTCCGGTGGACCCCGTAACGTTCTCTGCGAGGGCTGTCATTGACGGTACGGGTCATGAAGCCGCAGTGGTGCAAACTCTTCGCCGGCGGGGTCTATTGGCGAAGTCCGCAGGCGGCGAGGCACCTGGTGAAGGCCCCATGGATGCTGCGTCAGGTGAGGCCTTCGTCGTCGAGAATGTTGCCCAGGTGTTCCCGGGACTGTGGGTTGCAGGCATGAGTGTTTGCGCAACGTTTCGTGGGCCGCGCATGGGGCCGATCTTCGGCGGAATGCTCGTCTCGGGCAAGCGCGTAGCTGATCTTGTGTCTGCCGCCCTGGCCGAATCAAGCGAACAGGCGCGGGGGACACACCGATGAACACATTGCGATGTCCACAAAAAAGCACCGGTGTCCAATCGATTGACGTGTCGCGCCGCTTCATAGACGTATCGCTCGAGGAGAACGATCCTAATGCCCACGTATGAGTACAAATGCGTAGATTGCGGACACCGCTTGCTCGGAGAGGTAGCAGCAGCGATCTTCAAGAAGGCTTGGCCTCCACTGCATCGATATGCCTATGGGAAGGGGAATTGAAGAAGGTGTCCTATGGGTGAACTC
>CAZJTP010000258.1:1568-5013 GCA_964548955.1 uncultured Phycisphaeraceae bacterium
ACACTGGACTTCCTCGGTGGTGGGAAACACAAGATATCACCGGAAGCACTGTTCAAAACGAAGGACGCCGTTTTCCTGGACGTGCGCTCGACCTTTGAACAGCAGTCACTCGATTTAGCGCTTGAACATCACGTAACCGTTTTGCGTATTCCGACCGATGAGATTCCCGACCGCGTTGCCGAAATACCTCGCGACAGACTGATTGGTGTTTTTTGCTCCGCCGGTACCCGCGCGAGCATTGTGTACGCATATCCTCCGCACGAGGGGATACACCGACGTGCGCATCGTGCATGGCGGCTATGAGGTGATCGTCGATACGATCAAGCCGGGGAATCTGTGGCAGCATTTGGAACAGAGAAAATCTCCGTAATGAGAAAGCTACTGTGTTGAAGCTGGCGGTCGTGGCTCTTGTCGTTTTGGCCCTCGCCGTCGTGATGACCATGACCGGACGCGGCGGAGGCAATTTCTATGTCGTGACGTTTGTCCTGGCCGGTGTCCCGATGCACGAAGCGGCTACAACCGGTCAGTTCGTACTTTTTACCACGGCACTGGCGGCCATGTTCGTTTTTCAAAAACACAAGACCGTGCTCCTGCCGCTGGTGATATTTATGGGAGGAATGACGGCTGCTACTGCCTTTGCAGGCGGGTACTTCGCGCACCTTTTCGCAGGCATGACGTTAAAATTTGTGTTCTCACTGCTGCTCATATTAGCAGGTGTCTTGATGTTGCTGCCCGTAAACGAGCATACCGCCAAGCCGGATCGGTGCGGTTGTTACTGGCGTCTAAAAACGGCTGACAGTGTCTATTACATAAACCTTTTGGGCACCGTCCCTGCCGTCCTGGCGACCGGTTTTTGTGCGGGGATGGTGGGTGTCTCCGGCGGCTCATTCTTAGTTCCTCTGATGGTGCTCGGATGTCGCGTTCCGATGCATAGTGCAGTAGGAACCGCCTCCGTCATGGTTGCCGCGACGGCGTTCGCAGGGTTCCTCGGCCATGCAACACATGGCACTTTCAATGCTGCCTGGGCCTTGCCGATTGCAGGCGTGGCTGTCGTCGGCGGCAGCCTGGGCGGGAAGATTGCGTTGAAAACAAAGCCAGCGTATCTGAAGATGCTCTTCGCCCTGACAACCCTCGTCGCCGCGATTCTGATGATGGTGAATGCGCTGGTTTCAAAGTGATGAATAACTGCAATGCCTACGTATGATTACGAGTGTCAAGAGTGTGGACACAGATTCGAGAGATTCCAGAGCATGACGGACGAGCCGCTGAAAACCTGCCCCGAGTGTGGAGGCGCTGTACAGCGATTGCTCGGAGCGGGGGCAGCCGTGATCTTCAAGGGATCCGGCTTCCATGCCACCGATTATAGACAACGACGAACTCGCTGCGGTCAGGAAAGGCCGTGCTGCGGGCGGGATACTCCCTGTGACACCCCTCCGTGCGGGAATTGAACATGGACTCGCTCTGGGAACGCACAGGCCGGGAGGTGTTAGTGTGAACTACGTTTTTGGTCCTGTACCCTCGCGCCGGCTTGGCCGGTCGCTTGGGGTAGACGTTGTTCCATACAAGACCTGCACCTACGATTGCATCTACTGCCAGCTAGGGCGGACGACTTGCAGGACCAACGAACGGAAAGAATGGGTGCTGCTTGAGGATGTTGTCTCGGAAGTCAAATCGGGGCTCTCCACACGCCCTGACTACATAACGCTTAGCGGTTCCGGCGAGCCGACACTGTTCTCGCGGCTGGGTGATCTGATCGACCGGATCAAGGGCATGACCAACGTTCCAATCGCACTCCTGACAAATGGATCACTGCTGTGGCAACCCGAGGTGCGTAGGGAAGTTCAGGATGTAGACCTGCTCATTCCCTCGCTCGATGCCGGTGACGAGGCAATGTTCCGTCGCGTTAACCGCCCTCACGAAGCGGTTTCGTTTGATCGGCTGATAGACGGCCTGATGGCATCGAGGGAAGTCTGTCGTGGTCGGTACTGGTTGGAGGTGTTTCTGCTAGCAGACTGCACGGCCATCGAAGCCGAGGTGAAGAAGCTGGCTCACTACGCCGGTCTCATCAAGCCCGACCGCATTCAGATCAACACCGTGACGCGTCCGCCCGCGGAGAGCTTTGCAGCAGGTGTCTCACGCGAGCGCCTGGACGAGTTGTCGCGTCTTTTTGATCCACCAGCTGAAGTTGTCGTCGATTACCACCACGTGCATGAACAAATTCAGTTCTCTGTGAGCCGGGAAGAGATTCTAAGCCTGCTGCGAAGACGACCGTGTACACTAGGTGACATTGCCGGTGGGCTCAGTATGCATCCAAACGAGGTCGTCAAGTACGTCGAAGCACTTCAAACGGAGAAGCTAGTGGAGACAACGTGGACTTCCGGGGAGTGCTACTATAGGATTACAGACCGTAATGGGCAGAGCAACAAAGAACAAGCGGAGAGAAACAGATTGAGAGAAACAGAATGAAAGAGAGAATCGGAATCATCATCTGCGATCGCTACCGGATGTGCGCTGGAGGCAAATGCCTGAGGTCTTTCCACAACAGAGAGGGCGCATTCAGCATCTATCGAGGAAGAGATGTAGAGCTGGCTGGATACGCAACCTGCGGTGGATGTCCGGGTGGGAATGTTGAGTATGCTCCAGAGGAAATGAAGAAGAACGGTGTGCAGGTCGTTCATTTTGCCACGGGATTGATTGTCGGGTATCCTCCGTGTCCGTACATCATGTACTTTCGTGATTTCGTCGTTGCAGAATACGAATTGAAGGTGGTGATGGGTACCCATCCGATACCACAGAAATACTACAACACGCATATGAGCTTGAAGACCTGGGACTCTCCGGAATGGAGAGAGATCATTCAGCCTACACTGACGGATGAGAAAACCCGCGTCTCCTACGATTGAAGCAACGCGATGGGTCAGGGTCCAAGTGCAACCGGGGGCAAGACACAGGGATTTCACTTGTAAAGAGGAAGGATTGGAGGTCCACACAATGCCGGTGTATGTGTATCAATGTCAGATCTGCGGTAGCGAGCAAGAGCTGTTGCACGGCATCATGGATCAGCCGAAGCGTCGTCTCCATTGCGATAAATGCGGTAAGAGCGTCCCTGTCGTTCGGATGATAACGACATTGGGCGGCGGTCCAACCGGCAAATCAAAGCCGCCGTCGCTGTGAGGGACCAACACACGTTGCTAGTTTGGCAACGCAACTGATCGAGCCACACCGGGCCCGTTTCGTGCTCCAATAATGTTGTTTCTGAGAACACTGGCACCGCCGCGATCTGCTTGGAATCACCGACACGCCGTTAACCGGAGACGTTGAGATTCCATCCTGTAGCGGCCCTAAGAAAACGCTTGATTCTTCTACTAGGAAATATCGCTATGGAACGCATGCAGAATCTGTCAGGCGAAGACTTGCTCAAGCTCATCGAGATCCATGCGAAGAG
>CAZJTP010000259.1:0-4926 GCA_964548955.1 uncultured Phycisphaeraceae bacterium
GAGGGGCTGGGGGAGGTCCACTCCCCTCCTTACCAAGGAGGGGCTGGGGGAGGTCCACTCCCCTCCTTACCAAGGAGGGGCTGGGGGAGGTTATCTCCCCTCCTTGCCAACGAGGGGTCTGGGGAGGTTAAGTCAGTGCCGAGGTCGGGTAGAGTCCGTCCTACGGTTGTCAGAATGCGCTAATCGGCGCGTGAGAGCTGAATGACTGAGTCCACTGAGCCAACACGCACATCCGACGAGGAATGGGACCGGCTAAAGTCGAGTTCGACAGCCGTTCCACAGACAGAGTCTGAGCAGTTGTTCGCCCAATACCTCGATCAGCAGCAGTATGACTGGTGCTTCGAACCGACGTTCGCCAGCAAATCGAAGATACCGGACTTCGTGATTCGGATTGGAGAGAGACTGTACGTGTTCGAGGTAAAGGAACGGTTGCGCATACGGTCTGGTCCAAGTCCACAATGGGTCGGCCCAATGCAGTGGACCAGAAAAGAAATCGAAAAGGCGCGTTGCAAGTTCAAAGAGTTCAAGAAATTTCCATGCTCGCTCGTGATCTTCAATCCTGGAGATCTCGACACGGTTCTCGATCCGGAGCGGGTCTTTGGGGCTATGCTCGGTGATCCTGGTATCACCATGGCGTTCGATGACATGCAAGGACGTTTACTCCCCGAAACGGCGCGCGAAGTCTTCACCCACCCTCGGGGAAAGATGAGGGGGTATAATACCCGTGAATACCATAACACCAGGATTAGTGCCATCATAGTGTTGCAGAAGGGCCACGTCGAGAGCCCGGAATTTCGGCGCCTGTTTGATGCTGCGACCATAAGGAAACAAGAATCGATCGGTCGAGAACTGCACGCGGACGAGCAAGATGCACTACGGTGGGACGTTAGGCAGCAAAATGGGTGCTGCCCGATGCATGACCAAGTGCCGCTGGTTGTAGTCTGCGAGCACCCGGATCCAAAGGTCTTGCTTTCTCAAGATATGTTCACTGGACCTTACGACGAACGGTACGTGTATGTGGACGGGATCTTGGAACAGACCTACGTAGGCAGGAGCATTCGGCGCTTGGTGGCGGTTGATGGATAGAAGCAGGTGGGTCAAATGACTCACCCTACGAGGTTGATTGCGGAATTGAGTGGTGGGCGGTGCCCACCCTACGAAAATGGTAGCATTCAACGGCGTTGAGATTCCAGAGCAGGCCGTGGCCGAGTTCTGTCGGCAGCACAGGATCCGCAGGCTCTCGCTGTTCGGGTCGATTCTCCGGGATGACTTCGGGCCGGACAGCGACATCGACGTTCTCGTCGAGTTTGAGCCGGGCGCGCGTGTGGGGCTGCGTTTCTTCACCATGGAGCGGGAGCTCTCGAAGTTGTTGGGTCACAAGGTGGACTTGAACACACCGGGCTTCTTGAGCAAGTATTTCCGCGACGAGGTTCTGGCGGAGGCAGTGGTGCAGTATGACGCGGCATGACGGCTGGGCTGGGTGGCATGCCCACGCTTGCGTGGGCATGGATGATGCAACGAGGAGCGCGGAGTCAGCGGGAACCAAAACACCGCGCGGGCTGAAGCCCACGGCTCGCTACAAGGTGGTACGGACAAACTGAGCGGCTAGTAATCAGGAAAGCAGAGAGGTGGGTCGAATGACCCACCCTACAAGGGTCACCGGTTGAAAACCGGTGCCACAGAATATGGCTGTTTCGTTTGCGACATTTGAACGGCTAAAGAGCAAGGGGGTCACCGCGTATAAGAAGGGTGACTACCTGGCCGCCAAGACGTATCTGGTCGATGCGGCTGAGTGCATGGTGGAACTCGCGGAAAAGGCCAAGACGCCCGAGGCGCAGCGGCAGCATGAAGAACTAGCGGCGGAGCTGATCGATCTGGCGAAGGACAGCGACCGGCTGCATAAATCCGGCGGCAAAAGGCGCCGGGTGGGGGCCGCTCGCCAGCGCGAGAAGGAGGGCGACTCCGGGGCTGATGCCTCCGACTGGATCGTCAAGGACAAGCCGACGATCGGTTTCGAGGACATCGCCGGTTTGGACGACGTGAAAAAAGATATACGCCTGAAGATGATCTACCCGTTCGCGCATCCGGAACTCGCGAGACAATACGGCATCAGCACGGGCGGCGGTGTGCTGCTATACGGCCCGCCGGGTACGGGAAAGACGATGATCGCCAAAGCCATCGCCCACGAGATAGACGCCACGTTTTTTGTTGTCAGTGCTGCACAAATGCTCAGCAAATGGGTCGGCGAGGCCGAGCAGAACATTCAGAAGCTTTTTGAGGCCGCCAAGGCCGAGGATAAATCGGTGATCTTTCTCGACGAGACCGAAGCCCTCGTGCCTAAGCGAAAAAGCGACAGCTCGACCGTCATGCAGCGGGTGGTGCCGCAAATCCTGCAGGAACTCGAGGGATTTGATCGCGGGGGTGACGGGGCCCTACTATTTGTCGGGGCGACGAACAAACCGTGGATGCTCGATGAGGCCATGCTTCGCCCGGGGCGATTGGATGCGAGGATTTATGTCGGCTTGCCGGATGCGCCAGCGCGGTTTCGTCTGCTGGAGATTCATTTCGGCGATCGGCCTTTGGCGGATGACGTCGACTTCGGCGAACTGTGCGACCGTCTGGACGGTTACAGCGGCGCAGATATCAAGAATATTGCCCAGCGGGCGGCACAATTACCCTTTATGGAGGCGATCGCGGGCAAGGATGCGAGACCGATTTCGCGGCGGGATATCATGGCCATCGTTGATGCAACGCCGCCGTCGGTGAATCCATCGGACTTGATCCGGTATGAGAAGTTCGCATGGGGTGGGAAGTGACGTTCTACGTGTGCAATGGCGGCTTCTGCCTTCGAATGTCCGCGCGGGCTAAAAGCCTGCGGATCGCTTTTGCACTGAGTACATGCTGCCTTGGCATTGGGCAGGTAGGGTGACTTATGGCTGGCAGTAAATTTGATCCTCAGCTTTTCTTTCAGCGCTCAGACAGCGTGGCCCTGCACGTTCCAGCCTCGGAGCTGTTTAGTCTGTTGAAGCGGTCAGTGGATCTGCCCGCGCAGTGGGCTGCGATGGTGAGGCGGACTACCGGCGATCACGTCGTCGTTCGGGCCGGCGGCAACGTGGACAGTGCGGATGCCGAGGACATTCTGTTTGTACGAACCACACCTATCGAGGTGGTGCTCGAAGAAGAGGGTATCGTCACACGCGACCGGTATCAGTGTCGCGTCGAGCTTCATCTGCGGATCAACCTGATCCCCGAGCGCAGCGAACTCCTGTCGTTCCAGAAGTCGGTGCTTGGGAGTCATCGCGTAGTGCAGGCAGCCGGCGTCGCACGTTACTTCCAGCCGATCATACGCGCCGCGCTGGCGCAATTCGCTGCTGGGCACCAGGCAAGTGATCTCGTAGATGCCGGTTCAATGGAGGCGGTGTCGGTCGCACTGGTCGATGCCCTCGAAGCACCATGCTTCACCGCGGGGATGGTTCTGGATGGTCACCCGTCGGTGCGGTTCGATTCCAAGACGCTTCGTCAGGTTCAAGATTCTGAGCAACTGGCTGCTCGCCGCCGCGCCGAGCACAAGGCAGCCCATGAACTGCAAGAAGCGCTGGAGCAAGCCCAGGCTCATCACCTCGATTATCTCGCGTCGCTGTTGACCCGGCTACGTGAGATGGCGGAGGTCTCGCCGGATGTCGAGTTGCCGGAACTGGTCCGTACATTCTCGGAGCAGCAGCGAGGAGATCTGTATCAAGCGCTCTTTAGGTCCGAACCGATTGCAGCCCGGACGCAGTGGGTGGTCGCGGCGGCCGGTGATGAACTGCTGTTCTTCGATCCACGGCGGCTCGACGAACCGAGTCGGCGTTTCCGCGTGGAGGGTGAGGCCGGTCCCATCCGTTCGATACAGACGGCCAGGATCGCTGACGGCGGCATGGCATTGCTGGTCGGCGCCGCTACGGGGATCTACCGTCTCCCGATCGATCGAGTGGAGCCTGATCTGACACTGCTGGTCGAGGGTGCGCCGTCCGTGCGCGGTGGGTTTAATGCCGGAGCCCTGGTTGGAGATCGCGTGTTCGGTTCGCACTCCGAACTTGGTTTACGCGAATGGGATATCAACGAGCCCGCGTCGGGGCGGCCAAGATTTGAATCGATGACGCGTAACGCCAAGGCTGTTCGCGGTGTCGTGTTCCTCGACGGTAACCTGTACTGCGCGATTGACGATCGCGTGATTCGCTGGCCGGCAGATGAGACGACGGATCGCCCCACGCACGTCTATACCGGCAGCATGACAGCCATTACCGCGCTGTGTCCCGTGTCGGACGGTTTGTTTGCGGGCAACGCAGAGGGTGACGTGCTGCACTGGCCTAAGGGCCGTGACAGCAAGCCTGAACGCCTGCACACTGGATTGCAACGGCCGGCCGAGTCGATCTGGCTGCTGTCCACGCACGGGGTGCGACGCCTGGTCTACACCGATACGTCGCTCCATATGCATGCCCGGGTGCTCGGGGACAACTTCGAGTGCCGCTACGAAGCCGGTGGGCAGACGCTTCGGCGCGTCGAGATCGCACCGGATCTGCTGGTCGCTACGAACGACCTGCGCGACCGCCTGATCTGCTGGGCACCGGGTGAACCATCCACACCAACGGCTACGATCGGGGTATCGCGCCTCTGCGGACACAGCGTCCAGGACGTCTGCCTGGTCCCACTTGTGTGAATCGCAGTTCCGATCAACAGTATCCGTCATACAAACCACGGGGTGAAATCGGGCAACGGTGGCACGTGAACCCCAGCGTTGCATAAATCTGGTGTTGACTCAGGCAGCCGGGCGGAGGGCGTCGAGCATGTGCAACAGCTTGTTTCTGACGAATCGGCTCGCGCTGACCGTTACCCGTCTTCTACAGTTGCTTTTTGATGGTTGGCGTTTCCAGCGTCTCAGAGGCG
>CAZJTP010000260.1:0-4902 GCA_964548955.1 uncultured Phycisphaeraceae bacterium
AAGAAGCAAGGAGGTGACACCGCCGCATGAATGCTCAACGCAAATGTACGCCCAGAGGGGTTCTCTTGCGCCGTCGCCCGGAGCGTCGAACGACTACGAATGTTCGTCGTCCCCGCCTTGTGGCGGCTGCTCGCCCCCCACACCCCTCGGCTTCAATCCCATCCCCTGGAGGCTGACGCCGGCCGGAAGCCACCAAGACGTGCGTACGATTTACGCCTATGACCAAATAACGATTGTGAACAAACGATCAGATGAATCACAAAGGAGATTGGACAACGCCTTCAAGAGCGGTATTCTTCACAACCAAGGGGCTCATTGTTCGGTGAGCGTTTCCGCCCGGCTGCCACAACGCACAGAACAAGCAGTGCTGCAAATACGCACAAGGCGAGTTTTCTCAGTATGTGTGATATAGTCCAGTTTGTTGCTCCGGCAAGATCACGTTGCTACGTCTCTATCTTGCGAACCCAATCAACAACTCCGTGTCCGGGATTTTGTGAATCCAGGGCGATTCCCTGACCGCCGACAGGGACGTATTCCACTGCGGCGGAGTTGTGCATGGCGTAGCGCATGTGGCGAGAATCAGAATCCCGTGTAGTACTCTGGCATCCACAAATGACCAATCCGTTGCAAGGGAAGGATTGCCGGATCATTTATCTCGAGAGCTCTCTTGGGACCCTCTGCGACCGCGGATTTGGGCTATTCGTTCATCCACGTTGTCCTGCCAGCCGCAGCGGGCGTTCTCGCGGTAGTCGAAACGCGTTATGTACGGTTTGATATCCAGCAGCGGCGTGCCATCCAGGATGTCCATGTCCTCAAGATGTAGCACATTCTCTTCGCGCCGGACCAATCGAACCACGCTGAAGCCGATGGGATTCGGGCGACAAGAAGCCCGCGTGGCGAACACCCCGCGAGGCGTATCGTCAAGAAACGGTTTCACGATCAGTCGTGGTGAGGAAGCCTTGTGGAACCAATAGATCAAGCAAACGTGTGAGAAGCCCTCCAAGTCGCGCAGGCCGTCCAGGTATTCGGGAAGAATCTCAGCTTGCCCTTTGGCGCCACGGGCATAGACCGGCTGAATGGGAGTACGCTCGGCCTGCTGGTGTGGACTGTGGATCACACCGATGGGACATAGCGTAACCGGTTGATACTCTATTCCCTCGCGCTGCATGATTGCCTCCGGTCGAGCCTTTGCTCAGCCTTTGTGACCAGTTCGGGTGCAAGCAGGACATCAGGTTTACACCATTTATGCGGAGTCGTCTGTGAGGCCAACAAGCTGCCGCAGGCCGTCCGCGAGCATGTCCAAGTCCGCGTCCTCGGGGAGTTGCACAGACCGTTCGGCACCCGTGTGACACGCCCCGCCACGGCGGATCTCATCATTGATTTCGGTGCGATTGATCGCCGTCAGAACCGTGAGCCGAGCTTGCCGAATCTGCCCAGTGAACGAATCGGTCATTGTCAGCAGCAATCGCAGCCGCAACCCAATACCGCGATTCTCCCGGCGCAGGTCTTCGCCTGCCTCGAATGCGGCGTTTAGCTCGTCTAGAATCTGCCGGGCAATTGCAGCGATTTCGGATGTGGTTGCCATGGCTCCCTAACCATCTATGGCCGCAAAGGTGATCGCCATTGTGTCTCTCTTCGCTCCAGCCATCACCCAAGAAACGCTTCCATTCGATCGAACGCCTTGTTTATTTCCTCCTTAGAGACGCAGAATGACAGCCTCAAGTGCGCTTCACCGGTCGGTCCGAATGCGATTCCGGGTGTCGTTGACACTCTTGCTTCCTTGAGCAGCCTTTTGCAGAAAGCCATCGAATCCTTACCTTCTTTTGATAGTATCTTGGGAAACATGAGATAAGAACCGTGGGGTCTTTGATACGCAAAGACCGAACGCATGTCGTCAAGCCTGCTGCACATGAGATCGCGCATATCCTGATAGTGCTCCCGGAATGCTGTTACACAATCCTGAGGACTCTGCAAAGCAGCCAGCGCGGCATATTGAGATACTACCGGTGCACAAATCGCGAACGGAATGTGCGCCTTGGCAATTTGTGGAATCAATTCTTCATCAGTGTGTAGATAGCCGATTCGCCAGCCGGTCATGGCATAGGTCTTCGTGAAGGTGTAGCAGCTCACGGCGTGCTTTCGCATTTCAGGGATTGACGCTATACTGAAATGTTTGTGTCCGTCATAGGTGAAGTACTCGTAGGCTTCATCCGTAATAACCGTCAGGTCATTCTCCAACGCGATATCGGCCAACTGGCGGAGTTGCTCCTCGGCAAATACAGTGCCGGTCGGATTGCTTGGAGAACAATACATGATCGCCTTCGTTCTGGGTGTGATTGCATTCTTGATGCCGTCGATGTCCAGGACGAAGCCCTGCTCTTCGATCGTGGGGATGAGAATGGGTTTTCCGGACGCTATGACCACCTGTCGGATGTGCGTTGAATAAGTGGGAGTCGGCAGGATAACCTCATCGCCGGGATCAATCGCGGCCATGACCGCCACGGCTAAACCCTCAATAGCTCCAACCGTGACCAGTACTTGGGCGGTGTTCGCTTCGACGTTATTGTCTCTCTTGAGCTTCCTGACGATCTCCTGCCGCAGCGCCAGTAAACCGGAGTTCTCGGAATACCCGCCGACGAGTCCACTTGTGATTGCGGAAATCGCCGCTTCCTTGATATGAGCTGGCGTGTCAGATGTCGGCTTTGCCCAGGACAAGAATGCGACGTCTTCCACTTCCTTTGATAATCGTGTCATCTCGTGGATGGCAGATTTGCTGATCTGCACGACGCGATTGGATACTCTCCGGCTAATAGCCATTCTGGTCTCTCCTCTTCGGGAAACTCCACAGTATGCGATTCTTGTCGAGTGCCTACGTTGAAGGCAAGCTCTTGCTGACGGCGTTCACCCTTACGTTCACTTTGACCGCACTGGTTTTGAAGTCCCGCGTACCGCCGCCTTGAGCAACCGTGCGTAGCAGTTCCTCGGCGTCGGTAACTACCACTCCGGCCAGCAGAGTGACCAAGTGGGGCATCGTCGCAAAAACCTCCGGTACAAGCGGGGTGGACGGGCCGAGCAGCACGACTTCACGGCAATCCTTGGCGGCGGCGAGCAACTCATCGATCGTGCCGTTGATCAGCGTGGTAGCGGTGATCAACGCGACGGAGCACTCGGGTAGAATCTCGGCCGCCCGGTCCTCTGGGAGAAGATCCGGGGTGAGGCGTGGCCCCCTCTCGAAGATGGACAGGCAACGCACGCGCCGGCGGATCGACTCAACCAAAGGGCTGAAGCAACCCACCATGCCCACGTGATCATCGGGTCTCAGCTCGAGCACATCCAACAGATCGCCGCGAATGCTCAGTTTATCCGACGGATCATCGCGGCCAGGAAACCGGTTGACCAATGCGTTGGCCGTCGCCAGCCCGATGGCGGAGCGTTCGGGAATAGCCAGGGTCGCAAGCGCATCCACAGCCGGCGTTCCCTGTTTTGGTAGCCAATCCGAAACTCGTCGCGTCGGCTCGCCGCAGACATCGGGACACAAGTTCGCCACGCCGACGCCACCATCGTCGAGCATAATGGCACAGAATCGTCCACCGGCACCGGCTCGCCGGATCGTTCGTTCCCGTGCCTTGGTCATCAGGTGGTTCTGGAGGGCTGCAACTACGCAGCCCACATTCTTCGGGCAGCCAGTGGTGGGCTGTCTCGTCTGCGAAGCAGCGCGGGCAAAGCTGCCCGGCTTGGAGTTCTCCATCATTGCCAACGCTCCGCCGCGAAGAAACCAACAAAGGGCTACTTTCGCGTCGAGACCAGCCTAGCCAGAGGGCTCATTAACGGCAAGATCCAACCGTTATTCGACCCACCGACCCAGGCAACCGGACGTCCGCGGTGAGGGAATTGGGTATCAATCCCAACATGCTGTTCCGCAAGATCAAGTCTCTGAGGATCGAGCCGCCCGACCGGGACCGCCCAAACCAGGCGGTGGAATAGCATTGCATTATGCAACTCACTGCCGCTACGCGCACTTGCAAGTTGCAAGTGTCGTCCGTGGCACGCTCGAAGGATGAGTGTCCCTAACTCCTTTACGTAGAGTAGGTTATGCGCATGGCGTTGTTCAAGCCTCGTCTGGCGCGTGTTTTGCTACATGTCCGAACGATGAAAGTAGCTATTCCAACATGGAACGGTCGAGTGTCGCCCGTTTTTGACGTCGCAAAGCGGCTTCTGGTGGTGAAGCTCGATGGCGACCGCGAAGTCAGCCGGGAGGAAGCAACTATCGAGGAAACCCAGTTAATGGCCCGAGCGAAGCGTGTGGCCGGACTCGGTGTGAACGTGCTGATTTGCGGTGCGATTTCCATGCCGCTTGAGGCCATGCTGGCATCCGCGGGAGTCCGAGTGATTCCGCACACGTGCGGGACGGTTGAGGACATCGTCCTGGCATTCGCATCGGGGCAGTTAACAGACGAGACGTTCCTGATGCCTGGTTGCTGTGGTCGGCGGTGGCGGTTTCGAGGGCGCCATCGCGGTGGTCGGGCTGGGTTCAACGCATAAGAAGGCACGGTATGAAGGTGGCTGTTACATCACAAGGGCCGGACTTGGTCAGCGAGGTCGATCCCCGATTCGGACGGGCCAAGTTCTTCGTCGTGGTTGACACCGATACCGGGGAGTTTACGACCCATGACAACACGCAGAATCTGAACGCGGTTCAGGGCGCTGGTATTCAGGCAGCCCAGAACGTTGCGAACCTGGGTGTGGATGCAGTCATTACCGGGAACGTCGGTCCCAAGGCGTTCACGACCCTCCAAGCGGGCAATGTCAAGACCTATGTCAGTGCGACCGGATCGGTGAACGATGCTGTGGAGCAACTCAAGGCCGGTCGGCTCGAATGTGTCAGCAAGCCGAACGTGGAAG
>CAZJTP010000261.1:0-4864 GCA_964548955.1 uncultured Phycisphaeraceae bacterium
CGCGGCTCTATCAGGACGGCAAGCTGGACATGATCGCGAATCTGCGCGATCCGCAACAGCTTTGCGACCTGCTCAATGCCTTCTTCTCCCACACCGAGCCCGCCCACGAGGACTTCAACAAAGCCGTCGATGAATTCAAGGAGCGCGTCCGCGATCTCGCCCCCGGCCTGGTCGACCTGATCAAACGCGCCCACGACGACAACCCGCGGTTCGCCGCGGCGTTCGCCAAGTTCTACGAACTCTGCAAGCAGTCCCTGAACCCGAACCTCAGCATCGCCGCGGTCGACGAGATGCTGGTCCAGCACCTGCTCACCGAGCGGATGATCCGCACCGTCTTCGACTCGCAGGACTTCACCCGCCGCAACATCATCGCCGCCGAGATCGAAAAGGTCATCGACGCCCTGGTCAGCCGGTCGTTCAACCGCCATGACAGCGCTGCCATGCCCCGACTTGTAGGGTGCATCCAGCGACGCACCCCACGAGGTAGGTGGCAAATATTTGGAGAAACGCTTAAATGGCCCCAAAATGGGTCGTATCGGCCTGTTCGTGGAGGCTTCTTGGGATCCGGGCAATTTCCATGAGTGATGGCGCACAATGGCTGATCGACTTGGACGGAGCCGCAACGGCGACGACCGTGGACGGACTTGTGCACGTGAGCGAATATCGTCGCGAAGGTCGGCCGCCCGAAGAAGTCGCCATGATGGAGAAAGCCGCCGCCTACGGCGCCAACGCCGTCTTTTTTGAGGCGGGTCGCCACGGGCATCCGGCCGTCGCACAGGCCTTCGTATTCGTTTCAGATGGTCCAGCCGACGACCCCGGGTTTGCGCAACTGCATCAGCGCCTTTGGAGTTGGGGAGGAGTCCCCCTGCTTTACCGAAGCACGCCCGGTCTCGTCCAGCTTTTTCGCTGCGCTCACAAGCCCGATTTCATCTCCGCAACGGGCGAGATAACCTGTAAGCCAGTCAAGACACTGAAGACTGCAGGCAGCATCAGCAGAGACTTGAGCAAGGAACCCTGGTGGGATGCCTCGCGACTGCGGAACGGCACTCTGTGGGACGATCCCGCCGTCTGCAAGGCAATGCTGTCCGCCCGCAAAGCTGCCCACAAGAGCCTGATCGACGCCGTCAGGGATCTGGATGAAGACCTGAACCAAGGGCGGGTCCTCAGGAGGGACCTCCGGCGGCGGCTGTTGATCCTCTCTCTCCTCATCGCGTACCTTGAGGAACGCGGCGTCTTCCCCCCAGCCTACTTTGGGCAGTTCCTCAGCGGTGCGACGAAGTTCTTTCAAGTGCTGGCAGATGGTGATGCGCTGGTGGCATTGCTGACGGCATTGGAAAAGAGGTTCAACGGGAACGTGTTCGTCTTGGATGAGGAGGACACCGAGTCTCTCAGGGGCAGCAGGCAGCTAGCGCGTTTCGCCCGGCTGGTGGAGGGGCGACAGGAAAAGAGCGGCCAGCTCACCCTGTGGCAAATCTATTCTTTCAAGGACTTGCCGGTCGAGCTGATAAGTCACATCTATCAAATCTTCGTCGAGGACGGCGACACCTCCGTCTATACGCCCCCTTTCCTCGTGCGGCTAATGCTCGACGAGGCGCTGAGTTGGGAGAGGCTCGACCGCCTGGAGCAGAGGAACGAGATCATTCTCGACCCCTGCTGCGGCTCCGGCGTGTTCCTCGTTGAGGCCTACAAGCGGCTCGTCCTGCATTGGCGCAGCCGCAATGGATGGGACAAGCCGGGCGTCCCGGTCCTCAGGAAGCTGCTGGATAAGGTCCACGGTATCGACCTGGAAGGCGACGCTGTGGAACTGGCTGCCTTCAGCTTGTGCCTGGCGCTTTGCGATGCTCTGGAGTCAGAGGAGATCCGTCGCAGCGTCAGGCTCTTTCCCCTGCTTAAGGGTCGGACATTGCACGACGGGTGTTTTTTTAAGGCCAAGGAGGATGCCCTCATCAAGGGCACCGTTGGCATAGTAGTGGGTAACCCACCGTTCCAATCTAGGCTTAATACGGAGGCAGCCAAGCGCAGCTACGAGCGTTACCAGGAAACGCACGGTTCGCTGCCCGATAAGCAACTCGCCTACCTGTTCCTGCACGAGGCCATGGGGATGATCGCTGAGGGTGGCGTCCTCAGCATGCTTCAACAATACAACTTCCTGTACAACCAGAAATCCCTTGGTTTCCGTCGCGAGTTCATCGAGAAATGGGATGTACGGGAGATACTCGACTTCATCTCTGTGCGTGGACTATTCCACAAGGGTGGTGCCGACACCAAAGTAGTCGTGCTCGTGGCCGAAGCTGCCAGCCCACCGGTAGACCGGAAGATACTACACGCCACCTTTCGCCGTAGCGGGCGCGCCGACGCCGAGCAGGGTTTCGATATTGATTACTATGACTTGCATTGGTTACCTCGCACTCTGGCACTGAGCAACGACGGCGTGTGGCGTTCGAATCTCCTTGGCGGTGGGCGCGTGCTTGGGTTCATCGACCGCCTGAAGAGGTTCCGCACACTTGGCGATTACGCGAACAAACCCGGGTGGGATCAGGGAGAGGGTTTCATCGTTGGGACGACCGGACAACGCGTTGCGGCTCCACATATAACTGCCAGACCTCTTCTGAGGCCAAAGCATTTGAAGACCAACGCTCGGATAACGGACCTGGAAACCGTTGTTGATAAGAAATTCAAATCTCCTTACACCGCAGCAAGATTCCAAAGTCCAATGGCACTGATTCACGAACATGAAGATATGACAACGCGGTGCTTCCTAACGGGTTACTACACTTATAAGGACAAGATTGTCGGTTTCTGCGCGCCACCTAGTGAAGCGGACGAAATAGAGAAGATTGCCGCATGGCTAACGGAAGAGGCAAAGCCATTGCGGGCATTCGTTGCCGCAGGCGGAACAACTTTGTTCACGCAGAAAGCTAGCGTAGTAGCCGCCACCGATATCAAATCGCTCCCTTTTCCCGAGACTGCCGATTTAGACATCAGCGCAAACGAGCTAATTTTGATCGACGACATCGTGGACTACTATCGTGATTTTATCCGACTAGGCGAAAGCTCTGCTGCGATGAAGGAGAGCGGTCACGCAACCCTCGCTGACTTCACGAGCGTCTTCACGCGTCAGATCAACGCAATCTACAAGAAGAGTCCGTTGCGAGCCCTCGAACCGCAGACATGGCCGGGCATCATCTGCCAGCCGTTTGTGTTCGGCAAGGGCAAGGTGGATTGGAGCGGAGCCGAAGAGTTGGGAGAGAAGCTAGACGCGCTTCTCCGTGGGCAAAAGAGCCCGTCACTTCGGGTCACTCGCATAGCGCGCATCTACGACAACCGCTTCGTTTTTCTGGTGAAGCCGGATCGGCTGCGCTATTGGCTGCGATCCGTGGCATTACGGGATGCCGACGAAACACTGGCTGATCTGCGCGCACAGGGATTTTGAAGCCCATCGATATGCTGGCCAATGTTCCGATCACCGTTACTCAGTCTGGCAAGCTCAGCCAAGACGTACACTTGCCGGTAACGTTTCTTCATGAGCTACTGGCCTTTATCGCCGATGAGCTTCCGCGCTGGCGCGACCGGCGTGACCGAAAGTCGGTGACGGCGGAGACGGATCTTACTTCTCAACTCGTTGCCCACTTAAACGGCGTAGCGCGACATTCGGATGGATGGGACATACTTCAATTCCGAGTGGAGGAGACGGACGAGCAAGAAAAGGGGCGCAAGGTCGATCTGGTGGCGGCTCCTTGCGGGGCGACGATCTTGATCGATGGGCGCCGGCACGCGGACTTCGACTCCCTAATGCCCATTGAATGCAAGAGGCTGCCCACCCCGGCAGGCAAGAACCGTGATGAGCGGGAGTATGTCTTTAATCAGCATGCCTCGACGGGCGGCATCCAGCGTTTCAAAAAAGGATATCACGGCGCGGCCCATTCGCTCGCTGGCATGATCGGCTATATTCAGGAGAATACCGCGAAGTACTGGCACGAGTGCGTTACGAGGTGGATCGAACAACTCTCAGACCGAGCCGAGCCGGGCTGGACGTCTGAGGACCATCTGCAGATCGAAGGTGATGATGAAGAGCTGGGGTTGGCCGTTTTTAGTTCGAATCACGAACGAGCAAGCACCCTGCCGGAGATCGAACTTCGCCACCTTTGGCTGCAGATGAACTGATCCCAGTTTTCTTCACCGACAAGTGAACTGGAGAAAACCGTCCTGTTTGAGGTCACCGCCCGGCGAGCCGCTGAGCTATCGCGTCGAGAAGATGCGCCTCAGCAAGGACAAAGAATCGATCGAGGTCAACGACTCGCTCGCCCTGGCGGGCATCCCGCCGGAGGTCTTCGAATACCGCCTGGGGAACCGCAGCGCCATCGAGTGGGTCATCGACCAGTACCGCGTTAAGGAAGACACGCGCTCCGGCATCCGCTCGGACCCCAACAACGCCGACGACCCCGAGCACATCGTCCGCCTCGTCGGACAGGTCGTCCGCGTCAGCGTGGAAACGGTCAAGATCGTCGCCGCCCTGCCGCAGCACTACGCGCCGGAGCGGGAGGCACCACCTTCTGCCGGTTTGGGCTGATCTGGGTCAGCGCGCAGTGCGGCAATCCAAACGGCGTTGAGGGGTCCGCTCCGACTCCGGATAACGCGGACCGCCCGGAATAGAGTACAGCACCATGATTGCTCCAATTAGAACGATAATTCGCATTTATCGTCGGAACGCGCGCCGTGTTCGTACTCGCTTTGGCCCGCTCTGGTTTCGTGATTGCCTTGACTTTGTCTCCCGCTATGTCAACGTCCTTGGCTGGGCGTTGACGTTCATTGTGCGCCAGGCATGGCGCGACTCTTGGAGGTGAAAGTCCTCTGTGGGCTGTGA
>CAZJTP010000262.1:0-4839 GCA_964548955.1 uncultured Phycisphaeraceae bacterium
ACCAACTACTAAGATGCGTCCGTTCCACCTGAATCCGCTGGCGGAGATTGCCAACGCGTTTCCATGTTCAGTCATCGTGTGTCCTCCTCCTAAAAGAGCAAGGTTTACTCACTGATCAGTCCTTCGAGACCAATGGAGCAGATTGGGGGCGATGGCGGCAAACAACGACTGTTCCTCCTATTACCACTAGCACCGCTAGTACGAGCATCCCGCCTCCGGACATAGCTGGAATGACTGCGCCGGGAAGAAAAATGTACGCCGAGTTCGTGGCGATGCCGCCGACAATCGCGTAGTCAGCACTGATCGCTACCGAACTCCCGAACATACGCCACGGGGCCGCGTCGCTGGCCACCAGTTGATCCAACTCAACCCACGTTCCCTCGTTATCGTGGTAAAGGTACGCAGAGCCCGAAAAGTCTCCCGCCTGGCTGTCTCGATACGCGCCCACGACAAGGTCCTCACCGTCCAGCGACACCGACCAGAGTCCTCCCGACCCCGACGGCTTACCCTCCTGAGTCCAGATTCCCACTTCCTCGCGAAAGATGTATGCGCCGCCGCTACGAGCGACCGCGATTGCGTCGCCGCTGACTGAGACACACGCACCGAACGAACCGGCTGTCGTTGTGTCACTGGCGGTAAGTTTGGTCTCCTCAATCCAGTTTGCGCCATTGTCGCGAAACACATAGGCCGACCCGGTTACGCTTCCGCCGTCATCGTGGTAGGGAGCCCCGACGACAATCACATCACCGCTGATGGAGACGGAATTGCCGAATCCATCGCCCTCCACGGTATCTGATCCGATGAGGGCAGCCTCCTCGACCCAGGTCGTCCCCTCGAGCCGAAAGATATAGGCCCCACCGAGTGAGTACTCGTGCCCTGGAGCGCCCACAACGACCAGGTCACCCTCGAGCCACACGGACCTGCCGAAATGGTCACCGATGCTGGACCCGGACGAGATGAGCTTGGCTTCCTCGACCCATGCTGTCCCCTCGCGGACGAAAACGTAGGCCCACCCGAAGTCGCTCCCCGCCGCGTCCTGATACGGCGCTCCAACAACGAGCAGATCACCGTCGATCGTAACGGAAACGCCGAACGCTTCGTTGAACTCGCCGTCAGAGGGTATGAGCTTCGCCTGCTCGACCCAGGTATAGTCCACTTTTGTGAAGACGTAGGCGGCGCCGATCGCGCCTATTCCATCGAATGGTGCCCCGACAAGGATATCGTCTCCCTTGATGGCGACACCCTGCCCGAAACCAACCCCACCCACCGGCCCGTCGCTGGGCGTGAGTTTGGCCACCTCCTGTCGCGCCCAGGCCGGCGCCGTGGATCCGGCAAGCAGCACCGCACCAGCCAACCCGACGCCCACGATGATGTTTCGACCTGACATGTCTCTCCTCCGATCTGTGTGGCGAACTGTCGACGAAAGGTCCTATATGCAAAGTGTACACGATCCGCCCTCGAATGGCAAAAACCGCACGAGGAGACGCTGGGGATGATGCGCGGGCTGGAAGTCGGGCATTTGCGCCCAGGTCATACCGGGCAATATCAACGTGGCAACACCAACTGCACTACGTAGTGCGTACCGGATTAAGTAGACCGTAAGGGATTCGGTTTGCTGGTTGGACATCGTGTATCCTCCTCGTGTCAAGAATAAAGGGACCAGCACTCCGTTTGGAGATGGATACCGCGTGATCCGTCATTAATAACCAGTCTGAAGGGCGGGCCGCCTGCGATGACGACCGATGACGAGACCCCCCGCCGTTAGTACCAGCCCCGCGAGTACTAGGATTCCCAATGTGGATACCACCGGTATGTTCCCGGTAACCAGGAACACGTACGCCGAATTGCCCCCATCGGTCCCGATAATGGCGTAGTCGCCGTTGATTGCAACGGAAACCCCAAGACCGTCGCCCGCGTCCAGGTCACTGGGGAGCAGTTTGTCCAATTGGGTCCAGGTCTATCCGTCAGGCCTGAAGAGGTACACAGACCCGGAGTGTTCTCCCGCCTGGTCGTCACCGATGGCTCCGACTACGACCACATCGCCGTCGATGGCGACGGAATGCTACGACATAGGAGCCAGAAACACCGGATCTCATAGGCAAAGATGGCAAGAATCGTGAACCGGTGGATCCCGACCCCGCGGATTTGCCATCCGTATCCAGATAGGCGTATACTCGCCAGGATCCAAGGCAGTAGCCCAGTGCGGTAGTCCCGCATGCGGGGATCTGTGCGAGGGGCCGTCCGCATGGATGGTTCCTACCGCGACGAATCCCGGTTAACGGCAGTCTAACATTGAGACCCATACCATCGATGCTCTGTGCAGTTTATAATGGCAAACCAGCTATGCTATGCCTTAATCAACTTCGCAAGACGTTTGGCACACTCGTGGCCGTGGATGACCTTTCCCTCGAGATCGGAAGGGGAGAAGTCTTCGGACTGCTCGGCCCAAACGGAGCTGGCAAGACCACGACAGTTAACTTGGCCGTTGGCCTGCTCGCCCCCGACCATGGCACCGTCACACTCGATGGGGGAGGTTCCCCTACTGATCCAAAAGTCCGAGCGAAAATCGGCGTTGCTCCCCAGGCTCTCGCGCTTTACGACGAGCTATCCGGCGAAGAGAACGTCGCGTTCTTTGCGAAGCTGCAGGGGCTCACCGGCCGAATGCTGGCTGAACGGGTCCGCTGGTCGCTTAACTTCGTCGACCTGTGGGATCGCCGCGGCGATCGGATGAGCACGTACTCCGGCGGTATGAAACGACGGCTGAACCTGGCCGTTGCCGTGGTGCATGATCCACCATTCTTGCTGCTCGACGAGCCCACCGTCGGCGTAGACCCGCAGTCGCGAAATGCGATCTTCGACAACATCCTTGTTCTGAAGGAGCAGGGTCGGACGGTCATCTATACGACACATTACATGGAGGAAGCCCAGCGGCTTTGCGACCGCGTCGGGATCATTGACCAGGGCAAGCTATTGGCGCTCGATACGGTCGACGAGCTTATCGCCGCCCACGGAGGCAAGAGCGTCTTGACGGTTGAGCGGACAGATGGAGAAGTATCCGTCGAAACCGACGATCCCCTGGCGGAGCTTGATAAGCTGCGGCAACAAGGAGAGCTCCTGCGTTTTCGGGTCGATCGGCCCGACCTGGAGCGGGTGTTCTTGAACCTTACGGGAAGGCATCTGCGCGACTGATGCAGGAGATAATTGCCCTGGCGGCCAAAGACCTTCGCCTGCTCGTTCGCGACCGGGCTGGGTTCTTCTTCGTCTTCTTCTTCCCGTTGGTATACTGCATGTTCTTCGGGGCGATCTTCTCCGGGTCCGGCGGTGGTGGAATGGTAAGCGCGATGAAGATCGCGGTCGTCGACGAGGATGGAACCGACGGTTCCCGGGAGTTCATTAGGACTCTGGAGGAGGCTGAAGAGCTTGCGGTTACGCTAACCGACCGGGCAACAGCTCGTAACGCCGTTCGCCGGGGGAAGCTCGTCGCGTTTGTCATTCTACCGGCAGGATTTGGCGAATCGGTGGCCAACCCCTTCGGGGGCGGCATGCCGAGGCTCGAAACGGGAATCGATCCTTCCCGCCGTGCGGAAGCCGGTATGCTCCAGGGGCTCCTCACTCAGTACACTTACCTGACAATCAAGGAGACCTTGACCGACCGAACGAAGATGAAGACCCTCATCGCGGATTCGCTTGTCGGTATTGGGAACAACGAAGAGCTTGATCCAGTCATGCGGACTACGCTCCAACTGTTCCTGCCCGCGCTCGATTCGTTCATTACGAACTTGCCGGAAGGCGATGGCGGTCTGGGCGGTAGCTTTGGGCAAGTAGCGATCGACCAGGCGGATGTCGCGCACGAGGAGACCGGCGAGAACCCAACGAGTTCCTATGACATCTCGTTTCCCCAGGGGATGATCTGGGGCTTAATCGGCTGCGCCGCCGGCTTCGGCATCTCCCTGGTGACGGAACGTACGAAGGGCACGCTGGTTCGTTTGCGCACTGCCCCCATTGGCCGGGGACGGATCTTGGCCGGCAAGGCCTTGGCGTGTTTTTCGACAACCGTGACGCTACAGATCATGTTGTTGCTGATCGGTTGGCTGGCCTTTCGCGTCTCGCCGAACTCGCTTGCCCTTGCGGGGCTCGCAATCATCTCCGCCTCACTCTGCTTCGTGGGGATCATGATGTTTCTCTCCGTTCTGGGTAAAACCGAGCAGGCCGCCGGCGGGATCGGCTGGGCCGTGCTGCTAATCCTGGCCATGCTTGGCGGAGGCATGGTGCCCCTCATCGTCATGCCCGGATGGATGCAGAGTTTAAGCCACGTCAGTCCAGTCAAGTGGGCCATCGTCGCGATGGAGGGGGCAATCTGGCGCAACTACTCGTTTTTCGAGATGCTGTTTCCCTGCGGTATTCTTCTCGGCGTCGGCGTAGTGTGCTTTGTCATTGGTGTCCGCGCATTCAGTTGGGCACAGGAAGGATAGAGCGTTTTCCGGTATGGCTCCTGAAAATGCCATCCAGGCGAAACGGACACGTCGAAGTGAGAGTTGGCGGGTGCATCCGCTGCCGACAATGGCGAGGGCACAGGGAAGGTAAGGCGTTTGCGCGAGCAGGTCGCCGAGTCTGGGAGGTTGCGTGCACTTCAACCTTGGATGACCGACGCAAGCGAACAGCTCGGGACACCGTCGCCCAGGAAGAGCACACCCGTCAAACCTCAAACCGACCTCCTTCTTTGCTGACAGCCTGCCTGAAGCCCATGTCCTAATCAGATCACTCTAAAACATTGTGAACAAAGAACTTATCCATGAAAGGCACGCCCCCCGCAAGTTGCTTTTGAGGACAAAACTTCCT
>CAZJTP010000263.1:0-4817 GCA_964548955.1 uncultured Phycisphaeraceae bacterium
GCTTCCTGACGGGCGCGGTTCGGATAACCCACAAAAACAGGTGTGACGGTACACTAGTCCATGGCGGCGCCGCGCTTGCTCATGCCACCCAGGACAGGATGCACCCCGGGGCGCACCCGGCTGGGTTGACAACCCCGCTTGATTGGCTTGATGTACGCCGGTCGGATGAGGGCGGCCCGGGGAGTACGCCCTACGCCTGTCTCAAGACGGAGGCTTTGACATGAGCAACGAATCGTTCCCGCAAATGATCACTTGCCTCCCGGAGGCTGACATTCCGCTTTCGGGCGTCCGCGCATGGATCTCCCAATCAAGGGATCATC
This sequence comes from uncultured Phycisphaeraceae bacterium, assembly GCA_964548955.1. GTDB lineage: Bacteria > Planctomycetota > Phycisphaerae > UBA1845 > UBA1845. Next base: position 321 of record CAZJTP010000263.1, read on the forward strand.
AGGTCGCCTTCTTTGACATCGACCCGATCGACGCGATCCCGCCGCACACCCACGGTGAGCAGTGGGGTGTCGTCGTGGAGGGCGAAATGGAGCTGACCATCGGCGGTAAAACGAAGCGCTACGCCCAAGGCGACTCGTATCACATCCCGTCCGGCATCGAGCACGGCGCGAAGTTCCTGAGTCACTTCCGCGCCATCGATGTCTTTGCCGACGCGGACCGGTATCGAGTCAAGGACTGATCGTCGCGCGCGTCGTTCTTCCGACCATTTCGATCCGGTCGATCACCGCATGCGCCGGGAAATCCGCTACTGCGCGATCCGTGACAATATCAGGCCAATGCAGGCTTCACCCGAGGGATTGAAGGTTGGCTATAAGGGCGTCTGCATTGTTGTCGATGTAGCCACAAGGATGCGCGGCGTATGGGATATCACCAGTGCTTGCCTACCGGCATAGACCGAGGGCGAGATTCCTCGTCGGATTGCTTGAGGCGGTCATGGGTATTGCTGTGTCCGCACCGGGACCGACCCGCAGCCAGGAGATTCCCTAGCCCTCCAACGAGCGAGAGGCCCTCATCAAGATCGGTGTACCGGCCAAGCGCGGTCCCGAGCGGTGCCTGGAGAAATGGAGACCTACAGCCGAGTACCTCACTGACGCCGCCAAAAAAGTCTGCGCAAAAGTAGCGTAAGGAGGGGTGGTACTGGCAGCTTGCTGCCAGTGAGAAGAGTGTGGAACGCCAGCCACGGGAGAATCGACTTGACGCTCGCCCAACATTACGGTCAAGTGTAGGCATAGCACTGGTGGACAAGCCACCAGTGGCACCCGGCGACGACTTGACCCTGACCACTTCCCCGACCTCGATCTTCCCACGGTCCATGGCGGGGCCACGGCTTACCGGCTTGACAACGCACCACCGCGGCTGTAGCTCTCTGCACCGGTGGACAGGCCACCAGCGGGACCAAGCCACTAATAGCGCCGGGCGAGGTCAAGTTTGGCATGCAAATGATGTTGGCCGAAAATCTGGCATATACCACAACACGGATCGAATCCTATGATCAGTCAGGACAGCGATTTGTCGGAACGGGGTCCTTCTACAACTTTCTCTGTTCGGACGACCGTAGAGTACCCGTAATCGTAACGAATCGGCACCTCATTCGGGGTTCTACTCACGCCATAATACACATGACAAGAGCAGCGGACAACGACACTCCTTTGACAGGACAATTTGAGACTGTTGACTTGTGCGTCTCGGAGAGTGCTTGGATCCCCCATCCAAACGATGAAGTGGACTTGTGTGTACTCCCGATTGCTGAATTGCTCAGACAGGCGCAGGCCAAGAGTAGACGAATGTTTTATAGGGCGTTCGAAAAGAGCCTGCTTCCAAGCGATGACGAATTATCCAAACTCGCGGCTCTCGAGGACGTCGTGATGGTGGGTTATCCGACTGGGATTTGGGATTCAGCGAACAACATGCCGGTTTTTCGGAAGGGGATCACTGCGACACATCCGTACATTGATTACGAGGGACGAAAGGAATTCTTAGTTGACATTGCTTGCTTCCCAGGCTCAAGTGGGTCCCCGGTCCTGCTCTATAATATGGGAACCTATCCAAATGCAGATGGTGGGATCACCGTGGGGTCGCGCCTAAAGCTTCTTGGGATTCTCTACGCGGGTCCGCAGTACACGGTGGAAGGGAAGATAGTGGTATCGCCTGTACCGACACAATCCACCACTGTTCCCACGTCACAAATACCGATAAATCTTGGAGTCGTGATCAGATCGGAAAGGCTCCTTGATTTTGAGCAGAAGGACCTCTTTTGCGTATCATAGGGTCCGTCGTTGCGGGCCGATTCGGAGGTGCACGGGGGCGCATCGAACTGCTTTCCGTGTAGTCGCGGTTTCGGTAGATTACTGAGTTCGGTGAACAGGACAGACCATGGCGGATCGTGAAGCTCTTGAATCGTTGTTTCGGAAGCGAGGGTACACTGACTTTGCGTGGATCGAGCCGAAGGACATTGTCGTGGCACAGTGGGTGCGGATGAAGTGCCGGTTTGGGTGCGATGAGTATGGCCGGACGGCTACGTGCCCGCCGAACGTACCGTCGGTTGACGAGTGCCGCCGGTTCTTCAGCGAGTACTCGGCCGCCGTCGTGTTCCGCTTCGAGAAGCGGCTCGATGACCCCGAGGATCGGCACAATTGGGCCAGGTCTGTCAATCAGAAGCTCCTGGAATTAGAGAGGGAGGTCTTCATCTCCGGTCACGAGAGGGCATTTCTGGTGTTCATGGACAGTTGTCATCTTTGCCCGGAATGTGTGGCCACGAAGGCGGACTGCACGAATCCGGAGGCAGCAAGACCGACTCCCGAGGCCTTGGCGGTGGACGTCTTCTCGACGGTCAGGTTGCTCGGACTACCCATCCATGTCCTCTCGGATTACACGCAGCCAATGAACCGATATGCGTTCCTGTTGATCGAGTAAGGTAGAACAGGCCACCGGGGCTGCCCTATTCGCACTGGCGGACAAGCCACCAGTGGCATCCGAAGAACGACACTTGCCCGTGCGAGGGCCATTCCATAGACTTGCGTCGAAGCTCAGGCGATACACTCGACACCCCACACTGGAGAACGCTCATGGGATCGATGGAGGATCTTGAACTCCTCAAGGCTGCATTGGTGGTCGCGGTGGCGGACGGGGGAATCCGCCGGTCGGAGAAGGGCGTCGTGCAGGGTCTTGCCCAGCGTGTCGGCATCGGTCGGGCTTCCTTAGAGGCGATGATCGAAGCGGCGGAGCAGGACGACTCCATCGCCGACAACATCCTGATCGGATCGACGGCGACGGCCCGATCAGCGCTGAAGCTGCTCGTGGCCCAGGCCCGCATTGACGGCGAGGTCTCCGACGAGGAGCGCAGTGTGCTCGTGCGCATCGCCACCACTTTGGGGATCACCGGCGATGAGTTCCAAGCCATTTACCAGGCGGGGATCAAGCGAGCCGACGAGATCCGCAAGTCGCGACAAGGGCCCGCAACGTAGCGCCCACGGTGCGGCCAAACGGTGGCGCGAACTAAGGCTCATCGTTCGGGCGAGATGATCAACAATAGGCCGCCATGCAGATACCGCGCAGAAGGACGAGTGAGCGCCTGTCGAATCCGCCATGCACCAGGACCACAAACCACCTTACCTGGACTGTTGACGATGTTGCCATTAACTTCACGAAGCAACGTTCAAGGGATTGCAATAGTGAGCGGAGGAAAGGGCGGATATGCAGAGTCTACTGTTTCTGCAGAGTCTCGGCGTTCAGCAGCGGACCATCGAGGAGTTGATCACCGAAGCCGGCTTGCAGCTTGTTCCCGTGTGGGAGGATTGGCGCCGCGTCGAGAAGCCGGCGGATGTGTTCGGCATCGTCACCGTTCGGGCTGCGGTGGATGACGAAATCCTCGATCGCTTCCCAAACGTTCGCATGATCGCCGTGGCCTTTACGGGCTATGACTTTCTCGATCTCGATGCGTGCCGCTGGCGCGGCATAGCAATCTGCAATGTTCCGGCATACTCGACGGACTCCGTGGCCGAACTCGCGATCGCCTTGACGATCTGTTTGCTGCGTGACATTCCCGATTCGGATCGGACGATACGCTCCGGCGGTTGGAAAGTGGATCATTGGGGGACGGAGTTGGCGGGAAAGGTTGTCGGGGTCATCGGTACCGGAGCGATCGGCTTGCGGGTTGCGGAGCTGTTTGCGGCCTTTCGATGCAGACTGATCGGTTGGTCGCGAACGCAGCGGAAGGAGTTCACGGACATCGGCGGTACATACTTGTCAATGGGACAGGTCCTGTCCGAGGCCGACGTCGTATCGATTCACCTGCAGCTCAATAGGGAGACCGAAGGCATCATCGGCGTAAGAGAACTCGGGCTAATGAAACCCGGCGCCTGCCTCATCAACACGGCGCGAGCACGCGTGGTGGACAAGGATGCTCTGATTCGTGCACTCCAGGAGCGTCGCATTAGGGCTGCTCTTGATGTGTTCGATCGGGAGCCCGTTGCTCAGGATGATCCCTTGGTTCAGGCTGGCAACACCCTGCTGACGCCTCACATTGCGTTTAAGACCAACGAAGCGCTGCACCGTCGCGCCGAGATTACGATCCGGAACATCCGGGCGTTTATGGACGGGCGCGACGACAACCGCATCGCGTAGTGCGTCGCCGAAGACTGAGTTATCGACAGCCGGTTCGTGTCACTTGCCTGGCAGGCGCGTGCCGCATTGAGCGCAGTAGATCGCGGCCTCACGATTGATCTCGTGGCAGCGGGGACATCGCCGGATCGACCGGTTGATGTCCCGGTCGAGTTGAAGGCGCATGGCCAGATCGTGGGCGAGGGACACTCCGCCGTAGGGTGTGATCTTGCCCCGCTGCTGGACTTCCACACGGACTTGGCGGTTGGCAAAGACGGGACCAACGCGATCAGGCCACAGCAAGGGCTGGTCCTGGTGTCGCCGGATCTTTCTGGTTT
>CAZJTP010000264.1:0-4799 GCA_964548955.1 uncultured Phycisphaeraceae bacterium
ACGCGGATCTTTCAGGCAAATTCAGGCGATTTTTCCAAAACGTGCGAAGGTTGGGCTAGTGGCCGAGTTACGATGCGCGGGCTGGGGGCAGAATCACCCCCTCCCGGCCCGTGGGTCGTGTACCCTGAACACGGCGTGAATTCCCTCTGGCGATCGAGCAGGCCGGCTTATTCCGGAAAGAGACACCGAATTCCTGCAGGGGTGAGATGTGCCGAGTCATGGCCAACACCAGGAACTACGACAAGACGAACCGTTCCCACCTTGCCCTCGGACTCCGCCAGAGCGTTCATCTCCGCCACCCAACACGTGGCCCTCGTGACCATGTCCGTACCTTTTTGAGTTCGGCTCTGAGACATCCGCGTCTCGTCACCACCTCCGACAAGGACCGTGATGGGTAATTGTGACGCCTCCAGCCAGCCGTTTGGGTCCGGACGGATGTCAACGAGTTTCGGCTTCGCGTCTGCGTCCCAGGCCATTGTTCGTCGGAGCGGTTGCATCCCATCTGCCCATGGGACTTTTGGATTCGGGAATGCGTGGGAGCCTGCAGCGCTGATTACAGCCGCGTTGAGTTTGCCGGCGTGCATCACGGCATAGCGACTAACGAATTGTCCACCGGCTGAATGCCCATACAGATAGATCGTACCGTCGTAGCCGGGATACGAAGTCATGTATCGCGCGAGAATCTCGTTAAGAAACTCGTCGGCTCGAATCTTCCTCCCAAACAACCCACGATAGCCGCCCCCCGGCCCGGCAAGCCCTCCGAAATTTCGCTGATCAAAAGCCGGCGCCAGGAGTATGACTCCTCTCCTCTTTGCGGCCGGTATGAAACCGATGAGAAAGTTCTCGGCTACCTCCAGCGCGGTTTCGTCTTTGCCAGGAGTACCATGAACGACCACAAGAATCTTTACCGGCTCCTTGAGGGTTCTGGGGATATACTGAGCGTAACGGCCATGAGGCGTGCGCCTCTTCCGAACTTTGCCGACCTCCTTCGTACGCGGCTTCCAGAGAGTGAGGTCTGCAGACCACAGATCCAACACAGTATGCACACCTTCTGCTCGCTGGGTGACATAAACACTCAGTTCGGTGCTTTCTTCTCCTATGGAGATCTTCTCTATCGACACGATTCTTGCCTTTCCCCACCCCCGCGTGGCTATGATCGGTACCTCGTACTGTGCCTGCCCAATTGCTACCCCGATGAAGCCGGCTCGCTGGCCTTCTCGGCCGTTGCCCGATGAATACGTGAGATCCAGGTCATATAGGGCAGGCCGCACACGCTCAAGCCGCCACGTGGCTTTCTGTTTCAAATCCGGGAAACCCAGTCTCTCGGGATTCTGGAGAAAGCGAACACCGCCCTCTCTCTTGGCTTGCCGAGCTTCTAGCATCACCATCTCCACGGCATCCCCCGCCGTTAGAGCGGAAAAGAACGCGAACAGGAACGGGGTGAGACAGAATCGAACTCCGCGTGGGTGTCTGTTCATTCATCTGATCCGGGTTCTGCAGCCTCCAAGCTCCATGGCTACCATCATACGACAATCGGTCCTTCGACAGGACGGGCCTGGACGATCCTCCCCACTAAAGCCGATCCGAGTCAGAACCTACCGCCGGTGGAGAAGAGGCGGTCGCGACGACCAGCAAACCCGGCAACGGATCCGGTCTGGGGGTAGCCACGCGCGGAAACCGACCGTCCCAAACCAGCCCTACACATCCCATCCTGGAATCGGGCGCTGTGATATCCAAGACCAGTCAGCCGTAAGTGACTGGCCTGTAAGGAGTTGTGAACAGAGGGGACAGGACTCGAACCTGCGACCTTTCAGGTTATGAGGCGATTCCAGGCTAGCCGACGTAGGCTGCGACCTTCGTTTTAAGCTTACGACAGCGGATTTGGTATTGCAAGTGTTGCGCGCATTTCTTGTGATTTCACCCATTTACGTATCATTGATACGTGAACCACTGACACACTGTGTGCGCATCCTTCAGGTTTTGTTTCCAGAGCTGTCGGGTATCATCGTCCCCATGCGTCGCGACAAAGCTGTTAACATCCTTGTTTGTCAGGAACTTGACGCAACGCTTAACAAGCCAACGAAAGACGTCGGGTGACCACGTCTTCTTCTCCGGCGTGCACATGAAAGCCCGCCGTGTGTACGTGAGATGTGCCTGCCTCTTGTTGATCTGCATTCTGAGCGATTTACTACCCCTTACGTGCTTGGCAGGAAATCCGATATCGCTCGATAAAACGTCGTCTTCTCCTGCCTTCCTCGATTTCTTTTCGAAGAAGTCGAGCATGATTCGTGCGTGCACAAGAGTCACCTCCAGGCGTGCGTTACTTAGAGTTACCTGCAACCAGCGCTCAGGAATCTGCTTCTGGAGACTTACCCTCCAACTCAGCAGACATCGGAGAAACATCTGGATCTCGTAGCCGATCAGCCGCGGTGCCACGACCTTTCTTGCGTGTGTGAGTCTGAACTGCTTCCGTGTCTTCTTGGCCTTCGTCTTTGCCATAGATTGTCTCCCTCTCAATCCTCAGGGTCGGAGTATGATACTCAGTCTTGAGAGGCAGTGGCACCCGTGGCTCTCCCCTCCACGGGCTCGATATTCAGGGGCTGCAGGAACTCATCAAGTCCGTCCGCGGGATTCATGTTCTCCAGCGCCCGGGCCTCGATCCACTGTGCTTCATTGTTGGGGATCGCGATCGGTTTGAAGGTGAGTCCCTCCTCGAGGATCGCGGTCTTGTGCGCCTTGTCCGCACCTTGAAACATGCCTTTCCACGATTCGTTGAGGTAGTTTCGGGCGTCGTCGGATAGCTTGCCGCCGATCTCCAGGACACCGCCGGGCCGGGCAGCGTTGCCGAACAGGGCCGCGCCGGATTTCTCGGCAGCCAAGGCCGCACCGATCGACTCACGAGCCAGGTGCGCTACGCTGTAACCGGTGACGCCGTCGAATCCGAGCCCGTGCAGGTGGAAAACGTCCGCGGCCTGCAGCGTGACGGTCTCGCTGCCATCCGAAGGCGAGACGATGTACTTGAGCCGCTTGTCCTCGCTTCGCTCGATGCGCACACGGGCCGGGTCGAGCGGCCACAGCGCTGTAAGCCGACCAATCCCACAGCCAACGAGAACGGCCGGCCGTAGTAGCGTGCCCCCTCGGCAAAAATGTGCGCTACGCCCAGCGTAGCCGACCACGAGCTCAGTAAACCGAGCGCCGTTTCGCCGTGGAATCCTGCCGAATCCGCGTTTACTCCTTAAGTTGACGCTCACCCGCCAGAGCCCGGGGACCGGGTTGGCGCTGGAATCCCGAGCAAGTATCATCTCTTTACCGGGCTATCGTTGTTTGTTTACGTATTACTGACAAGGGGACATTTCATGAAACGTGCAAAGATTGCTATTATCGGAGCCGGCAACGTCGGCGCGAACTGCGCTGTCTGGGCGGCGGAGCTGGAGCTCGGCGACATCGCTCTGATCGACATTCCCGAGTTTGGGGACAAGACCAAGGGCAAAGCGCTTGACCTGGCCCAGTGTGGGCCGGTCGATCGCTTCGACTGCAACATCATCGGCGGCAGCGACTACGGCTCGGCCGAGGGCAGCGATGTCGTCGTGATCACCGCCGGCATCCCACGTAAGCCGGGCATGAGCCGGGACGATTTGATCCAGACTAACGTCAAGATCGTCAAATCGGTGTCGGAGCAGGTTGCCAAGGTTGCGCCCGAGTCGATTCTGATCGTCGTCTCCAATCCGCTTGACGCGATGGTGTACACGGCCTGGAAGACGACCGACTTCCCGACGCACCGTGTCGTCGGTCAGGCGGGCTGCCTCGACATCGCGCGGTTCCGAACGTTCATCGCGATGGAGCTGGGCTGCAGCGTCGAGGACATTAACGCACTGCTTATGGGTGGCCACGGTGATGACATGGTGCCGCTGCCGCGGTACACCTCCGTGGCCGGCATCCCGGTCACACAATTGATCCCGAAGGATCGCCTCGACGAGATCATCAAGCGGGCGCGAATGGGCGGCGGTGAGATCGTCAAGCTCATGGGCACAAGCGCCTACTACGCCCCGTCCGCCGGCACGATGCGGATGGTCGAAGCGATCGTCAAGGACAAGCACCGCATCCTGCCCTGTGCGGCCTACTGCGACAAGGAGTACGGCGTCGGCGGGTACTTCGTCGGCGTACCGTGCATGCTCGGTGCCAACGGTGTCGAGAAGGTCATCGAGGTCGAGCTGGACGCTGAGGAGCGGAAGCTGCTCGATGCGAGCGCCGCCCACGTACGAGAGCTCGCCGGCATCGCGGACAAGTTCCTGTAGCGCCGCGTCGTCGTGCAAGCGCCTGGCACAGGTTCCCGACCTGGCGCTGCAAAGTGTGGATATATGAGTCGCGTCGAAGCCTGCGGGTTCGATCCCGTGGGCTTCGACGTGATGGTCAATATGGATGAGAAGGACTATCGCGAGAAGTTGCGGAAGTGCCCGTATTGCAGTCAATTCCTTCGCATCAATGACGACGGGCGTTGTCACGAGTGCGGCACGGAGGTGGCGATACCCCGTGCTCGCCCTCACCGACTGCGTTTTCTCTCGCTGCCGCACATGCGCTATCCAAACGCGTACGTGTGGCTCGTTTTCGTCTCCGCGCTGGACATCTTCCTGACGGTAATCGTGCTATTCGTCTGGAGAGGGTACGAGGTCAACCCGATCGTATCCGCGATCATCGACCATTTGGGGTTCCATTGGGCGATCGTGTTCAAGTTCTCCTTGATCGCGCTGGTGATCATCATCTGCGAGGTCGTTGGGAGGCAAAGTGAGCGCACCGGCCGG
>CAZJTP010000265.1:0-4761 GCA_964548955.1 uncultured Phycisphaeraceae bacterium
TACCTCGCCATGAAACCCGTTCTTCAAGAATGTCGGGTCTATTGACCCGATAACCGTTGCTTACCGGGACGATGTCGGGTCTGCGGACCTGACCTGCAACTTAGTGTATCGGGAACTTGAGCGTCGGAGGAACTCCGTAGGTCCCTGCAGCGTTCTGCAGTTCTCGCAGTTTTCGAGTCGGTCTGACATTTGGGCAGTAGAAGGAACAGTAACTCATGAACTTCTCCGACTCGTCGACCCGTTCAATCCGTTCCAGAAGCACGCGCGAGCTAGAGCTCAGAATGGATCCTATCTGGCAATCCTCTACGATTTCCAAGACCATTTGTAGCGGAACCTTTGTCAACAGCTCCGCTCGATCGAAGAACAGCGGAGTCTTTGATCCTGCGAGTTCGTTCCTGATCTGCTCATACAGTTCGAAGGATACTTGGTCTGAGCCCCTGATACCCAGGGATTCTGCCACAAAACGTAGGAACTGCTTTCCTGATCGCATAGCATGACAGGTCAGGAAGACGCCGCCTACGTCTCTGGCAGTGTTGCGCAATGTGAGGGTACGCGTGCGATCAGACTCAACGACGATAACGGCAATGCCCCCAGACTCTACCGCTACATCGCAGTGCCAGCGTATCCAAACCACCGGGTGATCGCCATTTTCCGGAAACTGCATGAGGCGCCCCTTGCCGCACGTGAATCAACTCGTACGCGCGGTCAACACCTCGCATACGCATGTCCGCGCGGGATGTAGTCCGCGTCTCGTGAATCAAGACACATAGCTGAACCTGCCGATCCGACCTACGATTGGTGGGCGGTGCCCACCCTACTCGCTCGCTCACTCTCTTTTGTGACGCACGGTAGTCTCACGCCGATAGCGGAGGCGATCCGCCGCGTCTTGCAGGAATCGTTCAATTACTCCGGGCAGCGCAATCGGGTCATGACCAAACCGATGTATGTATAAGTAGTCCCTTATGCTGCTCCGAATACGGTACAGCTTAAGAAGATCAGCGTTGTGTAGGTCATCTTCATCGACGTAGAGCATCCATTGGCAGAGCTTGAGCTCGCTCTTGTCGTCCCACGATTCGGTTTCCCGGCATCGCTTCAACGATCCCTTGATGTCAAGTTGTAGTAAGCGCCGCTTCTCGAAATACCACGTCACGAATAAGGTGAGGTCTATGCCGATAAGGGCGCACACGATAGCAAGTTGGTTTTCAGTGAGAAAATCAGCCATTGCAACCAACCCCGGGTGCGATGCCCAACCTACTCGCTACCCTTATCCGCGCGGGCTTCAAGCATTGTAGGTCGGGTCCCCAGACCCGACACATCCCTATTCCATTGCGTAATCCGCTATATCCTCGAAATCCTGGCTTCGATCCTGCCGCCCATTGCGGGCGCAGTACCAATCCGACGCGTAAACGCCGACTCGCCCTCGCTCAAGAATGTCGGGTCTGATGATCCGACCTACGATTACTGGTCCTCGGGCGTTTCCTCCTCGGCGTCCGACTCCTCTTGCTCAAGTTCCGCGATCCCGCCGTGGTTCTCATCTGAAGGAGCAGCTTGGTAATCTTGAGCCTTGGACAGCAGCTGACCAACTCTTCCAGGTAGCTGTGGTACGCCCACCGTGATCGTCACGACCATCGCAAGTTTCGCTAAGATATCCCAGAAACGCTTTCCCAACGGAGTGTCAGCTGCTTCAGTCGCAACCTTCTTTGAGATGAACACGGACCCCATTGCGCTTTCAAATGCAGTAGCAAGGGGCTCCGCTCCAAGGAACTGATAATCCTGAATGGCACGCTCGATCATGTCAAGATGTTTGAGCATGTACTCCTTCAATCCTGGAGCAATTTCAGCCGCAATGACGTCAGTCAAGAGTCCTTGCACGTCGGTATGTAGTTCTTTGAGCTGGGTCTCATTGATCGATTTCTCATTGTAATGGCGCGATAGAGCATCGCTACATGTCTCCAGACTACCGAGTGCCTCCTCGGGGATTGGGTCAATGTGTTCCCGCCAAGAGCTATCCAAACGGTGCGACCGGATCACTCGTTCGATCATCGATAACCAGTGTAGGTACGCATCGGGATTGATGTTCGGAGTCCTCCGCACCCTTGTCGCGACGGCAAGGGGGAGCTGCCAAAGCAATCCCAGTCTATGGAAGACCAGGGCCTTATCACTCGGGTTAACGTCAAAGACGCGAGCCCACCCATTGAAAACGGTTAGATTCTTCTCTTCGTATTTAAGTGTTTTGGCTCGACGCAAAATCAATAACAGACGTCCCGCCGGGTTATCGCTGTGACCCATGATTACACTCACATCATGCTGCGAATCGACGATCCCCGAGCATCGTAGGTCGGGTCAGCAGACCCGACATATCCACATTCCATCGCGTAATCCGCTATATCCTCGAAATCCGGGGCTTGATCCTGCCGCCCATCGCAGCCGCAGCACCAATCCAACGCGTAAACACCTACTCGCTCTCGCTCAAGAATGTCGGAGCTGTTGACCTAACCTACGTCACTACAATCCACGCACCCGCTTCGCGAATGGGGCAAAACCACGTGGGCACCGCTGTTCAAGCGTCCCAATGTCAACATGGGCAGCGACGGCCGCATACATTTGCGTTTGCGTCATCCCATGTTCGCCTCGCACCTGCAGATCGGCGCACGCCTGCTTCGGGTCCATATTATTCTCCGGGGCAGGCTGGCGCGCAACTTGGTATCTTAAAACTGTGGTCAAGGCACGCTCATCAGCGAGCATCCAGGCGTCGAAAGTCCGTATCGCAACGCCGAGCGCCCGCCGGAGCGAGACATTCTCGTACGCTTGAGCCGCAGCGATGTCCCGCACACGTCCGGACTGCCCGTCTTCGTCAACGACAAGGATCAGCGCGTCGAATCCACGCTTTCTGGCTTCCAGAAGCCAACGAATCGCTCTTTTGAAGAACCCCTGCCCTTTACCGTGATGGGCGTGGATCTCCTGGCAGGCCATGCGCTCTGGTTCGCATCGGAGTTCCGATGTGGCCAGCCGGGTAACGAGGACCTCAAGCGCACCGCCGGATTCGTGGGGACCCTCGGACACGATGAGGGCTTTTATCATTCTGCCTCGTCCGGTCTGCTTGACCGTGCTAGAGCCTCGTCACCCTCCGCCGTCCAGATCTCGCCGAGCGTGAAGACATCAAGCTGCTCACGGACCGTCTTGCTCTGCGAGAGTCGGTGAACAGACACGGAGCCGTCCTTTCCCATCTGGCACAGACTGACTTCCTCAGGCTCGAACAGGTCAACAACATAAGGTGAGTGTGTCGTGAGGATGACCTGACTGTGCGCCTGCTCTTTGACAAGGTCGCGCAGGATATTCAATACTTCCTGAAGACGTTTGGGATGGATACCGTTCTCCGGCTCTTCGACCAGAACGAGTCGCGGAGGTTTCGGTAGATACAATACCGTAAGGTACGCAAGGATCAGTAAAACGCCGTCCGAAACCTGAGACGCGGGAACCAACTCACCGCCGTTCTCGAATTCAAAGTAAATCCCTTTCCCGTCAGCCTTGGCGAGCATGGGGACTTGCTCGGGATCATCGGTTGGCGCACGGTAGGCCTTCTCCCGCTGAAGCTTGATCGAAGTAATGTGCGGAAACCTCTCCCTGAACCTTTCCTCAAGCTCAGTGAAGCGGCTTCGGTCGTAGCTCAGGATGTCGTCAAGACACAGCGCCAGGCCGAATCCGGATGGTTCCATCCGAAATTGGCGCGCGGCATCAGGAGCAACAGGTAAGGCAAGAAACGGCGGGTTCCATCTGTAGACCTGCACTCCTACAAGAGCATCGTGGACGGCCCGGGCCGCGTCCATCAAAGGCCCGGACACTGATTCGTAACCACATGTAAGACCCCGTACCCGGGAAAAATGATTTCCTGCGACACTAAGGTCAACCGGCTGTGCCTGTGATGCAGCCACAAAAGTCTCGGTAGCGATTCGAACGTTGCGTGCATCCTGGTGGAACTTGGTCGTGATATCGTAGTCGTAACTGTCGCCCCTATTATCGAAGGCCACACTAAGCGAGACCAAAAGGTCGTTTTCGCCTCGCCAAACTAAATTCGTCCCGCTCCACTGCCCGGTGAAAGCTTGCGGCAGTTCGTGATCGACACTCCGGCACAAGGCGGCGATGGCATCGAGGATGCTTGTTTTGCCGGAGTCATTCGGGCCGATGAGGACATGGATCGGCGTCAAGTCCAAGGTCACGTCGCGAAGGGCCTTGTAATTCTTAACTCGGAAGCGCGTGATCATCGCAAGTACCTCAACTGAGTAACTTGGTTACACACAGCGTTTGCCTTTGCCGCGCTGCTTATTCGAAGATGTCAGAGCCGCACTGTCATCAACGGCTCACATATTATCGCCGGGATGGCTCACATGGGACCATTGTACGCGAATAAACCAGAACGCCCACACCCGCCAGCAAGTGAGGTAGGCCTGACGCTTTGCCGCCGCGGGGCGGTAGTGAGCGGTGCCGACCCTACGGTTGACCGCTCCCTCACGGTCGCGGCTCGGAACAGGGGTCGGGGGCATGATCCGCCCCGTTGGGGCAGGTCAACGTTCCGCTGGCGCGGAACAACGACCTGCCCTACAGCTCCGAACAGCCTCTTCATGGATACAATTGTGGTGGGCAATGCCCACCCTACTCGCCGTACTTGGCGATGATCTGCTCCTTGGTCTTGCCGAGGATGTCGTACTTCTTGCCGACCTTGGTGAAGGCTTCGATGGCTTTGTCCACGTGGTTAAACTCGTG
>CAZJTP010000266.1:0-4722 GCA_964548955.1 uncultured Phycisphaeraceae bacterium
ATAGCACCCGCCCCAGAGCCTCACCAGATATAAATAAGATGCGATTGCCCTGCCTCGGAGGCAGCAAGTGGGGAATCTCGGTTGACAAGAGTGACTTGCTCTGATAGGATGCTCTGCATGGTCGGACATGTGGGACATTCCGGCTGCAACCTGCGGTTCACAGTCGTTTTCTTTGCTTGCACTCTTCAATACGCTCAGGCGGAGTTACCACTTCTGGAAGCCGACCTAGCGTCGTTCTCGCAGGTGGCGGAAAACAGCAGGCCCCAAGATCTACTTACTGTCCGCGAGCTGTTGCGTAAGGGAGGAGGAGGTGTCCATCCTGTGCGCGGGCGTTTTGTGGATCCAACACAACTGGATGCGCCGCATCATCCCACCCGGATCCTGGTTCGCTTCCGATCGGATATTTCCTCAGCGGCCAAGCGCGCGGCGCACGGCACCAGTACGGGCCGTCGAGTTCTCAGAACGTATTCCGGTATTCGGCACCTTCAGCTCTTGGAGGTGCCACGGGATGGCATTCTCGCTGCGCTTAATGACTATCTTGCGAATCCCGACGTCCTCTACGCCGAACCGGACTTTGTGGTCCACGCTCTCACTACGCCCAACGACCCCAACTTTGGCTTGCTCTGGGGTCTGGCCAATGATGGCCAAACCATCAACGGTGTTCCCGGCCTCCCCGGAGCGGACATTGACGCGAGAAGAGCGTGGGATGCGTGGACGGGCGATCCCGATTTCCGAGTCGCCGTAGTAGACACCGGAATCGACTATGTTCATCCCGACCTGGCTGCGAATATGTGGACCAATCCCTTGGAAATCGCCGGCAACCTCATCGACGACGACCTCAATGGGTTCGTGGATGATCTACACGGCTACGATTTCTTGAATGATGACGGCAATCCCATGGATGACCACAGCCATGGATCTCACGTCGCCGGAACGATTGGTGCTGTCGGCAACAATGGCTGTGGTGTCACCGGCATCAACTGGTCCTGCAATCTCGTTGCACTGAAGTTTCTGGACGACACCGGCCACGGCTTTACCTCCGGTGCCATCAGCGCCATCGAGTACATCATCGACCAGCAGATCATGGTCTCCAACAACAGTTGGGGTTCAGCATATTTCTCGCAAGCGCTTTTCGACGTGATTGCCGCCACGCAAGCGATCGATCACATTTTCGTGGCGGCCGCGGGCAACGCCGGCGCCGACAGCGACTACTTTCCGAGCTACCCCGCTGCCTACTCACTTCCCAACATAATCTCCGTCGCAGCGACCAATAACCGAGATGAGCTGGCTTCGTTTTCCAACTTCGGAGCGCTTTCAGTGGATCTTGGTGCTCCGGGCGTCAGCATATATAGCACGGTGCTCGACGCTGAATTCGACTCCTTTCGCGGCACCTCTATGGCCTCGCCCCACGTCGCGGGAGTGGTCGCGTTGGTACGAAGTCGATTGCCCATCATGAGCGGAGCCGACGTGAAGGCTCGCATTCTCGACACCGTACGCCCCGTTGCCGATTTGCTTGACACCACGGTGAGCGGCGGCGTAGTCAATGCCTTTGTGGCACTCGACGACTGTAACCGGAACGGTCTATCTGACCTTCAGGAGATCGCGGATGAGACCGTTGAAGATTGCACGGGAAACAACATCCCCGATGAATGCGAACCCGACTGCAATATCAACGGCACGGCGGATAGTTGTGATATCGACGCGGGGGACAGTGAAGACTGTACGGGCAACCATATCCCAGACGAGTGCGAGCCCGATTGTGATGGCGACGGGCTGGCGGATAGCTGTGAATTAGCCGCCGGGCTCGATGTTGACTGCAACTACAACGGCGTTCCGGATGGCTGCGAGCCGGACTGCAACGGCAATGGAATCGCGGACGCCTGCGATATCTCGTCGGGTTTTAGCATCGATTGCACCGAGAATACGATTCCCGATGAATGTGAACCGGATTGTAATGATGACGGCCTGGCGGATTCATGCGGCATCGACGCGGGAGTGGACGAGGACTGCAACCGCAACGGGATTCCCGATGAGTGTGACGTAGAGACTGGAGATTGCAATGGCAATTTGATTCCCGATGAATGCGAGATGGATTGCAATGGGAACGGTGTGGCCGACGAGTGCGATGTGGATTGGGGAAGCAGCGCCGATTGCACGGGCAATGGCGTTCCCGATGAATGCGAGTTGGATTGCAATGAGAATGGTGTAGCCGATTCCTGTGATATTGCAGGTGGGACGTTGACGGACTCGGACGGCGACGGTGTCGCCGATGAGTGCGTGCTCGGCTTTTCCCTGGTTCCCGTTGACGCGAGCGGGCCGCACACGATTGACGGCAACGAAATCCGGTTGCACACGGACGGGCAGAAGGTATTTCTGGAGGCTCAGCTCTACGGGTGGGATCCCTTGCAGAATGGATCAAGAAAACTGCGTATCTTTCAGGTCGCTGTGGATCCAGAAACGTTCGAGAACGACATCGGCGAAGCGCTGCAGTTTGCGCGAATCCCTTGCACGATCGACGCGGAGTGTCCTGACGGGTACGCTTGCCCGGGCACCTGCACGGACGGATTCTGCGACGACCAAAGCGCTTTTGTGATCGATACTATGCACTCCGAGTACGTCTTCCGAGACTTGGATACCTTTGAGGCGACCTTCTGCAACGTGGGTCTCCCTCCACTGGCCGGGGCGATGGTCTGGGATCCGTTTGACTCGGTGGGCGATTCGAACGTTCCCCAATACGGTGTCACGATCACCATCGATGCTCCCACAGGTGTGCAAGGTACGTTTGTCGTGCGATTCCTGGAAGAGCAAACATTCTGGATCGATGATAGCAACATTTCGATTCCGATCCCGAGCTTTGCCCCGGTCGTGATCGTTCTTCCGCAGGATTGCAATGGCAACGGAATCGAGGATGCGGATGACATCGCATCCGGTACCAGTCAGGACTGCAATGACAATGGTGTTCCGGACGAGTGCCTGGACATTGAGGGAGACTGTAACGGTAATATGAACGCTGATCCTTGCGACATAATAGCGGGGATCAGTGCGGATCTGAACGGGAATGGCATCCCCGACGAGTGTGAACCGGGCAGGCTCTTTGTTGATGCGGGGGCAACGGGTCTGGGAACGGGCGAGAGCTGGGCCGATGCATTCACCGAACTCGACGATGCCTTGACGACGGCGGAGGCGTCGGTTGGATCTGTTCAGGAGATCTGGGTCGCCGCGGGCACGTACACGCCCACCGTAGAAACGGTACCCGGGGAAGATCGCGCGAAGGCGTTTTCTATGATCGATGGCCTGGCCATCTACGGAGGTTTTGCAGGCTACGAAACCGATCTGGCGCAGCGTGATATCGATGCCAATGAGACCATATTCAGCGGGGATCTCAACGGAGATGATGGTCTTAATTGGTCGGGAACTGGTGAAAACAGCTACCACGTTGTGGTGGCGACTGGCGTGGATGAGACCGCAGTCCTGGATGGTGTCACGGTAACGGCTGGGTACGCAAGCGGAGGGGCCACCGCCAACTTTAACAAGGGGGGGGGGCTGTTTACTGAGGAAGGCAGCCCGACCGTGTCCAACTGTACGTTCGTCGCCAATTTTGCGTTTTACGGGGGAGGTATGGCGACGGATGGTGGATCGCCCACTGTGTCGCAGTGTCTCTTTGTTGACAACGTGGCGACTGATACGGGCGCCCTGTGGATAGCTGGGAGCGTCATCACGCTTGACCGCTGCAGGTTCTTGGGGAATACGTCTCTGTACCGTGATAACGGCGGCATAAGGATAAGCGGCGAAGACACTGCTGAAGTGACGCTTGTGAATTGCCTCCTCAGCGGCAATGTGGGACTCGGTAACGGCGGTTCATCCGGCGGCGGCGCCATCATTAACTCACTAGGGACGACAACTACGCTCATCAATTGTACGGTCGTCAACAATCTTTCACCGGACAAGCCGGCCGGCCTGAAGCTGAACTCCGGCAACGCGACGGTCATCAACTCAATCGTGTGGGGAAACCTAAGCGAAGACGAACTCGCCACTGTGGAAGAGGACCAGATCACGATGCCCAACTGGGGGGGGCTTACAAGCGTGATCAGCCACAGTCGCATTGAAGGCTGGACGGGCGAGTTGGGGGGGATCGGCAACTCCGGTGACGATCCGTTGTTCGCGGACGCCGCCGGCGCGGACGGCATCGTTGGCACGTTGGACGATGATCTTCGCCTGACTTCCGGTTCGTTGTCCATCGACGCCGGCGAGAATGGCGCGCTACCTCCGGGATCGGATTTCGACCTTGACGGCAATCCGCGTGTGATTGGGGCGTTCGTGGATATCGGGGCGTACGAGTACTGGGATCCACCGGATTGCACGATGCTGAACAACTGCTCTTCGCATGGCGTGTGTGTGGCGGATGGCGTATGCCTGTGCGATTGGGGCTACTCCGGTCTGGACTGTTCGACCTTCCACTGCGATGATGTGAACAACTGCTCCGGCCATGGTACGTGCGAGGGACCGAATATATGTGACTGCGAACCGGGGTACTCGGAACCTGATTGCAGCGTGTTCATGCCCATTCCCACGACTTCAGCCTGGGGCAACACGGCCATGTTGCTGCTGTTGCTAGTGGCCGCAACCATAGTCTTGCGACGCCGCGGGGCAGCGAACGTTGCCAGGTCCTAGGCCCAAAACAAGCGTACTATAATGCACTGTTGGCCGGTGACTTGGCTTCTT
>CAZJTP010000267.1:0-4719 GCA_964548955.1 uncultured Phycisphaeraceae bacterium
CTGCGGGCTTGCACGTTGCCCTCGCGCGACGCAACGTTGCTTACGCCGACCTCGACGGGTACCTTGACCTTGTTGGAGATCCGGCTGTGGGTGCTGTTCGCCTCGAACGCGGAACGCTCTACCCCACCAGCCGGCCAGGGCTCGGTTTTGACCTTGAGAGAGCGGCGAGGTGACTGGGGAGGCTGCGAACGCGCGCCCGGGGCTCGTGCCGACGCCCTTATGAGGGAAACCAACATGCTCTCGGGTGCAGATGGTTCGAACCAACTCTTGGCCAATGAGTAAAGGAGACGCGTGTATGTCCATCCCGGCCGCTACCCCACGGACCCTGGGTCCGGTATCTGACCTCGAACACCACCTACCGGCAGACTGGTGGAAGAGCCTTTTCAACTCACTCTACCTGAAGACAGATGGAGATGTAGTTGAGAAAGAGGAGAACACCGTCGAGGAGGTGGATCTGCTGACAAAGGCGACAGGAATCGAACGCAATGACCGAATCCTTGACTTGTGCTGCGGCCAGGGGCGCCACACACTCGAACTCGCCCACCGGGGCTACAAGCACGTTTCTGGACTTGATCGGTCTCGTTACCTTATCCGACTCGCCCGGCGAAGAGCCGCGCATACCGTCCCGGGCATTACCTTTCATGAGGGAGATGCGCGAAGGCTGCGTTTCCCGCCAAACTCGTTTGATTGCGTCGCCGTTCTGGGTAACTCGTTTGGCTATTTCGAGCGGGAAGAGGACGATGTCGCAGTATTGAGAGCAATCCTGCGTGTGCTGCGCTCGCGCGGACACCTGGTGCTCGACGTGGCTGATGGCGAATGGACGCGTGAACACTTCGAGCCGCGTTCGTGGGAATGGATCGACGAGAACCAATTCGTGTGTCGGGAACGTGCTCTTGCGAGCGATTCCCAACGGCTAGTATCACGGGAAGTCGTGGTTCACGCAGAGAGAGGAGTGATCGCCGACCAATTCTACGCCGAGCGCCTGTACTCGCGTGAGCGCATCACGGCGTTGCTCGAGCAGACCGGCTTCGAATCGATTCGCGATCACGGCCTGCTGTTCGCTGGTTCGGATCGCAACCAGGATCTCGGGATGATGGCGCGCCGCCTTTATCTGACAGCCCAAGCCCCCCGAAAGGCCGATCGGACTGTTTGGAAACGTCCCCGAGTGGAAGATATTACAGTGCTCCTGGGCGACCCTACGCTGCCGGACACGGTCAAGAGAGGTGGGCGATTCAACGCCGAGGACATCGACACAGCGCAGAAACTCAAGGATGCGCTGGCAGAGCTGAACGAGTACCGCTTCAAGTTTGTCGACAATCACGCTTCTCTTGTCAGCCTTCTGAGAGGACAGCCTCCCGAGTTTGTTTTCAACCTCTGCGACGAGGGATTCAACAACGATGCCTTCATGGAACTGCATGTGCCATCCTTGCTTGAGATGCTTGGAATCCCGTACAGCGGCGCCGGCCCTGCATGCCTTGCCATCTGTTACAACAAGGCTGTGGTACGCGGGTATGCGCAATCGCTCGACATCCCTGTCCCGCTGGAGACGTACTTCAATCCGGATGACCAGGCAGCGACGATCCCGTCGACTTTCCCGGCTCTGGTCAAACCGAACCAAGGCGACGCCAGCATCGGCATTACACAACACGCGGTAGTGAACACACCCGGCGAACTTATGGAATACTTGAGGGAATTGCGAAAGCTCTTACCCAACCGCGCGGTGCTAATTCAGGAGTTTCTCCCGGAGACCGAGTTCTGCGTGGCACTCATAGGGAACCCAGGTTATGGATTCCGCCAGCTGCCGATCCTTGAAGTGGACTACAGCGGCCTGCCGGCCGGTTTACCGCAAATAATCGGTTACGAATCCAAATGGCTGCCCAACTCGCCGTACTGGTCCGCGATTCGGTATCAGGAGACGAGTGCGGACGAAGATACGAAACGGAACCTCTACGACTACTCGCTTCTACTGTTCGAGCGTCTCGGATGCCGCGACTACGCGCGGTTCGACTTCCGGGCCGACGTGAACGGGGTGGTCAAACTGCTGGAGATCAACCCGAACCCCGGCTGGTGCTGGGACGGTAAGCTGAACATGATGGCAGGATTTGACGGCATGCGCTACGCAGATCTGCTGGCGGAGATTCTGCGCGTCGCGCGGGAGCGCAATGGGTCGAACGCCCAAACAGAAGACGTGCCGCGCTGTGCAAAGGTATGGGGCCGACGAGAGCCGATGCTTGACGGCTGATCCGTGGTACACTGCCTCCAATAATCAGTAGACCAGGGCGTGGGTACGACCTCCCGAAGCCCGTGAGATGACCCGTGGCCGCGACAGATTAACATCCACCCGAGCAGCTCCAGACTCTTATCGCCGATGGCGATGGTGAGCAGCTTGACGCGTACGTCGGTGACCTCACCACGGGCGAGACCGCACGAGCGGTGAGGAGTGCAGTCCCATGGCAACTGCGAAAATCGAAATAGTCGGTCCTGCAGAGTATGAGCTGATCACCGATCTGTACAACGCCGTCTTCAAACCGCCGGTGGACGCGCAGTTCTTCGAGCAGCGCCTGCAGCATCACAATTCGCTCGTTATGGTGGCGGAGTTGGATAAGCGGCCAGTGGGTTTCTCGTGTGGATATGAGCTCAGGCCGTCAACGTTCTACAGTTGGCTCTACGGTGTGCTACCCGATGCTCGCCACTTGGGTGTCGCGACGCAGCTTATGGATGCGGAGTATGCCTGTGTCAGCAACCGGGGTTACGAGATGATTCGCATGGAGTGCTATAACAACCATCGTCCTATGCTGCTGCTGGCAATCAAACGCGGCTACGACATCGTCGGCATCCGCTGGGACTCACGCACCGCAGAGAACTTGGTTGTGTTCGAGAAGTATGTCTCGGCCGACGGAACGTGAGGCACTGCCAAACTGAGTGGGATCGTCGAACTGGTGCATCGCTCGTGGCAGACGAATCAACCGGCAATCACCAGTTCAGTCGGGTTGGCATTGTTGGATCATTGGGGCCAAGGCGTTCGCCACGTGCTCGGCGATGAACGCCGCGCCAATGTGGTTGGGATGATAATGGTCCTGGAAGAAGAGGTCCGATTTCGTGCTGACCCGCTCGAAGGCAGGCGCCAGGTCAATCAGAGGTAGCTGTCGTTCCCTGGCGTCCTCGCGCAACGCCCGGACGAACCGCTCGACGCCTCGATCATATGGCGAACGCAGCTGGGCTACGTCGGCAACAAACGTGACCGGGAGGAACTTCGTCCCCTCCCGTTCGCACAGCAGGCGCAAGGTGTCCAGATTCCGCAGATAGGCCGCCGAAGTCTTGGTGAACTCGGTATCGCGCCCTTCACCAGCACTGGCCCCGCGAAAGCGTGGCACCAAAAAATCACTACTCAGCAAACCGAGCCGGGCTCCGACCTGGTTGAGCAGCAGGCTGTTTTCGATGTAGAAACCATGCCCCGCGTTTTTCAGGCGCAGGTAGTCGCGCGTCGATCTGGCCTCGACCAGTTCGGCAGGAAACGGTATGAGCTGATCCACTTCGGCGTCGGTTCGCACGTCGTTGATCGCCCCGTAGTGGATGACAACGTCGGGCTTCAGCGGCAACACGCGAACGTACGCGCGAAACAGTTGCTGCAGCGTGTTGTGCCCGTTGCAGCCCGCGTTGAGAACCGTCACCGAGGAGCCGAATCGCTCGCGCAAGAGTCGCTCCAGTCGGACCGGCCACGTCTCGTCGTCGTTGAGCCCGTAACCGAACACTGCAGAGCCGCCCATCGCGACGATGAGAAACTCGCTATCGGGCAAGACGCGCGGCGCGGTGCGCCCGCGGAACGCATTGCTGTCCGTCGTATAGGTTGCGCCAGCGACCTTCCACTGGTGATTCGCGCTGGCCTCGTATCCGAAAAACGGCGACCGCACGTGCCCCCACATGCGGTACCACGCAAAGGCGTCACGCCCCGCAAGTCCGAGCCAGGCCTCCGCGACCAGCAGGCTCAGGACCGGCAGCCCCACCAGCATCAACGCAAACGCGAGCTGTCTTCCGCGGGACACTCGCCGCACGAGCCACGTTACGACCGCCGCCGCGGAGACACCCACGACGCCGAGCGCCGCGAGGAAAAAGGCGTAGGCCTGGCTGTATGGCCCCCAGACCGGCCGCTCACTGATATGATCCGCGAACGGAGCGAGCATCGGCAACATGAGCGCCGCGATGACCGTAAACACCGGCCAGGCGAACCGGCTGCGCTCACGGTTCACCTTCGCGCACACCGTCTCAGCCGCATGGTAGCGCCACGCCAGGGTGGCTTGGGCACCCTCGATCATTGTCATGCAAAGGTTATCGGTCGGAGGGGGCGGCCGCTGAAGCGCCTTCAGCCGATCTTTCCCATTTGGCCCTTGCGTGCACTATGCCAGCAGGCCAACCGAACATGATACCGCGACGGACCTCCGATTCGGAAGCCATTTCCCATTCGTGACGCCTGTTTTTCCCCGCGTTCGCGGGTTTTGCGACTCGCGTGATGAAGCAGCACTTTGTCGCGAGCCCCTGTTGGCTGGCCAGGAACGCACCCTTGCCGCTCTTGCATTTCACATTGCAGCGTCGTCGGCCTTCATCCCGCCGTACTGGTTCCGCCAGCGGTGATCCGGCCTTCCTCTTCCGGGCGAAACGGCCTGTGATAGCCCAAGTTGAGCAGCTGCGCAGAATCTGAGTTTTTTTCGCGGTGTCGATGGG
>CAZJTP010000268.1:0-4653 GCA_964548955.1 uncultured Phycisphaeraceae bacterium
CGACGGCGAAGAGTGTCTTGCGTATCGGACGATCGCGCGGGCAGTCGTCCAGGTTCCAGGGCACGTGCGACAGCATGGCTCCGACAATCTCCTCGTCGAAGCCGATCTCGCGCAGGACTTTCGCACCCTCGCGGGTATGATCGGGCGCTTCTGGCCAGCGCTCATAGTCGAAGTCGTGCAGCAGGCCGGCGATACCCCACTGCTCCTCGTCCTCGCTATTCAGCCTGGCGTAGTGACGCATTGCCGCCTCCACGCACAACGCGTGGCGGATCAGAGCAGGATTTTTCGTGTATTCGTTGAGGACTTCCCAGGCCTTTTCGCGATTCATGATTCTTGACCTCCGAGTTCAGTGGTCTTTTTTGACCTCCGTGGGCTACCGCGATATCATCGTAGCCTCTCAAGCCGTGCTGTCCACCGGACCGTTGAAAGGAAATCGCTTTGCAGCCTCGAGAGCGAGCGATGTTCGATGCCGCTGAGCTGGCGGTGGTGCTAAGCCACTACGACCTCGGCGTAATCGAATCCGTTACCGACTTCCCGCGCGGGTCGCGTCGAAGTCCGAAGGTCGGTGTCGTCTGCCAGCGGGGCAAGTTCCTTCTCAAGCGACGGGCCGTCGAACGTACACATCCCGATCGCATCCGTTTCACGCATCGCGTTCAGAAGTATCTCATGCTTGCGGGATTCCCGGTGCCAAAACTGGTACCGACGCGTGATTGCGGCCTGGAACTGCTGCACATCAGGGAGCACGTCTACGAACTGTTCGAGTTCATCCCCGGCGAGCCGTACCGACAGACACCACAGGAGGCGTACGATGCGGGCATGGTGCTGGCGCGTTTTCACCGGGCCACAGATGAGTTTACAACTCCGTCGACGATGCCGACGCCGCGCGGCGACTATCATGACGCGCCGGGAGTACGAACCGGTCTGTGCACGATCGGATCAAGCCTCAGCTCGCACGACAGCTTCACCGGTGACGAAGCCGAACTCGCCTCACGCATCCAGTTCCTTATCGCGGCCTACGACCGCGCAGCCGAAACAGTCGACCGTGCGGGTTTGCCATCCTGGCCTGAGCGGATCACTCACTCGGATTGGCATCCCGGGAACCTCCTGTTCCGGAACCATAAGGTCGTCGCGGTCATCGATTACGACTCGGCACGAATGTCCCGGTGGGTGATCGATGTGGCCAATGGAGCACTTCAGTTCTCGATCGTCGCCGGTGGTGATCCGGTTACCTGGCCGGACCATCCCGACGAGCCGAGATTCCAGGCATTCCTTTCCGGCTACCAGTCGATCGGGGAATTGTCGGAGCCGGAGTGGTTCAGCATCCCGGACCTTATGGTCGAGGCCTTGATCGCTGAGTGCGTCCCACCGATCACTCAAACCGGCTCGATGGGGCAGTGGGCGGGGTACCGTGTGCTCCAAATGGTCCAGAGGAAGGTCCGGTGGCTTGAATCACAAAGCCAGAGGCTCAGACAGACACACCATCACTGACCCGGGTGCGGACGGCTTGGAGGTGAGTGTACCGGCCGCGTACGGTAAAAATCGCCGACGCTTTCAGGTAAACTGCTGTCGTGCCGAACCTCGATCCGCTTCAATTCGCAATCGAACTGGCCCGGATTGCTCAGTACGCCGTGCAAAGGCGTGAATCTTCAATGGGTGAGATTCCCACCTTCACACGGCGCACGGTCTCTGACAGTTTAGGCGGCGTTTTGGTAGGCCGGTCGCGTTTCCAATGCGGACCCATCAATCGTCCTGGGAGAGCCACAAGGCGCGAAGCGACAGGATGGACTCCACGCCTGGGATGCTCCAGAATTGCTGCGTTCCCTTCAGCTCACTGGTCTGCTGCATTCCGCACAGGCTGCTGATAATGGGATTGAAGAAGTAGCAGGATCAGGGCAGCGTACTGGTCACAATGGAGCTTGCGATTGCCAGTCCGATCTCACCGGCATGCGTCGTCGTGCAGCCTCTCAAGCACCGGCACGAGCAACGTGAAGTACTTGAAGCCGTAGAGGTCCTTCTCCCTGATTTTGGATTATTCTTCCGTGCCATCCACCATTAAGTATGCGTCATAAAGCGCCCCAGCGCAAATAAAGTCTGGCGCGATGCGTCTGTGGCAGAGCAATCTGAGTGCAGAACAGGATTGGACCTATCCCCCTTTACCTCTCATACTTATGTTCGATGACCCGGCACGTGATCATTGACGGCAATAACCTGTTTCACGCCATGCACGACTGCGCGCCGTTACCGACGATCGGACGTGAAACCCTCGTGAAGATTGTCGAGCGTTGGGCCAAGCGGAGCGAGGACGACGTCACGCTGATCTTCGACGGTCCGGTTCCGCGGGAGGGCCTCGCGAAACAGATGACCTCCAGCCGGATCACGGTGCGGTTCAGCGCTCCCGCCACGGCGGACGACCTGATCGCCGCGATGATTCAACGGGCCAGGAATCCCGAAACGATCCGCGTGATCTCCAGCGACAAGGCCCTTCGCCACGAGGCTGCCTACCGGCGATGCCTCCATACCGGCGCGGCCGGTTTCGTCGCGGAGCTGTTCTCCTCTGAAGCGAAGCCCAAATCCGCCCCACCGACATCGTGTGAGAAGCCGGACAAGGTCACGCCTGAAGAGGCCCGGGAATGGCTCGACGTGTTTGGCGTCGACGATGATGATGCCGAGCCGTTTGACGGGTATGATGCGATGATCGAATGACCTCCTTCTGCGCGCGAGCTACTCCGTTCCGGCGATCACCCGAAGAGCTTCTTCCAGGGTCGTCAGCCCGTCACGGACCTTCGTGATCGCATCCTCCCGCAGCGTAATGGCTCCGTGCTCGCCGGCATAGCAGTGCAGCTCCTCGGTCGTCGCCTTTTCCATGACAAGTTGCGACAAGCCGGCGTCAAACGGGATGAACTCGAAGATTCCGATCCGGCCGTAGTAGCCGGTTCGCAGACACCGGTTACATCCGCCGCCGCGAAAGATCTCCACGCGCTTGCGGTCTGTGGGGATCCCAAGCATCTTGCGCTCCGTTTCATTCGGCTCGAAGCCGCGGCGGCAGTTCGTACAGGTCTTGCGGACCAGGCGTTGGGCCATCACACCTATCAGCGCGCTGGCCACCAGATAAGGCTCGCAATCCATGTCCAGAAGGCGCGTCACCGCGCCGGCGGCGGAGTTGGTGTGCAACGTGGCGAAGACCAAGTGGCCTGTTAGTGACGCCTCGAGGGCAAGATGCGCCGTCTCCCGATCGCGAATCTCACCCACCATAATCACATCAGGGTCGTGCCGCAGGATGCTGCGCAGCGCGCGGGCGAAGGAGACGCCGTGCTCGGGGTTGACGGGGACCTGATTGACGCCGGCGATGTGATACTCCACCGGGTCCTCGATCGTGATGATGTGCGTATCGGCGCTGTTGATGCGTTGAAGCGCCGCGTACAGTGTCGTGGTCTTGCCACTTCCGGTGGGTCCGGTGATCAGGATAATGCCGTAAGACCGGCTGATCAGCCGCTCGAACACCTGGCGAAGCTCGGTCCCCATGCCCAGGTATTCCAGCGTCAATCGAGAGCGATCCTTTGACAACAATCTCAGCGTCACGCGTTCGCCCCGCACGGTGGGGATCACAGCCAAGCGCACGTCGATGTCCTCGTCGAAGCTGTGGTGGCTGAATCGCCCGTCCTGCGGTTGGCGGCGCTCCGTGATGTCCAGCGATGCAAGCACCTTGATCCGGGCGATCAAGGGGGACGCCACGTCGAGCGGAAAGGCCCTCGACTCGATCATCCGGCCGTCGATGCGCAGGCGTACGCGGAGGCGGTCCTCCTCCGGTTCGATGTGGATGTCGCTGGCCCTCCGGTCGACGGCCTCATCGATAATGCTGTCGAACTGCTCGATGATGTTCAAGCCCGTCGCGGTCGGCGCAGCCGGTTGGAAGACGGGTGCCACGGTTTGCAGCCGTGCGCCGCCTGCGCGAGCGGTACCGTAGACCTCATCGATTGCCTCACGAATCTGATGCCTCGGGCTGACGATGAACTGGATCGGACGATCGAGAGCCGCTTCCAACGCGGCCCGCACGGAGGTGTCTACGGGATCGGCAACGGCCGCCAGAACTTGCCCGCCGACCTCGCCGTATATCAGGCAGTTCTTGCGGCGGGCAATGTTCTCGGGAAGCATCAGCATCCACGCTCGGGCCGGCGAGTTTTTCGCCAGGTCCACAAACCGCAAGCCGTCCATGTCCGCATAGACCTTGGCCACGTCGCTCTCGCTGGTCAGACCGTGGCTTAGCAGCACCTCGACAAGCGGCAGGCCCCCGATCTCCGACTCCCGACGCATCGACGCCAATCCGATGGGCGTCAAGCTCCCGTCACTCACAAGTTGGGATACAATCCGATGCTCCGCTGTAGCTGCTGCAATCATCGCGTCACCTGAAGTACCGTCTCACCGTTGAAACTGTGTATGCGCTGGACGTTTCCGCTGCCTGTGGGGTACCCCTTTCAGTCAGTCCTCGTCCGGTCGAATATGTCCGCAGCCTTGCTGCGTAAGGACGTAGCACGCATCGACAAAGATCGTACCAACGAAACGTCGCACTGAGAAGTGAAAAGACCTGGACCGCCGGTGGATAGTGAGCGTCAAGTTAGCGGGTAGAGTTTTGAACCGAGCCCGGAGCGCGAGCGA
>CAZJTP010000269.1:0-4578 GCA_964548955.1 uncultured Phycisphaeraceae bacterium
GGCCCGCGCGCGAAGGTACGGGTTAATCTAACCCCCTCCCCCCGCACGTGAGTTTCCGGCAAGGGGCCCCATGAACTTGTCGAGCATAAACCCACGCCCCTACCCCCGTTGCGTGCTGGGGAGGATCCACCAATCCCGCTCGACGTTCCGACCCACCTCTCGACCTGAACTTGCGCCCAGACTCATCGAACCAGGTCTCCGACACTCGGCAATCGAACCGAGCTCGCATGTCTTGTTTGTTACATCACACGATTATCGGGCTCCGTGGGAACCTGAGTACACACGACAGGACTTGGCGATATTTGCGCTTATCAAGCTTGTGGTCTGTACAGCGATGATGGTATGATAGTCGATCGGGCAATTAACTGACGTAGTAGTCGAGGAGCTAACCAATGCGATTCTCCGGATCGAAGGATCTGCAATCAATGCGCCTATTTGTGCCGGTTCGACTGCAACGGTCTGCTGGACGATGGGCGGCGTTTGCCTTGTCACTTGTGTTGTGTCTGCTGGGTGTTACACCGATCGCCGGCTGTGGGGATGTCAACCTCGGGGAACTTCTGGGCATCGGACGGAGTCTGCCGGAAGCGCCGGCGCT
This sequence comes from uncultured Phycisphaeraceae bacterium, assembly GCA_964548955.1. GTDB lineage: Bacteria > Planctomycetota > Phycisphaerae > UBA1845 > UBA1845. The sequence goes on from CAZJTP010000269.1 coordinate 596, forward strand.
TCGGATCACACCGGCTCGCGATTCCGTCCTGGGTGGTGCGCGGGTCACTATTGTCGGCACAGACGCGCCGGTTTTTGATTCCGGTACCGAGGTGCTCTTTGGTGAGCTTCCGACTGCGGGTGTCGAGGTCGTTGACGCAAAGACGATCCGTGTGACGGCCCCGGCCCAGTACGCCGGCCAAGTGGACGTCGTTGTCCAGGTGACAGACGGCACCACGGTTGAGTCGCCCGCCGGGTTCGAGTACGTCGCAGTACAGGACGGCGACGCTGAGATCCTGAATAGAATCGAGATGATGTTCCCCGGGCCGCCGCGTCTGGTGAGCGCGGTTGCGACGAGCAACATCGGCGTACGGGTGATGTTTAGCGAGCCGGTGGGGGCAGGCGCGACTGACCCTTTGAACTACGAGATAGTGATCCCTGAGGGCGGGATCCTTCGGCTCGACAGCACCAAGGCGCCTATGCTGAGCGACGATGGTACAGTTGCCGATCTCACAACGCTCTAGCAAAGCGATGCGCGGTACCAGCTAAGGGTTACCGGGATCCGGGACATGGCCGGCAACCCTATGGCACCGCCGGACATGCTGGTCAACCCTTCCGAGACTGTTTTCACCGGGATCGCTCCCGGCATGCTGATCGAGCACGTCGATTCGGACGGCGACGGCTTTGCCGACTGGTTCGAGTTGCTCGGATGGTCGATCACCATCGAGCTGAAGGACGGCCAGCGCGTTCAGGGCTATGTCACAAGCGATCCCTTCAATCCCGACACTGACGGGGATGGGCTCACAGACGGCGAGGAGAACGCCCACTCGATGGATCCGCGTACCGATGACACGGATGCGGATCTCGTGTTGGATGCCGACGAGCTTTGGGGTTGGCGGAGCAACCCCTGTTACCAGGACACCGATGACGACGGCTTCGCGGACATGACCGAGGTGGAGTTCGGAACGTCGCTCATCCTCGCGGATACCGACGGCGATCAACTGGACGACCGCGACGAGCTGCTCAACCGAAACCGCAACCCCCACATCGCCGACCTACCAATCGTCGACATCACCGTCGGTGAGATCAACCTGGAGCTGGACGAGCGTTACACCTACACTGACCAGTTTGGCGAGGAGCAGCAGTTCCAGGAGTCTTTCAACAGCACGCTCCAACGCGACACCAGCTCGTCGGCATCGGAAACGCACTCGGATGTCTACCGTGGTCACGTTGAAGGGAAGGTGACCGTCAGCGGCGGAATTGAGGTGGGATGGGGAACACAAGCGGGTGGGAAGGTGCATGGAGGAGTCGAGATAGAAGCCGGCGCCGGGTTTGCCTATGAGCGCACCAACGCCTGGAGCTCGCAAAGCAGCATCGGCACGTCGCGTACCTACAACGAAGCCATAAGCCGCGTGTCGCAAATGTCGTCGACAAGCGGCATCAGTCGTGAAACCGTTGCGGCGCGACTCTCCGCGACCGTGACGATAGCCGCCGCCAGCGACATCGCTTTCCAGGTTTCCGACATTGAGGTCTCCGTGCTTCTTCAGGATCCACAGGATCGGTCACGGCTGATCCCAATCGCCACGCTCGTGCCCGGCGAGCCGGACGCCGCCTACAGTGTCGGTCCACTCATGCCGGAGGTCGGACCGCTCATCTTCCAGAATACGGACATCTTCCCGGCTATGGTCGAGGAGCTGATGAAGGACCCGCGTGGACTCGTCTTCAAGGTCGCTAACTTCAACATAACCGACGAACTCGAGCGCAACTTTGCGTTCAGTAGCCAGGAAGTGGTGGAGCGAACGGCATCGATCACCATCGATTACGGCAATGGAGAGAGCGAAACCGCTCGTATCGCGACCGCAGGCCGTTTTGATCTACAGGGTCAGCCCGTCGGCATCAGCATGGCGGACGCACTCCAGGCCATGGGCCTGCTGCCCTGGGACGGCGAAGACCCCGACTTGGGTAATGTGGACGACCCATCCGACGCACGGCCGAAGCGAACAGACCCGGGTATTGAGGAGTCGTTCGGAATGCGAACCGCGCAGACGACCGGCGTTGACGGAGAGGTGGTGGACGTCCGGCTGATCACGCGTGTTCGCGGTGTACAGGACGACTTCGACTTGGAGACGGTCGAGCCGAGCAAGCAGAACGACGGCGGCTTCTGGGTCGTGTTCTTCACTGCGCCTGACGGACTGAGTGCCGATTCCGACGCGCCCTCTCTCCGAGGCACAACGAACTTTGACGAGGCCCGATTGCATGCGGGCGAGGCGTATATTCTTGCCTATGTGAAGGACAAGGACCAGGATGACCTCACGTCGTTGGAGGAGTTCTACTCCGGCAGTAGCGACACGTTCAGTGACACCGATCGCGATGACCTCGGCGACTTCCTGGAAATCCGCGGCCAGTGGAATCGCGACGGGCTCGGAGCGTGGTACGTCTACACGGACGCCCTGCCGGGCGGCTATCGTGCCTACTCAGCCCCCTACATGAAGGACAGCGATGAGGATGGGCTGCAGGACTGCGAAGAATACGCCGTATGCCGCTATCAGTACGAGTGCAAGGAGGACGACGAACAGGACTGTGCGCCTCCGGCCGATGCCTTCGCCCTCGGACACTATCCGGACATCCTGACCAATCCCCCGGACGCTCAGGTCGGTTGGCTCACCCTTAGACCGGCGAACTTGCCGGACGCCTTCCCCTGCAACGGACTGCCGGATGACTGGCTTACAGAGGTCGATCCGGAAACCGGCGAGCTGGTCCATAAGTGGCACACGGAGATCGACCCGGAAACCGGCGCACCATCGCATTTCCCGGACAACCGCGCATCGCTGGACCCGCGCAAAAACGATACGGACGAGGATGGCATCAACGACGGTGACGAGGTTAACGGTTACTACATGGACTTGTTCGACGGCGATCCGACGGACGGGATTCGCACCCGCGTGTTCGTCTACAGCGATCCGCTGAGCACTGACACGGACGGCGACGGCCTGCTCGACGGTATGGAACGCCAGTTCGGCACGAATCCCGCCAGCTCGGACAGTGGCACGGTCTTCGACGACGATCTGGACGGGCTGCCTAACCGGGTGGAGGAGGGCGGCTGGGACGTCTGCATCAACGACGTCGAGTTCCGCGTACGCTCCAACCCCGACGATCCGGACAGCGACAACGACAATCTGCCGGATTATGTCGAATGGGTACTGGGCACCAACCCCTGGTATGACGAAGGCGCGGGAATCGACCCGGAGGCGGTTGCGCCGGGCTACGACAGTGATGAGGATGGTCTGAGCGATTACGAGGAGTGGGACGGCACCGTTCCGTCGCAGGACCTGGAGAAGCTCGCTTTCTGTGACCAAGTGCCCAACTGCGCGGGCTACGAACCGTCGAGCGTCGCACACCAAACGGACCCAGCGAACCGGGACACGGACGGCGATGGGCTCAAGGATGGCCAGGAACTCGACGGCTGGACAGTGTACCTCTACGGACAGACAGAGGGCTATCACGTCTTCAGTGATCCGCTGCAGCCTGACACAGACCTCGACGGCTGGAACGACGACGAAGAGTGGAGAGGCATGGACGGGTCACCGCCCTCATCGCAGGGACTCTGTGGCGGCGGCCCCAGAGAAGGACAACCGTGCGACGAGGATGTCAACTGTAAGGACGTGGGTACCTGCAGCATCGAAGAGGGACGCTGCTCCCCGAAGGGTGTTGCCGTGTGTGATGGGGGTGTGGCCCCTGACCCTGGGACCTTGTTCGTCGCATGCATGCCTCTTGACGAAGTGGATTGTCCAAATGCCTCCGCTGGCACGGCTGACTGCTTGCCGTACGACGGCGGTTGTGGGCTTTGCCCGTCTGCGCCCACTGATTACACTGCATGCTACAATGAAGTCTGCGTCGGTCGCCACGGCGGCTGCGACGCGGACGACGACTGCCCGGCCGACACCACGTGCAAACGTAACTCTTCAGCCGTTTGCAATGTTGGTGTCGGGTAACGGTGGGAGTTGT
>CAZJTP010000270.1:0-4540 GCA_964548955.1 uncultured Phycisphaeraceae bacterium
AAAACATTACCCAAAGAATCGCTTGACACGCAACGGGCTTTCATAGAAGAACCGCAACAGCCACGCAACGGGCTTCTGTGAACCGCACGCCGGTTGCGGGGCTCGTACATAGCAAATGACACCCTTCGGCTCCGGCATACCATGCGCTCCCGGATGATTTCGTAGCCTTCGATCGAAACTGTAGGGTGGGAAGAAGGCGTGGTGACGTCAACTGATTTTGTTTCGTCAACAGCGTGACCCGGTGTTTGGGTTGGATGCTCCGGGGATTCCTGTTCCTGTGACGGCGGATCGGTGTTCATGCGTCCTTCCTGCCGTTAGCCGCCGCAGCAGTCTTCAGGTGAGACCACCATAACGGTGCGAGTGTACCGACCTGATTGATGCATATCCAACCGGGTCGTCGAGACATTCAGGTTTGACACAGTATAACTGGAATGGTGTTGACCTGCCCCCGATTTATGTACCAGTCGCTACGAGAGTCGATGACGTTTCGTCCCGTCGGGCGGGCGGAGCGGAGCCCCGGCGTAGCGTCGCAAGAATGGTTGCCAAAGAGTCACCTCTCATCACTCATGCCCAGCGTGTTCGCCGCTTCCGGAACCGTGTGACCCAAACGCAGATAACGAATCGCCAGGATTCGTGCACGGACACGTGCATCCTGCTCTCGTTTAGCTTTCCTGGTCAGCTCCACCGCGGTTAACGAATCATCCACAGGTAATGCCGGTCTCTTCATGTTCCTCCTTGTCCCATGATAAGTAGATCGGCAAACGGTAGGAACTAACTGGAATCCGTATTAGACCATTGCAAATGGGTGAAGAGTTATGAAGGAAGGATGAATGGCGGATTACTACATTCTCTGTTGGCCACTCGCCGTTCGGTCCAATACTGCTGATCGCTCGGGCAGCCACTTGTATAGAACCACAAGGTAGACAATCCCGAGGATCAGAAGGCTGACAGCGACAAACTGCGACGCGGTCAGCCCGGCGATATCATGCGGGTTGTCCACGCGAATCCGTTCCAGGATGATCCGCGCAATCGGATAGAGGACGCAGAGCGCGCCGATGACAACACCATGGCGTTTGCGCAAATAGAACAGAGTCGACAGGACACCCGACAACAGCATGGCATGAATGGACGAATACAACTGCGTCGGATGAACCGGTACGGATCGGTATTGAGCAGCCAGGTCTTCCAACTCGGAGACGGAGGTCCGGCGTGCCGGCGCGATCCTGGAGGGGTACTGCTCGGCCAGTCTTAGTGCGATCAACTCCCCGTCGTGATCCCGTTTCTTCTTCTCTGCCGCCTCCATGGCCGCTTTGAGCCTGTCCGTCTCTTTGGCATTGGGCGCTTGTGCCTTGGCTCGCGTGTACTGCTCGCTCAGTTCCTCGTATCGCCGGGTTGGCCGCTCGCGCTTTTCCACAGGCATCGAAAGGAGCGAGGGCGATAACAGGCTGGGCTGCAATGCACCCCTGGCGGTGGTGATAAGCTCGGCCGGCACCGTGACTTCGCGATCCTCCCACTGTCGCCAATGCGCGGGACTGGCGAACGGAAACCTCACAGCCCACGAGTAGGCCGGCTGACCCGTCGACGGCATTACGCACATCGCCCCGAAGCAACAGCCATTGAAAAAGCAACCGATCCGCCCCAGCGCCAACCCCCACATCACACTCGGGGCAAGAATGTCCAAGTACAACCGGATCGACACCTTTTTCCAAACCGCGTAGATCACGATCGCGATCAACGCGCCCACAAAACCGCCGAGAAACTCGAGCCCGCCCTGCGTAATGTTGATCACCGCCCAAAGTTTGTTTGATGTCCCGGCGAACTGCAGCTGCCAATAGTGAACGACATAGAACACTCGCGCGCCGCCCACGCCGAACAGCAGCACCAAAAAGGACATGTCCAGCACCGTGTCGGGATCGGCCTTGACACGCTGCGCGCGGCGCATGGCCAGCCAGACAGCGCTTAGAAACCCGACCATCAGGCAAAAGCCATACGACTTGATGGTGATTCCGAATATCGGGAGCGTAAACAACTCCGGATGCATATGCGTTGATCCGTATCCACGAAACGTCAAAACGCCCGAAACCCGAGACTATAACAGTCCGCGTGTTTTGATGTTTTGACTTTTCGACTTTTCGACGTTTCCTATCCCAACATTGTCAATCAGTCGGCACGAGCCGATTCGCACAGCCAGGCAGATTCTCGCGGGCCGATCGATCGCATTCAACACTTCAAGCGTGTCCGCGTCCACGACGTCGCAGTATTCGATGTCGGCGGGACCGGCCGACAGAATCTCTTCACGGATCACGCTGGTAATCTTACCGGCGTCGCGTTCGCCGGCACCAATGCGATCAACAGCTGCGAACAGGGCACGGCTCAGACTCGCTGCCTGCTTTCGCTGATCCGCCGACAAATAGGCGTTCCGGCTGGACATGGCGAGCCCGTCCGGTTCGCGCACGGTCGGGCAGGGGATGATCGCAATCGGGATCATCAGGTCGCGTACCATCCGCCGGATCATCACCATCTGCTGATAGTCCTTCTCACCAAAGAACGCCATATCGGCCGGCAGCACATTAAAGAGCTTTGTGACAATCGTGGCTACCCCATCGAAATGCCCCGGCCGGGACGCACCACACAACCCCCCCGTAACACCGCCAACGTGGATGTTCGTATGACAGGCGGCAGGATACATCGTCTCGACATCCGGCGTGAAAACCAGATCGACGCCGGCTTGCTCACACGCCGCCAGATCAGTGCTCAACTGGCGGGGGTATTTGTCCAGATCCTCATCAGGGCCAAACTGGGTGGGATTCACGAAAATCGTGACAGCCACATAGGCGCAGCGTGCCCTTGCTGCACGTATCAGCGACAAATGCCCCTCGTGCAACGCTCCCATTGTAGGGACGAGCCCGACGCTGCGCCCGGCCCGCCGCGCCTCGCGCACAGCCTGGCGACACGTCTCGATGTCTTTACATACAACCATCTCGTACTCGGGCATACGCCGAACATGCTCGGCGGTGGTTCGCGCCAGCCACCGCTCCATTCTGCTGGCTACTGTACGCATCGCGCCGGATTATGCAAAATGCTCCACCGGCGGTGGATGACGCCATAGGTTTCTCCGCGACCAAGCGGTCCAATAACGTCCGTCCCACACGGGAGCCAGGTTGGCCTCGGGAACAGACGAGGGGATTCGCCCGAAATACTGACTTCAAGGAGCAAGGGACAGTGTCTAACGGTTCTAATCCGGTCGTGTCTAAACCCACGGGACCGAGCGATTTGGACACGGAAGCAACAGCGACAAAATCGACCGATGCCGCCCAGGTTCGCCGTGCCCAACAGGGCGACACCGAGGCGTTTGCTCAGTTAGTCAGGCTCTACCAACGGCGCGCGATTTCGGTCGCGTATCGGCTGTTGAACAACGTTGAGGACGCCGCTGATGTTAGCCAGGATGCCTTCGTCCGGGCCTACCGACATCTGTCACAGCTCGACGACGTCACCCGGTTCGGTCCGTGGCTGATGCGGGTGGTGACCAACCTCTCGCTCAACTACCGGCGGTCACGGAAGGCCCGGTCGGCGGCGGCGTTGGATGATGCCCTGGCGGTGTCGGCGGAGTTTCGCAGTCCGGCGAGCGGCAGACGACTGACCGTCGGGCAAGAGGACGAGGGTGGCCCGTTGCCCGACGAGCTTCATGCCGCGATCACCGAGGCGATGGAGCATCTGCCGGAGAAGCAACGTCTTGCACTGATCCTGTTCAGTGTCGAGGGTATGCCGCAAAAGGATGTGGCTGAGGTTCTGGAATGCAGCGTCGAGCTGGTGAAATGGAACGTTTTCCAGGCCCGGCGGAAACTCAAGGAGATGCTGGAGGCGTATTTGTGAAAGACTGGTCGGATCGACAAACGCTACCGGCTTGGAACGATGAGTGAAACGCCCTACAACCCGAATGATCCGGCTTTTCTGCTCAGCCGCAGTCTGGATGATGAGCTGACGGATGATGAGCGGCGACGGTTGGACGAGGCGCTTGCTTCATCACCGTCGCTGCAGGCCGAAGCCGAGAAGCTCCGCGCCCTTGATCGGCTTATCAAGCATTGGGGTGCGCAGCAAGCGGCGTTGGACTTGGATCACCACGCTGCGTTGATCATCGCCCAGACCGCCGGTGATGATGATGCCGACAAGCTTAAGAAAGTCGACCAACTGATTGAGCGTTGGGCAAGCAAGAACGTTTTGTTTGACGCGGACCGCTTTACGGCGGTGGTGATGGACCGAGTGGCGCAGGAACTCGACCGGGAAATGCGGCGGGGGTGGATCTTCCGGCTGGGAGCGCCACTCGCCGCCGCCGCCGCAGTTGTATTTGCGGTAATCGGTGGTGCCTGGTGGGGATCAAAGCCCGAGGCGGTGTGCCGCGTTGAGTTCGGACCGCGTGTGGCCATGGTCACGGCACCTACTGACATGACTGTGACACCAAGCGCGATGGTATCGTTCGGTCGGGCGCCGGTAGAGCCGTTTGCGGAAACGTCAACGGGGATCTCATTCGGCACGGTCGGAT
>CAZJTP010000271.1:0-4530 GCA_964548955.1 uncultured Phycisphaeraceae bacterium
TTATAACGCAGAGCATGTATTCGATTAGGAAGCCAGCCGGCTTATGAGAGACGTCTGTGCCGAGGGTCATGCTTTCCGGCGTTGTGCTTGGGGCGAAAGGCGAGTGTCAAATGCGGCGGCCGCTGGTGCTTCTGTTGGAGTGAGCCGCCATTGCCAGAGCCGTGAGCTAAGCATCAATGCGTTAATAGACATGGTTCGACCGCCGTTCGCAGTTCTACCAAGGGCACATTGACATGCAGGCTGCTCGGTGGCGACACACATGCGAAACGGTTGAGCGCCAGGTTCAGATTCGACGATATCAACCGCACAGGCACGTGTTCACTAGTGCGTGGCCGGGCGTGCCCGCGTTCGGTCATGGCGGTCGACCTGGTGTTAGACCACGATCCACGTGGGGCCGATAGTCGACCGAAGTGGGCTTGGATAAGATGGATGTAAGCCGCCGATCGAAAGGATTCGGCAGGGGGAGATTTATGGGCCTCGGCCTTTTCTCGGCCGTGGTTCTTCGGCTGGTACAGCCTGAGGCCAGGCGGTCGCAGTTGTGTTGGTGAAATGGATCACCCCTTTGTGATGCAGAGAAGGGGCGGTTCTTGAATCATAAGCTACTGTTTTTCAAGGGATTGCGCAAGAAATGGTGATCAAACCGACGGGGACGGAGTCTAGGTGGACTCCGTGCCGGCCGTGCGACGGATAGGCTATTGTGTACCTGTTGTCCCGCTTCTGAGCATTGCTCTGCGGGTCTCTTGCGTTTGTGTGCGGTTTGTTTTCACAGGCATAAAAGCTCGACGGGCGCGCACCTGGAACTACGAGCACGATATGGATCATAAAACCATGATTCTTGTTCACGATTTCCTAACCTCGAGCACGCGGCGTTGGCCGGAGAAACCGGCGCTGATCTGTAATGGGCAAGTTCACACTTTTGCCCAGGTCGACCGGGGTAGCGACCGCATCGCGTGCGAGCTGCAGCGGATGGGTGTTTTGCGCGGCGACCGGGTGGCGATCTTTGCGGAGAACTCCGCTGAGTTGGTGCTTTCGGTGTTCGCAATCCTCAAGGCCGGGGCCGTCTTCGTGCTGATCAACCCGACGACCAAGGCGCAGAAGTTGGAATACATACTCAACGATTGTGGGGCGCGCGCTTTGATAGCCCAGCCGAGGCTGGGGCGGATCGTGGATTCGGTCGTAGAGAAGGTTCCTTCTCTGCAAGCGGTCGCATGGACCGGCTCACCGCCCGAGAACGGACCACCGGGACGTGTGTTACCTGAGATCATAGCCGGCGTCCATGCCGCACCCGCTGATCCTGGCCTGATCGACAACGACCTATGCGCGATCATTTATACATCCGGATCAACCGGAAACCCCAAGGGAGTCATGCTGACCCATCGGAACATGACGAACACCGCATGGGCTATCTCGACGTATTTGGGAAACGTGCCGGAGGATGTGGTCATCTGTGTGCTGCCGCTGTCGTTCGATTATGGATTGTACCAGATCATCACCGGGGCGCGAGTTGGATTCACTGTCGTGCTCGAGCGATCTTTCGCTTTTCCATACCAGATCTTACAGCGGATCCAGGAACATCGCGTAACGGGCTTACCGGGTGTCCCGACCATATTTGCGACATTGCTGCAGATGGCCCCGTTTGACGGTCTTGATTTATCGTCGCTTCGATACTTCAGCAACACAGGCGCGGCTTTCCCGCCTGCTCATATACGTCGGCTGCAGAAGCTGTTTCCCAAGGCACAGGTCTTCTCGATGTACGGCCTGACCGAGTGTACGCGCGTAGCCTACCTGGATCCTGCCAGGCTAAATGGCAAGATCACCTCCGTCGGAACCGCCATGCCAAACGCCGAGGCCTATGTCGTTGACGAACAGGGCCGAAGGGTCGGCCCACAAGTTATTGGAGAACTTGTTGTTCGTGGCGCAAACGTCATGCGTGGATACTGGGGTAAGCCTGAGGAGACGCGTGAGTGCTTGCGGGACGGGGAAATAGCCGGTGAAAAGGTCCTGTATACCGGAGACCTCTTTTACACTGATGAGGAAGGCTTCCTCTACTTCGTCGGCCGAAAAGATGACGTCTTCAAGTGCAAGGGTGAGAAGGTTAGCCCCAAGGAGATTGAGGATGTTCTCTACGGCCTGGACGCGGTGGCCGAGGCTGCCGTCGTCGGCGTTGACGATCCCATCGATGGCCAAGCGATCAAGGTCATCGTGGTCCCCCGCGACGGTGCGATACTGACTCAACAGCAGATACGCCAGCACTGCCGCGCTAACCTTGAGAATTATATGATCCCTAAGTTCGTCGAGTTTTGCGAATCGCTGCCCAAGACCGATTCAGGAAAGATCAAGAGGCGGTAACGCGTCGCGCATAGGATTCTGACGAAATTCTGACGAGGATTGTGGTTGTTCAGAGGTTCTTCCCACCGCGGCGGGTATGCTTGACGGCATGTCAGCCCATGTTGCGATTGATGAGTGTGTGACGCATGTGTGGTATCGCCGGTGTGCTTCTTGAGCCGGGTCTGAACCCGGTACCCTTCGAGCAACTTCGCGCTATGGCGGCGATGCTGCGTCATCGCGGCCCGGATGGATATGGGTTATATCGTGATGACAGGGTGGGGCTGGCGCACACCCGCTTGAGCATTATCGATCTTACCGGCGGTGATCAACCGATCCACAACGAAGATTGTTCGGTGTGGATTACATACAACGGTGAGATATTCAACTACCTGGAGTTGCGCCGGGAATTGGAAAACTGCGGGCATCGCTTCTACACACATAGCGACACAGAAGTGATTGTTCACAGCTTCGAGGAATACGGTGAACAGGCCTGGGGCAAGCTCAACGGGCAGTTCGCGTTCGCCTTGTGGGACAACCGATCGCGGCGACTCTGGCTGGTTCGGGACCGCGTTGGGATCCTTCCCCTCTATTATGCCCGTGTTCCCGGTCGTGTGCTTTTTGCTTCCGAGGCAAAGGCGTTGTTCGCCAGTGGCTGCCTCGAACCACAGTTTGACGGTGTCGGTCTGGTGCAGGTGTTTTCGCGTTGGGCGGCGCCCTCCCCCTCAACGATTTTTCAGAAGGTTCGGAGTGTTTCGCCGGGCCGAGCCATCTCGTTCGACGAAAGTCTTACGGAGTGCGAAAGCACCTATTGGCAGCCGAACTTCGGAGAGAACCGGGAGCTGGCGGCGATATCCCTTGACGACGCTGTCGAGGGATTGGGTGAGCGGCTGGATCACGCTGTCAACTTACGATTGCGTGCGGATGTGCCCGTGGGGGCCTATCTCAGTGGCGGCTTGGACTCGTCCGTCATTGCGTGGCTAATCCGCCATACTGACCGCAGCCGGCTTCAGACCTTTGCCGTCCGTTTTGAGGATCCCGAGTTTGACGAGACAGTCCAGCAAAGGCGCATGGCGGAGCTGCTCGGTACCGAGCATCACGAGATTCTTTACCGAAGTGCGGACATCGGAGATGTCTTGCGCGAGGTCATCTGGCACTGTGAAACCCCTCTGTTGCGGACGGCCCCGGCACCACTCTTCATGCTCTCGCAGCTGGTCCGTTCCAATGGTATGAAAGTGGTCCTCACCGGCGAGGGAGCGGACGAGCTTCTTGCGGGCTATAACATTTTCAAGGAGGACAAGGTGCGAAGGTTCTGGGCCCGACAGCCTGATTCGACGGCCCGCCCGGCGCTGCTCGCCCGTTTGTATCCCTATGTCGGGCAGGGGCGTACACAATCGACCGGGCTTTGGCAGCAGTTCTTCCGTCGCGGACTGACCGAAGTGGACCACCCGTTCTACTCACATATGGTGCGATGGCGGAACACTGCCTGGGCTCTGCGGTTCTTGTCTCCGAATCTACGCAACGGCATCGACGAGAGTTAGATCGAAGCGGATCTGGAGCGAATGATGCCCACTGGATGGCACGAATGGAGATCCCTCTCGCGCGCCCAGTTGATCGAGATCACCACATTCATGAGTTCGTATCTCCTTAGTTGTCAGGGCGATCGAGTTGCCATGGGGCACAGTGTAGAGGTCCGGTATCCCTTTTTGGATCCCGAGGTCGTTGACTTCTGCGCCGGTTTGCCCGCGCATACAAAGCTCTGCGGACTGCGAGACAAGGTGGCGTTGCGAAACCTTGCTGCTGGTCACCTTCCCCGCGACATCTGGCAGCGCCCCAAACAGCCCTACCGCGCGCCGATGACCCGCACATTGTTCGGCGTCGCGTCGCCGGACTTCGTCCAGGAGCTGATGTCGCCACCATACCTCGCGCGCTTCGGGTTGGTGGATTGCGGTCCGGCCACGAAGTTGGTCGCCAAGGCTCTGCGACAGGAAGGTCGGATGTCGGGTGAGCGAGAGGAGATGGCGCTCGTCGGGCTATTGACGCTCCAGGTCTTGGCACATTTGTACCTGGAACGTTTCAACTCGCGCGCGGCTGAGCTCCGGCGAGAGTTGGATAATTGGAAGCCATGCGTGGCTGAGGATCTTGTAGCCGCGCGAGGAATTGTGTCTGAGATGAGACGGGGATCGCGATATGACAGCCACTTCG
>CAZJTP010000272.1:0-4500 GCA_964548955.1 uncultured Phycisphaeraceae bacterium
GCCGCCCATCACCAGCGCGATCGTGGAGTCGTTGATCAAGCAATTCAATCAGCGGATGAAGAGCACGGAGAAGTTCCGGCCCCAAGACGGCGCCGAAGCGGTCCTACAGATTCGCGCCGCCTACCTGAGCGAGGACGATCGGGCGGAGCGGTTCCACGAACAACGCCCTCGTGGCCGGGCCGCCGGCCGGAATCGCCAAAAGCACGCCGCATAAACGGTCATGTACCGGCTACGCGCCTGTTGTGGGCGCTGGCCGGCGGGCTTATACTATGCAGGGTAGGCGACTCGCGGAGCTTGGTGAGTAGGAGATCCGGATCGATGCCGAACTATGAGTACGTTTGCAGAGCGTGCAATCACGAGTTTGAAGAGCTGATCCGTTCCAGCGCAGATAGGGATGCCGCTCGCTGTCCCGCTTGTGAAAGCAACAACATCGTTCGGAAGCTCAGCATTTTTACCGCCCGTCAGGGCGAGTCGACAACCTGCGACCTGGCGCCCGGCGGGGTGTGCTCCACATGCTGCAACCCCGACGACACCTGTCCCTTATAGTGTAAGTGTGATAGGGAGCACCGGATTGGCCCAACATGAGTTGACCTCGATAGTACGAATGCCGGTGGCCGGATTGCTTACGTGGTTGGTCCCCGGTCTAGGTCATATCTATCTTGGCGATCGGGTGAGAGGGCTGGTATTGCTTGTGGCCATCTCCGCAACGTTCTGGTCCGGGGTCGCGATAGGCGGTGTGCAGGGCACGGTGGCTCCGCACTCCCGCAAGCTGTGGTTCATGGCCGAGCTCTGCAGCGGTGGTAACACCGTGGCCGCCTACGGCCTTCATTACTATGTTAATCCCGAATCAGCTCGATCACCGAAACCGGTTTTTGCCGGGCATTGGGCATCGGCGGAGGTCGGCGTTCACTACGCCGGCGTTGCGGGGCTGCTGAACCTCCTGGTCATGTTCGATGCCATCGCCCGGGCCGAACCCGCGTTCGTGACCAGACGTGGGAAACGGCAACATCCAGGGGAGCCGCCGTGATCTTTGCACTGGCCGGGCTGTTCACAACCGGGATCGATCTGACAGGCCCTCAGCGCTTTGTGTTGATGCTTCCGCTTTGTTTGAGTATTGCTGTCGTCTACAAGACGACGCGCTGTCGAACCCTGCGCGAGGTTCCCGTAGCGGTGCTGGTTCTGTGGGTAACTATTGTGGTCGGCATGTTCGCGGTTGGGTTTGGGTTGTGTGCTGCATTCGAGATCATGGCCTAACGCCACGTGGTGAGCGTCGCATGCCGAGGTTTTCCGTGTCGTGTCGAGTGGTCATCGTCCAGTGATGTTCGCGCCGTGTCTCGTTGGATACGCCGGTTCTGATGTTAGCCGTTCTGCCTGGAATCCATCCGGCCCAGGAGCAGTAAGGGGATTCGGCAAGGTCCACCGCGCGAACGGCGCTAGGATCGCTTATCCGAGCCCTCCTTGACATTTCGCGCGGGCGATCGCCCGCATGGACTCGCTCCGCGAGTGGCGAAATGTCAAGGACCGGCGCGGGGTGTGGATTGGTAACTCGCCCATGGTCCGTCGCTCGCGGGTCGGTTCAAGACTCTACCCAATAACTTGATGCTCACCCACACACCGGCGAAACGCACGCAGTGATGGCCAAATCCGCATCGCTTGTTACCCTTTTATGTGCTATGGCGGTGGATACCACACGGGCACCGGCTCCGAGGATGCTTCGCGGATTCCGGCGGTTCGACGCTTCAGCCGTGCTTGTCGGCGCGGTCTGTCTGGCTGTTCAACTTGCCTATCTGGCTGAGGGGACTGACGATCCGACGTTTGAGGTCCCCATCGTCGACGCCGGTGTCTATCACGACGCCGCGATGCGGTTTGCGGCGGGCGAACCGCTCTTTGGCGATGCGTTCTGGCAACCACCGCTGTTTCCGATTCTGCTGGGGTGCCTCTACCGCGTCGCCGGTCCGAGTATTCTTATCGCCAAGCTCGTGCTGGCGGGTTTGGCCACGCTCACCTGTCTTTTGGTCTGTTGGATCGGCCGGCGCGTCTTTTCACGACGGGTCGGTGTTGCAGCCGGGCTGATCCTGGCTCTGTACGGGCCGTTTGTCTTTTTCAGCACACGGCTGTTGCCGACCGGTCTGGCGGTGTTTCTTGATGTCATGGCTCTGGCATTGTGGCTTCGTTGTATTGAGCGACCTCACTGGCGCCGGTGGCTGCTCTTCGGTCTGATGGCAGGTGTCGCGACGATCACCGTTCCCAACGCAGCAGTCCTGCCTGTCATCGCAGTGATAGGATCGGTGATGTCGAAGCCGACGACGACGGGTCGTCCGGGCATTCGCGGCGCACTAATTGCCTGCTGCGCAACCGCGATCGGGGTAATCGTTCCCATCGGATCGGTCACCGTGCGCAACTACCTGGTCTCCGGTGACCTGATCACGATCTCGACAAACGGGGGCATCAATTTCTTCATCGGCAACAACCCACACAGCGACAAGACCGTGGCAATAAGACCGGGGGAGAACTGGAAGCGGCTGGTGAGGCGCAGCTACCGTGAAGATGCCCGAACCCGTGCACAGCAAAGTGCCTACTTCTTCTGGGAAGGACTGTCCTATCTAACCGATCACCCGCTTGGCTTTCTGCGCGGCATCGTTCGCAAGACGATCCGGCTGATCAATGCGCGTGAGATTCCGCGCAATGTGGACCCCTATGTCCACCGGGACCATTCGCACTTGCTTAGTACGCTCATGTGGCGGGCGGGGCCGTTCGCCTTTCCGTTTGGTCTTGTGGCCCCGCTGGCTGCGGTAGGTGTTGTCGTGACGTTGGCGTCGGGTCCGCGTCGTTTCGATGACCTTCGCAATCCCATCGGAGCCCGGAGCGCAAGCGACGGGACAAACGAGTCTCCCCTCGCTTGCACTCGGGGCTCGGATCAAACGTGCGGTAACCCGGTATCGTTCCATCAGCCGGAGGATGTACACTCGACATGCCCGTCCGATTATCAACGGACCGGAAGACTTGCCCTGCTGGCGTTCATCGTGGCGTACGGTGCATCGATCGTTCTGTTCTTTGTCAGCTCCCGCTATCGTCTGCCCATTGCCACGGTGATGACCCTGTTCGCCGCAGCGGGTGCTGTCTGGATATGGGATCAGTTGCGCGGTCGCTGCTGGCGGCGGGATCGGGGTCTTCTGTGTGCGGGTTTTGCGGCGTTCGTCATCTCGTCCATGATGGTCAACGTTCCAATCAACGCACCCACGGACGGCGTGAACTTCCGGGCTGAGATGGCAATGTGTGTCGGCCACGCGCATGCGAGCAGAGGTAGATTCGACGAGGCACAGCAGCATCTGCGTCACGCTCTGGACCTCGATCCGCATTACACCGCCGCTGCTGCTAAGCTGGCCGGCGTCCTGGTCGAACATAACCGGTTGGATGAAGCGGAGAAACTGCTGCGCGATGCGTTGCCGTGGGACGAACAATCCACCGAGGCCGGAAACCGACTCGGTAGGCTGCTGCACACACGCGGGCGGACCACCGAAGCCGTCGCTATATTCCAAGATGCACTGACGATCGATCCCACATCGCCGGAGGCGCATGCCGGTCTGGCGGACGCATTCTTCGATGCGAACCGGATCGACGAAGCCGTCGATCACTATCAACAAGCCGTTGAGCTTGCCGACAACCAAGGTCCCGTGCTGATCCGGTTAGCTGATGCGCTCGTGCGGCGTGAGGATTATGCGGAGGCGATCGAACGGTACCGCCAGGGTCTGTGGCTCATCGAACCGGAATCGGTCGTCCTCAACCGTGTTGCCTGGCTACTGGCCACGTGCCCAGTGGTCGAACTGCGGGACTGTGAGCGGGCGATCGAGATCGCCGAGCATCTCTGTCGCATCACCGACTACAAGCACCCGGTTGCGATGGACACTCTGGCCGCTGCCTACGCCGAATGCGGTCGATGGGCGGATGCCGTCACCTTCGTGCGACACGCTATTGACACTGCCATCGCCGACAACGATCCCAAGCTGGCCGACTCATTTCGGCCGAGACTCGAAATCTACGAAGACCACCTTTCACGGCAGATCCAAAGCCCAACGGAATCATCGATAGCACCGCTGTCTGATAAACCGTAGCGAGTCATCCCCCGAATGAAAACAACCGGTCCGGTGCTGTTGGCGAAGTCAATCCGCGCAGGTAGTGAAGCCGATCCAGTTCGTGTGCCGATAATCCTGCGGCATCCTGAACAAGGAGACGATTATACCAGTCTATAGCAGCGACACCGGGCATATGTTTCATAAAGCCTTATGCCGCAGTGGTTTACATGAAAGCCCCTCTCGCTTGTCCACACTGCGCAGCCGTCATATTAGCGGAATGGGCGTTCGTCCGTTCTATTGCCTAGTCCACTGTGCGTTCGCAAGAAGGTCGACCTCGGTACTCTCTCTCGCTCAACTCATCGCTCCTGCCCTGCGCGGGTGGCTATGGCGATGGTGGCGGTGAATTTCTCGATGAACCTGTCGCTGG
>CAZJTP010000273.1:0-4448 GCA_964548955.1 uncultured Phycisphaeraceae bacterium
GTCGTAACAAGGTAGCCGTAGGGGAACCTGCGGCTGGATCACCTCCTTTCTAGGGGATAATCTAGAGGCAAGCCGTCTTGCACGGCTTGTACTAATGTCAGCGCATTTTCAGCGCGTCGCAAGTCGACGCGCGAGTGGGGCCGCCCCGGCGGAACCACCCGACGACAAACCTGTCCTTGATATACAAACGCCCGGCGAGTCGTACAGCGATCCGCCGGGCGTTTTGCATTCAATCGGCGGCAGGCAGTTTACGGCGAGACATGCCTGCCGGGTCCGTATCCGAGAAGCGCGGGCTTAGGCCGCCTAACCACGGTGTGTCTTTGTTATGTCGCCTCCTCGACGATCCTGATCTCCTCGTCGGTCAGGCCGTAAAGCTCGTAGACCAGGTTGTCAATCTGCCGGTCCGTGGCATCGATCTAGCGCTCAATGGCCGTCTTGTCCGTCCACGTCTACCTGGCTTGAAGGGACTCGTTCGAGGGTTGGATCCAGTAGTCACATGATTCGAGAATAGTGTCAAATCCGTCAGGTCCACATACTAATAATCACGCGCTTCAGGATTCAGCGTTCGCCTCGGAGCCGTCAAAACAGGCTAAGCGTCTCAAATCGCTGTAAGCTTTGCGCCAACGCCGGCCAACGATCGACGAGCGGCGCGGCCGAGATCCGCCCAAGTTCACCCGGCTCTATCTTGTGCAGACCGCCCCCATAAACACGCCCCTCCCCCCGTAGTTCATGGCCCGTAACCTGAGCAAGTGCTTCCAGTACATCCTCGCCACGCTCTGGGTGGCAGCGCAGAATCTCCGCCAGGGGACGCTTGGGATGGAGCATCAAGTACAAGTTCGTCGCGATTGCCTCGGAGCGGTTCCATATGAACCGGAATGGGTGTTTATCGTTCGAACCGCGCCCCATGTATGTGCACAGAAAAGGGGCAGGCTCGCGTCGCTCCTGTTTGTACCAGGGGACCCGCTTTCTGACAAGGTACCCATCCTTCACACCTAAGGCACCGGCGGTCTGAAGATACTCCCACAGTCTCGGATACCTGTCTTCCACTGCTGGCTCCGGAAGGTCGCAGTCAATGACGCATAGTTGCGGCTCGATACGTGGGTTACCGTCCTCATCCGGCTCGATTACAGTTACCTTAAGGTGGCGCGGACTTGGCAGAATCGGTCGCAAATACCGTTTCGGCAACCTGCGACGGGCTGCGTCCGCCCGCTCAAGGACGAAGAACTTGTTGCTTCCCGTAGCGATGCCGCGCCGAATACGGAAGAAGTCGGCCAGCCTTGGGGCGTTCAGGTTGAGCGACACACGACGATCGTTCTTCGCGTGTGTGGGATGCGTAGTCCATTTGCGCGACTCACGAAGCCGATCAAGCGTAAGCTTCTCGGTCGCCGTAGGCTGAGCGATCGTACCTCCGAATGTGAATTCTACGCAGTGGTCGGCAGCAGGTCGCATCTTTTCCAGAACGAGGACAGCCGACGAAACCAGAGCGTCACCGAACTGAACGTCGTCCGGGTCGAACCGGTGGACCCTCAGGAGTGTCACGCGGTCGTTTAGGAAGCGTTTCAGAGCCGCCCCATAGTTGACGTCCATGAACTCGGACGGCACGAGCCACGCCGCGAGCCCCCCATCCTCCATCCATGCCGTTGCCAGCAGAAGAAAGTAAACATACAAACCCGCAAGACCGTTGACCTCGACGCCGGTCATCCGATGCGTAAGTTGCTGCAGGCGTTCTTTGTCCCGGCGCTCCAGGTGATGGTGCCTGACGTATGGTGGATTCGCCAAGATGAGGTTGGGCGCCGGTGGGCAGGAACCTTTTGTGACGATGCGAGTGAAATCACCCTTCACGACCCTAAGACCCGAGTCGCCCCACAGGTTCCGGGCGACCTCGCAGAACACGGGATCGATTTCGACCCCCACAGCGCTTCTGATCCGATGCAATCCAAACACAGAAAGCGCCGCGGAGAAAAAACTCCCCGTGCCGACGGCCGGATCTGCAAAGCGAACATCGTGCATGCGCCGTCCCATAAGGGATCGGACGTATCGAGCGATATCGACTGCAAGAAAGTTCGGTGTGGCGAACTGACCGAGGCGGTTACGATCCGCCATCGTACGCCCCGCATCTATCTTCTCCTGCAATGCTTGTCGTCCGCACTCGGTCGTTTGCATCATGGTCGTAAGATATCTTGCGCAAGTGCCTCTATCACGTCTAGATACTTATCAAGGAAGCTTGCCCGCGCGGGACTTGCCCGGTCGGGCGTTCCTAGAAAGCTCCCCGGCGTACATCCCGACGGAAGTGTCCGCAGTTCCCTCCGTACCAATCCTTCGAATTTGGCACGTGCATCATCTGAATCGTGGCTGATTGCGTTACGTAGCTTCTTCATGTCTTGAAGAATACTGTTCTGGGCTGTGAGTCTCACGAACCACCCTCCATTTCGGAATACGACTTTTGCCCGCTTGGCAACCTCAGTAGCCTCAGTCCAATCGAGGTAAGGGCGTCTCCCGGACATCATCGCCAAGAGGTTCCATGCTGAGGAAGCGTTTGGAGGCTGGTAGTACCGATGTAGCGAGCGTCCGCTAATAGACTTCTGACCCATCAGGTAGCTCAGGAATGTCTCTTCGAGAAACCGTTCCCAGGCAACAAAGGCTCGCAGGAAGGCAGCCTCATGCAGAACTGCTTCAAGGCGTCTTGTCCCACGCCCTGCCAATGATCCCGTAGATGAAGTTTCTCGCACGGTTGCCAGCGATCGGAGCAGCCGCTTTTCAATCGCAGAGAGTCTCTTGGCTCTGACCACAGCCACGCTCAGACCGCCTTATTGATAAGCCCACAAAGGAACTTCGCTCTCAGTTCTCGTTCTGGTCTATGTGTCGTTGCACGTTTTGCCGCATTCAGAAAGGCCTTCTCGGATTCGGTGTGTCCCTCGGTACTCCAAATGCTGTCGACCTCAGCCAGCTGGTTCATGACACGTGCAGCCTTGGCTGGACTGATCCGAGCACGTTTGCTCCTGAGGCCTGGAAGCCCGAACTTCATGTGCGCCACGGCGCAAAAGAGGGAGTAGAACAAAGGAGGCCGACGGAATTCATGAGGAGCCAAGCCATCGGGGAACACCACGCCAATGGTGTCCAGTGTCGAACGAAACTGCTTCTCAAGATTTGAGTGGCGGGGGAATGTGTCATCCCAACGCTTGAAGTATTGACTGAGTCGATTCTTGTCTTGTATTCCATCGGCCATGGCAATGAGGAGCTCTGCGCTAAGTTCGGCATCCAGCATCCGAGAAATGGAGGCTTCTGAGAGGATTTTGTTCTCGAGCCAGAAGGTCTCGAACTCATTTCCCAGCCCAAAAGCAGTAGTACGGAAGGCGCCAAAGAACTCAGCGTGGAGTAGCTCAATTTTGTTCAACTTAACACCATATGTATTAAGCCGCGCAAAGATATCGCGTACTTCAGGATCGTTGATGTTGTGAAGGCAATCTGTGGCGATCTGATAGGCTAGGATGGAGGTTTGCACGTCGCTTGGAAGGTCGCTAAAGTAGAGGCCTCCGTATTCTCCGTTATGGGTCCGGGAGATACGGAACCCATCCTCTATGTACTCAAATATAGCGCGGAGGCGCTGCTGACCGTCCACAACCTCCCGTGTTGTCTTTCGTGTTTTGGGATTGAGGTGTTCTCTTATCAAGATCTTTGGTGTGGGCTTCCCTCGAACGACGGAGTCAAGAAGGTATGACTTCGCCTTCGTTGTCCACACTCTTCGACGTTGGAACTTCGGGGACAGCTCAAGCATGGTACCCTCTTTCCATTCAAGGAAGTCATTAACCGAGTAAGTTTTGGTTTGGAAATGACTCATTCTAGGTAAGTCTCCGCGCATGAAGCTTTCAGGTTGAACGGTTGTCACCCTAACGGCATTGTACTTCAGCGCTTCGTTGCGTCAAGGGCACAATGCACGGTTCAAACCGCAGGACCTGATACGCCGGTCCGGGGTCGTCGCGCACGCCGACGGCGGGCTTCTTGGCTTCGACGAAGAACTTGCGCACGCCGCCGATGCGGAAGCAGTAGTCCGGGGCTTTGGTCGAGCCACCGACTTTGATCGCGTCCTCGTGGATGACGTCCTTGTAGGCTTCGGCAGGACCGGCCTTGTTGTCCACGTCCCAACCGAGGGCCGTGAAAAACGGGTCGATGAACTCCCGGCGGACCTGCGTCTCGTTGTACGTCTGCTGCTTGTAGGAATCCAGGTGGTCGCCGAATCGCGCAACGAGATCGCGAACGATGCGCGGGCAGTCAGTAGAATCGGGCGTGTCGGAAGCGTACATGGCCAGCAGGATAAATCGCTGGACCTTCGATGTCCAACTGGACGAGCGTGGGTCGGTACACAGCCTCCACTGATCGGACGCCGCTACTGGGCATTAGCCCAACCTTCGCACGTTTTGGAAAAATCGCATGAAATTGCTTGAAGAATC
>CAZJTP010000274.1:0-4444 GCA_964548955.1 uncultured Phycisphaeraceae bacterium
GATCTTTGATCAGCAGAGCGGATTCCAGTCCTCGGCGCAGCTTCCCACCAGGACTTTGACCGCTCATGAGGGCACAGTAGTCCTTCTCTACACCTTGAATCTGCGGTGGGAGGACTCGTCCGTAAAGGTGGGTCACCCCATCATAACGGTTGACGAACGCCAACTCGGCGCTCGAGCGAATGAATTGATGATTATCCTTCGCAAGCGTGACCACAAGGTCCTGAATGCCTTCACAGGAGGGCCATCCCATGAGCGCAGCTGAACTGCCGCCAATGATAAGGATGTTACGATTTCTCTCCGGAGTGCTGCTGCTGGCCGGCTGCGAGGGGTGCATCGCTCGCCACCGCTGTGTGCATGACCCTCCGCTGGCCAGGAACGTGCCCAAGATCGTGCGGGGCCAGACCACGGGTACGCAGATCCTGCAGTACTTCGGCGTTCCCGATTTGGAGGCGCACGGTCCAAAGGTCACTCTGCACGACGATTCCGTGATGGGTAGGCAGCGGCAGAAGACAAAGGAAGCGCTTGAGCGCGCCGAAATCGCCGCGGAGGAGTACGGCATTGGCGTCGGCCGGCTAAAGGCCGACGAAACGGACTTCCTTGATGAAGCGGCGCGGCTGTGGGCCTACAGCAGCATCGACGAGGATCACGTCGCCTACCTGTATTGGGAGGAGAGCTGCCGGGGTGAAGTGATGTTCTTGCCAGTCCCCCTGCCTTGGATCAACAGTTCCCTGTTCTTCGGCGGCTCAGACGCTCGGGTGCGCCAGAATAAGCTCCTTGTCCTGATCAACAAACATACGGGAGTCGTGGACGAATTCGGTTTCCGTCAGGAATTCGACACCCGCTGAGCCGGTCGGCGTTTGTTCCGCAAGACATAGTCAAGGACTTATGCCCATGCAATGGCAATCGGCACGCAAAGCGGACCCGCCCGGGGCGGATAGATTCTTCGAGATGTCGGCGCACAAGGTTTCGGGCGTCCCGAGTCACGACCGTTCGGATCGTCGTGGAAATTCGAGATTCAAACGAATCACCGAGCCTTCAAGAGGACGTGCTGGCTGAGCCAATGCCGCGCGTGGACATCCGCCGTTCGAGGAGAATCCTGATGGATTTCGCCTTCGTGAGTATTCGGTGGCTTCTGATGGGTTCGTCGGCAACTGGCGACTATCGGCTCGGACGACGTCTCACCGGCAGTCGACCCACGTGGGCAGTGGATCTACTTCGTGTCCAACCGCGGATACAAGTGAGGCGTGTGGCGTATCGCCTGGCCGTCGAATACAGAGTGACAACAGCATGCAGGGCTGTGTTGCCGCGCTCTGCGTCACCGGTTTGGAGCGAAGTAGCTTTTCCCGCGAGAGCGTTGCCTGTGTTCGCTGCAGGCATATCCCAGAATGCGAAGAAAGCCGGCGTATTCGCAGAATCGCGCCGAGAATTGGGTCACTGATTGGGTCAGCCGCACCGTGGTTTCCAAAGAGAATCAACTACTCAGTGACACCCTCGCGACCTGCAACCCACGTTTAAGCCCAGCGAACGGCGTATAACCGCTGTTCGGACTCTGCGCGTTGCCACGACGACCGGCTGCGTGAGCCGCACGTCATGCGAGGCGCGGACGACTACCGGCCGGTGCTGGCGCCTCATGAAATCCGGCGTATGTTCGTGGACGGCTTGACGTACCGGCCGGGGTTCCTCCTCAACTCCTGGGAGCTAACCAGTATCGTTCATGTTCCGCCACCGGCGGTTACAGAGCACATTAGAACTGAGATGAACACGCTTGAGACCCTTCCGGCACCGGAGTCACTCGCTGTTGGAACGCCGATCGGGTCTTGCGATTTCGCCGGTGTATGCCAGCCTGTGTGCATTCCTCCGGACATACGAGGCAAGCACGTGCACCTCATCGGACGGCCGGGGGTGGGTAAGTCCACCGTGATGGAATCGATGATCCTGTATGACGTGAGCCAGGGGCATGGCGCCGCGGTGTTGGATCCGCACGGATTGCTCGTTGAGCGAATGCTCAGGCTACTGCCGGCAGAACACGTTGAGCGCATCATCTACATTAATCCCGGCGATCCCGACTGGGTTCCGCGTTGGAATCCGTTTCGTTGTGGGTCGTCCCTTGGGGTGAGTCGGCTTGCCGACGACTTGGTCCGGGCTTTCAAGAGTTTCGTCCAAGGTTGGGGCGACCGGATGGAGCATCTGCTGCGCCACGCCATCTTCGCCCTGCTGCACCTGCCGGGGAGCAATCTGCTCGATGTATCGAACATACTTCGCTCAAAGTCCGAGGAAAGCAAGCAGCTTCGCGCCGAGGTTTGCAGCGTCCTAGACAACCAAGTGGCGAGGCTATTTTGGCGTCATGACTTCGACAGGTACAGTTCATCCGATCTGTCGCCCGCGCAGCACAAACTTAGCAAACTGCTGACTTCCGGTACCGTTTCGCTCATGTTGTCGCAAGATGAGTCCGCGTTTGACCTTCGGGATATCATGGAGTCGGGTAAGATCCTTCTGGTGGACCTGTCGAAGGTCGGCCCGGAGGTGCGCGAGATCCTGGGATGCTTCAAGCTCTCGCTCCTGCACCTCACGGCCTTGGGTCGGGAGAGTGTGTCGGCCGGCGCGCTTCTTCCATTCCACATCTACTGCGATGAGGCCCACCGCTTCATAACGGACGCCATGGAAGACCTCATCGCCGAGACCAGGAAGTTCAACGTCTCGCTCACGTTGGCACACCAGTACATGAGCCAGTTCAACAGGGAAAAGGCAGACGCGTTATCAAGTGCCGGTTCGACGGTCGTCTTCAACGTCGATACCAAGGACGCCCAGCACCTCAGAAAGGACCTACAAGGGCTTGTTGATGTGAAGGACTTGATCACGCTGGAGGTCGGGCATGCGATTGCCCGGATCGGCACACACGTGGTCCGGCTAGCAACCTGCATGCCCTTGGATGTCCCCGAGGATAACTGCCAAGCCTCCGAAGCCGAACCGAAGAAGCGGATTGGCTACATCTACGTTGACGATGGCAAGTCGCTTAAGGCCATCATGAACCCGCGTCCGTGATCTGATGAGTCGGCGCCTGCGGCTGTGGCCGTGGATGCCGCTCATTACCGAACGGAACCGGTTCCTCATCACGATCGTCACCACAGACAACGACCGGAAAGGGCAACTGGTGATGGAACTCAACTCCGCCCCGGGATGCCGACCACCCAAGGACGATCTGGCAAATGGTCGGCAAAGCGGAGCCTATCCGGATCCTATGGATGCCGGAACAGATATAGCGCGTTCGTCTCTCTTTCAGTTGGGGCCTTTGGATCCATGCTTAGCGTGACCACAGCCAGGTCCCCGGGGTTTGTGAAGCCCCCTATCCGTTCCAATACGCGGCAACAGACCTCGCGGTGTTCGTCTGAATTCTTCGGCGTGTAGTTGATAAATACGGGGCAGATTCCACGATACAGCCTCAGTCTGACCATGGTGTCTTGCTCCCATGTAACCGCAACAACCGGTTGCCTCGGGCAGTAATGGCTGATGCGAATCGGCGTTTCCCCTGAATGTGTGAATGACACGATCGCCTTGGCTCCCAGTTGGGCAGCGAATTCGACGACGGGATGGGCTATCGCCTCCACCGGGTCGTCAGCCGCGGGCGCAGTGTCCGCAGCGACCGATGAAACACGGTCGATAGCCCTTCGCGCAATTGTCTTCATCGTACACACGGCGCCGACGGGATTACAGCCTTTGGACGTCTCACCCGAGAGCATAGTGACATCAGCCCCCTCGAGGACTGCATTCGCTACATCCGTTACTTCCGCGCGCGTCGCAAACTCCCGGTGAATCATATTGTCCAGCATTTGTGTGGCGACGATGACCGGCTTCTTGCTCTGACGGGTCTTTTCGATCAGTATTCGTTGTATCTCCGGTACTTCTTCAAATGGCATCTCGGCGCCAAGATCACCCCTTGCCACCATGATCCCGTCTGAGGCGTCCACTATATCCGCGAAGACTTCGTAATTATTACGGTCGGCAACTGCCTCCACGGTTTCGATTTTGGCAATGATTCGCGTGGATCTGGCTTCACATCTGGCATCAAGATAGGCGCGTAGAACACGTATATCTTCCGCCGACTTCACGAATGACAGCGATACGTAGTCTATGTCGTTCTTGGTCGACGCTCGCCGCCGCTGCGTAAACAGCCAGTCGAGGTCCTTATAGTCTTTCTTAGTCAATGCGGAGTCGGTTGTGTGACAGCCCGGGAAGTTGACTCCCTTGTCCTTGACGAGCTTCCAGGGATTTAGAGCTCGGCAGATTATATCAACAAAATCGCCGCGCCGTACAACGTCCGTGACCTTCAGGCGGAAACAGCCATCCTCCAAGGAGACATCTCGGTCCGTCTTAATTCGGTCAGTTGAAATATGGTAACTCTTCAGCCGTTTGCAATGTTGGTGTCGGGTAACGGTGGGAGTTGTCC
>CAZJTP010000275.1:0-4392 GCA_964548955.1 uncultured Phycisphaeraceae bacterium
ACTCCCACGATGATTCCAACCACAACGTTCTCGACCATCGTCATTCCTTCCTAGCTGGCTCCGGTTGTGAAGACACTTCCCACTTGATAGACAATCGTCGTCACCACGTAGGCCAGCACCGTCAGTCCGCCCAACTGGAATAAAGCCCATTTCCACGAGTTACTCTCCCGCTTGGTCACCGCAATAGTTGCCATGCACGGGGTGCTAATCAGACAAAACAGCATGATGCAGAAGGCCTGTAGCGGGGTGTAGTTCGCACGGAGACGTTCACGCAGCGGATCAGATTCTTCATCAGCTTCACCGACAGAATAGACAATGCCCATCTGCGCAACGAACACCTCCTTCGCGGCAAAGGCTCCGATCAGGGCCGTCCCGATCTTCCAGTCAAAGCCCATCGGCTTGAGAACCGGTTCCATGATGGCGCCAATGCGTCCCGCCACCGTGTAAACCAACTCCTCGGCCTGCATCGCTTGTTGGATCTCGGCCGTCTTCACTGCCAGAGTCTCTGGATTCGAACCGTATGCAGACTCGGCCGCCACGATTTCGGCTGAATAGTCACGGTTGAAGTCTGTTTTCTTCGGATAACTGGTCATAGCCCACAGAACGATCGATATGCCCAGAATGACGGTTCCGGCCTTCTTGAGATACAGCCAGGCTCGCCCCCAAGTATGAATCAACATGCCCTTGAGCGTGGGCAAGCGATAGGGCGGTAGCTCCATGACAAAAGGCGGTGCCGGACCTTTGAGGAGGGTCAACTTCAAGAGCTTCGCGCTGCCCACTGCGAGGATGATACCGATGACGTACATTGTCCACAGCATCGGTCCGTGCCACGACTGCGGGAAGAAGGCTGGGATGATCAGCGCGTAGATCGGAAGTCGGGCGCCGCAGCTCATGAGTGGCACGACCAGCATCGTCGTCAGTCGGTCCTTGCGATTCTCGATCGTGCGCGTAGCCATGATCGCCGGGATGGAACATCCGAAACCGATCAGCATCGGGATGAAGCTCTTGCCATGCAGGCCGATCTTGTGCATGAACCGGTCCATGATGAACGCGGCTCTGGCCATGTAACCCGAGTCTTCCAAAATGGTGATCGCCAGAAACAGAAGCACGATGTTCGGTAGGAAGACGACGACTCCTCCGACGCCACCGATGATGCCATCTACCAGAAGCGACTTGAGGGCGCTTTCCGAGGCCGGCGACCACCAGGAGTTGATCGCATCACCGAACCAGCCAAAGAGGCTCTCGAGCCAGCCCATGGGAGGATCGCCGAGTGTGAACGTGAGGTGGAAAACCAGGTACATCAATCCGAAAAACATAGGAAGGCCCAGAACGCGGTTCGTGAGCACCGCGTCAATCTGGTCGGACGTGGTGTGACGTGCTTCTACAGTGGAACGAACTGCTTCCGTACAAGCACCGCTGATGAACCCGTACCGCTGATCGGCGATGATTACCTCCGGCGCATGACCGAAGAGCTTCTTCAAACGCTGGCCACTCTGCTCGACGGCGGAGAGGATTTCCTCCGAGCTGATCGTCTCCCGGAGGTCCCTGTCATTCTCCAGTAGCTTGATGGCCAGCCAGCGCGGCTGGTATCGTCCCAACAGCGTACCGCTGGTCGTGATCAGGTCGGAGATTCTTCCGATTTCGTCTTCAAGCTCCTGCCCGTAGCTGACCGCCACCGTTTGGGGTTGCCCTTCCATGGCCATCGCGTCAACGGCGTCGAGAAGCTCACGAGTTCCCTTGTTCTTGTGGCCTACCGTGGGAACCACGGGCGCTCCGAGTAGTTGAGACAGAAGTCTGAGGTCGAACTTGATTCCGCGTGCCTCTGCAACGTCGCTCATGTTGAGGGCCAGCACGAGGCGTACGTTCATCTCCATCAACTGGGTTGCGAGATAGAGGTTTCGTTCGAGGTTCGAGGCATCGAGGACGGCCACAACGACATCCGGCCGATCGTTGATGATAGAGTCCCTCGCCACCACCTCTTCCATGGAATGCGCGGTCAGGCTGTAGGTCCCGGGAAGATCGACGATGCTCATCTTAATGCCGTGATGCTCGCACGTGCCGGTCTTTTTCTCGACAGTAACGCCGGGGTAATTCCCCACGTGCTGTCGCGCACCGGTCAGGTTGTTGAAGATGGTAGTCTTTCCTGAATTCGGGTTGCCGGCCAAAGCTACTTTGATGTGTTGTAACCGCGTAGTTGCTTCTCCCTGGTTCTGGTATTCGGCAACACGCATAATGTTTGGCTTTCCGTACCCTTATCACAAACAAACTACGCCGGCAAAACTGGCTGGAGAGACGCTGTTTCGCTACCTGGAGGCGTGCTCCTGGGTCGCCGCAACGGACCTGACGCACGCTTCCTTAACGCCGTCAAGTCAAGTTTGACGCCGTAGAAAAACAGGCCGCATCCTGCTCTTATGGCGAGACCAGGATCTTACTGACCATACCACGCCCTAAGACCAAACGGGTTTCCTTGACGGACACGACAAACGGGCCTTTAGCGCTTTTGCTGATGACTTCCACCATGACGCCCGGAACCAGTCCCATGGATGCGAGGCGGGCAGTAAGTTGTCGTCCGGCGCATACCGCGTGAAGGCGGACCTTGCCGCCGCTATCGATTACCGAAAGTGGTACCATCCCGTCTCTCCTGTCTCAAGCGTAATCGTGCGACGTCCCCGTCTCCTGATTCAAAGCAACTCAACCGTAACCTTCTCCGCTTCTTCCTTTCTGAGCGAAAGATGGTAGCCCCGGACCTTGATCTCAATAGGATCGCCGAGGGGAGCCACTCGACCCATCTCGACGACCGAGCCAGGAGTAAGCCCCATGTCGACGAGACGCTTGTTGATCTCGCTGCGTCC
The DNA here is from genome assembly GCA_964548955.1 of uncultured Phycisphaeraceae bacterium. Lineage (GTDB taxonomy): Bacteria > Planctomycetota > Phycisphaerae > UBA1845 > UBA1845. Next base: position 2,853 of record CAZJTP010000275.1, read on the forward strand.
CTTGATTCGCTCGACTTTGGCTTTCTGCCCCGGCTTCAGTTCTCCTAGCGCGATGGTCATCGCAGCCTTCCTCCCTGCGTTGGATTTTTTTTTGCTTACATCCTGCAAACACAAGGTAATACAGCGCTCACAATCTTTGGGGTTGCTACGCTCGCAGTGGTACCTGAATCCCTTGATCCACTTGGCTCCCCCACGCGGACATACCTCTACAAACTCGACGAACTGAATGAGCCGTTCGAGGATAGAAGGCGTGATAGTATGTTCCATATGGCAAGCTGCCTCGTCCGCTGCACGTTCGTCAACAGACAACACGTTGACCAGAAAATCACGCAGGACCTCGTGCCGCCTGACCACTCCTCGAGCGGCCGCCTCCCCCTTTCGGGTGAGCGTAATTACCTCGTAAGGCGAGTAGTTGACGAGCTCCTTCTCTGCCAGGGCGTGCAAGGCTCCGGTGACCGAGGGACGACCCACTTCGAGGCGCTTGGCGATATCGCGGGCCCTGGCGGCCTGTTTCTCCGTAACCAAGTGGAAGATGGCCTCCAAGTAATCCTCGAGGCTCGCGCTGAGCTTCATGGTCGTACCCATGCTGGCCGCTCCTGCGACTGAACACACACTAAGTTCACCTAGCCGAATATTATTTGGCATGGCGAACTCTTGTCAAGGGCGATGAGCCTGACGCATGGATTTTTTTCTGCGGCACCAAAACCGGCTTACAACCCCTCTGGTAACGACGCCACCGACCCGCCGTGGCGGCTCAGCAGCGTACCTCGAACCTTTACAAAGCCGATCGCCGGAGCGTAACGCTTGAGTAGCAATGGTAAAGTGTGGCTGGCTTGTTAGAACGCAACGGAATCCCGTGTTTGATGCAACTCGCTGCCCTCGAGTCAGCTGGATACGGCTCGAAACCGCAGGTACGGAGCACAAGAACGGCTGCGTTCGCCGTCGTGCTGAGGGCATCGATCATGTCTGGTGCTACGACTTTGTCAGCGACCAGACAGTGGATGGGTGAACGCTGAAGATGTTGACCATCGAGGACGAATACACGCGAGAGTGTCTGGCCATCGAGGTGGAACGAAGCATTACCAGTACGGATGTGATCGGGACGCTGCGGTATCTGTTCGAGATCCGTGGCGTGCCGAGGCACCTTTGCAGCAACGACGGGCCGGTGTTCATCGCGAAGGCGTTACGGAGTCGGCTCAAGGAAGCGGGCGTCGAAACCCTCTACATCGAGCCGAGTGCGCCGTGGGAGAACGGTATCAACGAATCACTCAACAGCCGGTTTCTCGACGAGCTATTGAACGGTGAGCTGTTCACGAACCTGAAGGAGTCCAAGGTTGTTACGGAGGACTATCGATTGGCATACAATCACCATCGGCCGCACAGCAGCCTGGGGTATCGAACCCCGGCCGAGTCTGCGGCCTTGTGTCGGGACGAAACGTCACCGACTCTCATAGCGGCTGGTACATTATAAGCGGGGGCAGGTCAGGGCATTACTTGTCCGTAGCCCGTGGCGACGCGCCCACCGTGATCGTCGCATCCG
>CAZJTP010000276.1:0-4269 GCA_964548955.1 uncultured Phycisphaeraceae bacterium
CGCTTTCCCCCGCAACCTTCACCGAATCCGGTGGCCCCATCATACTCGATTGATCTTACCACGCCACAATGGTTTTCCCCGGCTGCGGAACAAGAGGCCTCGCAGACAATCCCACGTCTTCTTCACATCCCCAGAAGTCCTCATAAGCATCGGCACGCCGTAAGCTTCGTCCCGCTCACAAGCTTGTGATTGTATCTGTGAGATTCGAGAGCCGGCAGCCAAGCTTTTTTCGTCAACCCGTCAAGTCACATCTTCCCGGCAGCGTGGCGAACCGGCGTTAGAACGGGATGTTGTTATCCGTGGGGGGCAACGGCTCGTCGTAGCCGGGACCGGTTGCGCCGGCCGAAGCCGGTGCACCGCCCGCGACAGCGCCCACACCACGCCCGCCCCCTTCACCACCTCGCCCACCTACGAAGGTGAAGTTCTCGACGATCACCTCGTGCTTGCTTCGCTTGTCGCCCTCGGGCGTCGTCCATTGTTGGAACTGCAGGCGCCCTTCCACCAGCACCGGCCGGCCTTTTGACATGTACTGGTTGAACACTTCCGCGCCCTTCGCAAACACCGTACAGTCCACGAAGCACACCTCCTCCCGCGTTTCCCCGTCACGATCGCGCCACTTGCGGTTCGTGGCGATCCCGAACTTGCACACGGCCGTGTTCGCAGGCGTGTAGCTTAACTGAGGATCGCGGGTCAGGTTCCCCAACAGCACGATTCGGTTGTAGCTCGCCATGATTCAATCCTCAAAAGCGCGGGAACGGCCCCGCATTTCCCGTCATCGCCTCTCACTGTTTGGTCTGCGTCTCTTCGTCCGCCTCCGGATCAGCCATCACCGTCTCCGTCGCGACCGGCTCCGATTCGGGTGCCGTCAACTTGTTGTTGTCCGGTATGTCATCGAAGCGATCATCGGGTGCTTCTTTAATGTCACCCTGCGGTGTATCTTCGGTGTCGCTCTCCGGTGCCCCCTCGACGCCGCCCTCCAGTGCTTTCTTGATGCCATCCTCCGGCATCGGAACGATCCCGGCTTCATTGTCGGTCTTAATCGGCTCTTCAACCTGCGAGGAGAATTGCTGCTCCATGGTCTCTGGCGTCACATAGTCGGCACGGAGCACGAGAACGCGAAGGATGCTCTCAGACAACTTCGCATCGTGTTCGAGACCGACGATCCGGTCCGCCGGAGCCTTGAAGTATACCAGCACGTACACACCCCGCTTGCGACCCTTTATGCGATACGCCAAGCGCCTTTCATCCCACTTCCGGCAGACGATGATCTCCCCCTGCGCCCGCTCTATGAGCCGGCGGACTTCCACTTCGCACTTCTCGAACGAGTTCCCGAATGTCGGGTCGAACAGAAACATGGCTTCGTACTGGTTCAAGGTCGGTGATCTCCTACGTAAGTCGGACCCTTCGGCCCTCGACCCCCCCGCTCATTTCGTTCACGAAGGCGGCGGCGGGTCTCCGTTAAAACGCGTCATTGTCAAATCAGGACCATGCTGCACCCAACATTCCACGGCGTCGGCGGCATGGTGCCGCGCCTGTTGCATCATGGCCTGTGCCTCCGGATCAAACCGTCCAAGCACATAGTCGGTAGGCGTACCGACCGGTTCGCCGATCCCGATCCGCAGGCGGCACCAGGCGTCCGTCCCGAGCCGATCCACGATGTCCTGCAATCCCTTGTGACCGCCCGCCGACCCGGCCGGCCGCATTCGCAATCGCTCAAGCGGAAGCGCCAGGTCATCGCTGATCACCAGCAGCTCAGCCAAGTCAAGCTTGTAGAATCGCCCCGCCGCGAGCACTGCCCGCCCGCTGCGATTCATGAACGTCGTTGGCTTGAGCAAAGCAACGCGTTCGCCGTGAATCTTGCCCGTCCCGAACCATCCGTGAAACTTTTCAGTCGCCAGGCTGATCACCCACCGTGACGCCAGCACGTCCATTACGTCATAGCCCACATTGTGTCGCGTGCCGGCATAATCCGGGCCGGGGTTGCCTAGACCGACGATCAACTTCACGGCGTCACGGACTCAATCGCTTTCCTATGCTCCTTCCTCGCCCTCTTCCTCACGTACACGTCCGATGCGCTGGGGCTGAGCAGCCCCCTCCTCCTCACCTTCCACAGCCTCTTCGGGCTCCCGTTCCGCCACAAGCGCGCGGACCGTCACAACGCGTTCCTCCGGGTCAGCCAAAGCCACCACACCCGGAGGAAGTTCGAGGTCCTTCACCAGCAGCGAATCGCCTAAGTCAAGTTCGGTGACAAAGGGGCGGAGTGTCTCAGGGATCGCCGTGACAACGCATTCCACCTCGATGTTCGCCATCGGCTGATCCAACACACCACCTTCCGACACCCCACGTGGTACGCCGCGCGGTTCGATGCCCACCCGCACCTTCACTCGCTCATCCATAGCAACGCGCGTCAGGTCAAGGTGAATCGGCGTGTCGTCAAGGTAGTCATACTGGACGTCCTTGATCAGATACTGCCGGCTCTTGCCTTCCAGCTCGACCTGCAATGTATGCGCGCCGTGCGCCAGCGCCGCTTTCACGTCGAGGAGGGCCAGCGACAAGGTCTCCGTCGGTTGTCCGTGCCCGTAGATAACCACCGGTACCTGTCCCGTTGCCCGGAGTGCGCGCGCCGCCCGCGTCCCGATCGCCGTGCGGGGCTGCCCCTTAAGTGTCACTACTTCCATCGCCTAACCTATCTCCCTCTGGTGCCTGGATAAACAACGCGCTGACGGACCGGTGCTCGTGTATGCGTCGAATCGCTTCACCGATCAGATCGGACACCGAAAGCACGGTCAGATTGCTCAACCGCTCTCGGATCTTGCTCCCGATTGGGATGGTGTCCGTCACCACGATCTCGTTGAGTTCCGCGGCCGCCAGACGCTCCACGGCGAGGCTTGCAAACACGCCGTGAGTGGCTGCTACGTACACCCCTTCCGCGCCGTGCTTTCGGACGAGCTTGGCCGCCTCGCAGACCGTGCTGGCTGTCGTGATCATGTCATCGAACATCATGACATTCCTGCCGCTCACGGAACCGATGATGTTGACCGCCACGGTCTCGTCACTCGTCAACCGTCGCTTGTGAATCACCGCCAGCTCACTACCGAACCGCGAAGCGAAGTCGCCGCCGAACTTGATGTTCCCGACATCCGGCGACACGAGCACGCGGTCCTCCACTTTCCGATCCTGGAAATGGCGGGCCAGAACCGGCACCGCCGTCAGGTGATCGACCGGGATGTCGAAAAAGCCCTGGATTTGATCAGCGTGCAGGTTCATCGTCAGCACGCGGTCCGCCCCGGCCGTCGCCAACATATTCGCAACAAGCTTTGCCGTGATCGGTGTTCGACCTTCAGACTTGCGGTCTTGACGGGCGTACCCATAGTAGGGAAGCACGGCTGTGATGCGCTTCGCGCTCGCCCGGCGCAGACAGTCGATGAAGATCAGCAGCTCCATCAGTGTGTCGTTAACCGGCGGGCAGGTCGACTGGACAACGAAGCAGTCCTTCCCCCGAACGTCGTGCTCCACCTTGACGAGCGTTTCCCCGTCGGGGAACCGGCTGATCATCGCTTCCCCTCGTGAAACCTCAAGATAATTGCATATCTTGTCGGTCAATTCCGAACTTGCGTTCCCGCCGAAGACCACAAGACCGTTCGAATCCCATCCTCCGGGCTCCTGACGCCGTGCACTCATGAACCAACCGCTCCACAGCTTGCCGCCGATCCGACGGCAGACCCGTCTTCCACGATTTCGCCCGCGCCCACCCGGGTAAACGGGCCGATTCGGCAGCCACGCCCGATGGACGCACCCGCCCCGATCATTGTAAAGGGAAAGATGATCGTGTCACGACCGATCGAGACGTCCGCCTCGATCCAGATGTTGTCCGGGTCCACGATCGTCACGCCCTCGCTCATTAAACCGAGCTGGATACGGTCCTGCATCACCCGGCCAACCGTCGCGAGATCCAGCCGCGAGTTGATCCCCATCGCGTCCTCGGGCGGGACCGTGACACCCACCGACACGCCATGCCCGCCCTCATGCAGAATCCGCACGACATCGGTGAGATAATACTCACCCTTCTCTGCGGCGGGCTCCACTCGCATAAGCGCCTCAAAAAGCCGGTCTGCGTCGAAGCAGTAATAGCTGGGATTGACCTCGCAAATCCCACGCTGCTCATCCGTACAGTCGCAATCTTCGACGATCGCCTCCAACCGACCCTCCGCATCCCGGACGATACGCCCATAGCCGCTCGGTTCATCCAGTACCATCGTCGCCAGCGTC
>CAZJTP010000277.1:0-4243 GCA_964548955.1 uncultured Phycisphaeraceae bacterium
GATTCTTCAAGCAATTTCATGCGATTTTTCCAAAACGTGCGAAGGTTGGGCTAATAGCCATCGCCACGAGCGCGCGCGGAACCGCGACGGGGCCACAGGGCTCGAAGAACGCGGTCCGTCGCCACGGCGACGCTTTTCCGTAGACTCACTTCTGGTTTTTCGGACCATCTTTGGAATCATCCTTGTTTGCCCGGTGTCCTCGCGTTCGGTCAGGAGATTACCGCCGGTGATGCATAATGGGCCTACCGATGCAACTAGGAAGGTTCCTAAGAATGGGAGCGCATGCTTGTGTCACGGGAAGGACGCATATACTTGCAGAGACTCGCATGTGTTGATAGGTCGCTACAGAGTGCCCGTTCGCTAAAGTCCCGAGACAGCGAGATTATTTGTATAGGCGGGGGATTTTTGACCCACGAGCCTATAGCACCCCAGGAACAGTCTTTCCAACCTAGTGTGTCGCATCATCGGATCCCGCCGGGTAGCAGCGCCTAGGCGAAGCCTGTCACCGGGCGGGTGGGATACGGTCGATCAGATCCTGCGTCCGCCACCGGGGCCGAGATAGATCGTGCGTAGCGGTTGTGTCATTGTGTCCTGCGCGTCTCAGCGCGCGGACTTGTGGCACTACCGTTTGCCATTTGTGTTCAGCAGCCGCCGCTCCGCAAGCTCATCTGTGATAAGCTCTACGACCCGATCCCAGGCATGGCAACTGACGACGGAAGATGCTCCCTCTGGGACGATGCCTGTACAATGAGCACGAATGCTGGCTTGCCAAGCATCAGGGTCGTCCGACATTGTGATAAACGCCGAAAACTGGTGTGCCGCCGGCGTTACGGTGGAAACCACTGGCCGTCCCGCCGCCAGGTATTCCACCAGCTTGATCGGCCGGCACTGGAGGCCCCAAGTGGTACGGGCCGTCGGCAGCATACACATGTCGAAGTGGTGTACGTAGGCCGGGATTTGCGAATGCAGCTTGGGACCGAGGAAATGGACGTTTGGCAGCTGCCGTAACAGTGCCGCGTTCGGATCCTCAACGCCCACGAGTACGAATGAAACATCCGGCATGCCCTTTGCAACATCGGATACCAGCTTGCTGTCAAACTTATGCGCGTCCATGCTCCCGACGTAGCCGACGACAGGGCGCCGCAACGCCACAAGGTCGGAAGGAGGTAAAGCTGCTGCGTCGCGGTCGAAGAAGCGCTCATCGACGCCCTGCGGGACCAACAGAGCGTTTGCCGTCAGCTTGCAGGCCTGGCGGTGTAGCTGATCACTGACGTGTAGGACCAGATCAGAACGGCGAACGAGTTCATCATCAAGAGAACGCACGTATGCGGCATTGAAGTTGTCGAAGTCGTATGCCGCGTAATCGTCCGTACGCTGGTAGACCAGCCCACTGCAGGCGCGGTTACGTACCACTGGCCAAGCTGTCGGCGTATTCACCCAGATGAGAGGCCGATGAACGCGGAGCTGCCCGAACGTTGTGTACAATTGTGCTTGGAGGACGGCGCGGTTCAGAGCGCGCCCCCAGGAATAGCCATACAGAGGTATCGGCAATGGGCTATATACCCAGAGCCTCTTATCAACCTGCTGCAGGCGCCGCCGGACGCTGTTGATCTTGCGGCGAATGCGGGTCCAAAACAGAGCATCGCGACGCAGGCTGGGCATGCGCATCGCAATAGAACATACGTACAGGACGCGAATACGGTGTGACAGCCTTTTCATCACCTGAATGTCGAAGTGGGCGTGGCTGTGATACCACCAGTCCTCTCCGCCCAAGCACACGATCCAAGCGGCTTCTTTTCGCATACCCATCTCGCTTATCTGCTATGCGTTCTCGCTTCCCCAATGGACAGCGCTTCACGACCGACCAGCGGCGCCACCTCACAACCTTGAATAAACTGGCGGACAGTGGTAACGAGACTGGGCGAAGCGTAGGCACAGAGCGGAGTATCCCAACCTCTCAATTCGCCGAGCCGGTCGAGGTGCTCTGTCAACTCAGCGGTGTCCCACGCGACGACCAAGCGGAGCGAAGACGCGAGTTGCTTCGCTGTGGCCACCTGGTGATCGTTTCTCGTCTCCTTTAGATGTCCGAGCCGCGGCAAGGCCAATAGTGGCTTGCCGTACTGCAATGCAGTCAGGATGGAACCCATACCGACATGCGATACCAGAAGGTCCGCCGCTTGGACTCGCGCGCGAAAATCGCTGGGTGTCAGCATCTCGAGCCAGGGCATGTGCGCCGGCTGCCAGCCACGGACTCCAACCTGCGCGAACAGCTCGACCTCTGGGTGCGACTCCGCCCATGTGTCAACAGCGCGGATCAGCCGGTCGAAGGGCATCTGGGCGCCAACTGTCACGAAAATCACAATATGCCTCCTAGGTAATGCGGGCCAGCCGGCCCGGCCAAGTGCGGCCACTGAGTCAACCACAGGTCCGCATGAGGTCGCACTAGTTGACCACTCATGGATAGCTGCTCCACATTCGCAATGCTGTCGACCCAAATGGTGCGGGCCCCCATCAACTTACCCAAACGGAGAGCAAAGAAGCCCGGCGCAGCGCCGGTAGAGATCACCACGTTGGGGCGCTCCACCAGAACGATCCACAACAAGCGAATCGCCATGAGGGCCAACTTTGCCTTGCTCCATCGTGTACCGTCATTAATGGCACGGAAACGCTCGCCCGGCACATCCTCGCGATAAGCCGGATGCACAGTAACATATGTTACCCGATGACCATCGAATGCCGGCTGCAACCGCAGGAGCTGTACCCAATGCCCCCCCCCTGAGGAAACTGCAAGAATCCTCAACCGCTTCACAATTGCACCGGTCCGCAGAAGGGGCGCTCGAGACTGTCGACCTGGCCAACGATCGGATATCGCACTCATGCCCATCCTCGGGCCGCCCGTGCTATCGCTTCTAATTGTTCCGCGCAGCATTGAGCGCCTCGCGAATCACCGCCGAGAGCATGGATACATTCTCCAAAGCGTGTCATCTAGATCCTCTCTGGTCTGAATAGAAGCCGCAGATAGAGCGGGAGCTTCCACAGCACGTAGAGCGGGGCGACCAAGACTGTTGTCAAGGGGATTGTGTCGCGGGCGAACTTCGCCCAGCCTGCCGCTACTGCAGCAAGCAGGAGTACCCACGCACACCCCAGGATCACGGCGCCACTCCAGCGGCCGGACGCGGCGCCAAAGGCGAGCGTAACGATGGTTGCCGCCGCCATGAGCATGACTTGCAGCGACAGCGGCGGTACGGCCAGTTCCATTGCGAGGCCCAGCAAATCCAGCCGTCGTTGCCGAAATGCCTGCTTCATCAGGCGAGGAACCTGTCCGATGATCGTTCGCAAGTGCCCGTGCTCCCAGCGTGTACGCTGCTTGAACTCGATCGCGGCGAGCGCAGGGAGCTGCCCGGTGACCTTGGCATCCGGATATAGCTTTGGTGGATGACCCGCGACTGCCAGGTCGAGCCCCAACTGCATGTCCTCGACGATGTTCGCGGTGCCCAGTGTCACCGTTGAAATAACCCGCCAGGGGAAAGCCATCCCCGTGCCCATGAGAAGACAAGGCATGTGCAGCCGGCTCAACCCGAGTGGTCGGACCTGGTTCTTGAACCGGAATGCCAATAGCGAGACGGTCTGGCGGGGAGAACTCGTCTTCGTTGGCTCGAGCAGGTAGAGCGATTGGACCGGGCACCCCGTGGCGATTGCATGGCCGGCCAAGCCGTCAATCGTGCCCGGATGAACGTGACAATCGGCGTCGATGATGATGACGACGTCGGGGGGATCGCTTCCCAGGAAGCGAAGTCCGTAGTCCAGCGCGTATCCCTTGCCGTGCTGATCCGGGTCCACGCGTTCTATTACGGTCGCCCCGGCCTTCGCTGCCAGTGGACCGGTGTTGTCGGTACAGTTGTCCGCTACGACGACAATCTGATCGCTTTGTCGAAGCTGGGCAGCAATCGACTGAAGTGTGGTCTCGATGATCGCCGCCTCGTTATGTGCGGGGATCAGGACTGCGACCGATGAGTTGTCGGGGCGTGGTTCTGCATGCCCTTGCTGCTGGGGCGCAAGCGCCGAAATGCACTCGATAAGGACGACGACAACCGGAACCGCGACAACAACGGCCATAACCGAAAGGAGTACGTCAAGACCGGCCATCACGCTGCCTCCGTTGCCGTCCCGTCTGTCCGCGGTCAACAACTTCACGGAACAGGCGTTCCAGCCGTTCGGTCTCGACGCGTTTGTTGTGGCGTTT
>CAZJTP010000278.1:0-4224 GCA_964548955.1 uncultured Phycisphaeraceae bacterium
CGAAAACCCACAGATCGCGAAGATGCACAAGGCGGCATCGGCCATCGAAGCCCGCGCGGCACTGCAAAACCCGATAGAGCCGGAAAATCGATTCGTCAGTATTTGACTGAAATCCGTGTAATCTCGAATCAGGTCATGGCTCGCACGGTCCTACGTGCGCGATGCTTACCTCACCCAACCAAGCCGCGAAGCAGCTATCGGTATAGGTGACGCCATCGCAGCCACAGACGGATGACCCTCCGCCGGGTATGCATCCGCCCGGGAGTTGTTCGCACTCTCCGATTCCATCGCAGTCGCCGTCGTCCTTGGCGCAGTAGTCGCCTGTGTCGCAGTGGATGTTGCTCTGGCAGACTCCTTGGCATTCGCCTTCGTAGTTGATGCTCTGGCCGGCAAGCGCGGCGTGGCAAGCGCTGTCGTATGTCACTCTGTCACAGGCGCAAACCGGTTCCCAGACATCCGGGCACGAAGACGGGCGAGGACTACAGGTGCCTTCGCGCTGACAGTCAGTGTGGAGTCTGGCACAGTACTCGTCGATGGCGCAGTCATTGCTGGTGTCGCAGAAAGTGTACGGATACAGCTCGCCGGTTAAATTGCCTTGGAGTATGCCGAAGTCGACCAGATCGACGTCACAGTCACCGTCCAGGTCTCCTATCGGCCGCCCCTCCTCATCGACCGACCTGCCCTCTGGTGTAGCGCAACATACATCGAGATGGTCATCTACGCCGTCGCCGTCGGAATCGTATGCGGACACTACATTGATCAGACCACACGTGCCCAAAGCGAACGCGACCAGCAATATTCTTCTGGAATGCATGAGAATACCTCTTACCTTTCTGGACACCCGAGCTACACGGCCCCAGCCCCGCCACGACCGGCCTGTCCCCTCAACCGAGTGATCATGTATCAGACTCGGCTACGTATCCGCTGGGCCGTCAGTACCGTCCAATCTGTCATTATGCACGAACACGTTGCCGACACCGTTGCGGTTGGTACCCGGAGTGCCTTCCGAGAGCCAACTTGTCAGGGCGCGGCAAACGGACTACATCAAACGACGGGCTGCCTGCGCCGTAACAGTAATACGGCACCGGCGCTCAGGACCAGAATTACCATGACGATGAACCCGACGGTCCCTATCGCTGGGACATTCCCGGCCGCGGCCTCAGGTATAACTAGAAGGGACCAAGAAAGCGAGTCCGACCCGGATACCTGGCCTGTGGTACCTCCGGTCTCGTTCTTCACCTGCAATGCAATGGTGACCGTCCCTCCCTCAGTTGTTGTAAGCCAGGATCCCGAAGACTGAGCGCCACGGACGACAGTCCCGTCGGCCGGATAACTGGTGCCGATCCGCGGTCGTATCCGTGACATCTGATCCGGCCACATCGTAGACGCCCACGTTATAAGGGCAGTGCCTGCCGGGATGTCCAGCGTCTGCTCAGAGCCGACAATATCAATGAAGTTAGGGATAGGGTCTCCCTCTGAGGCAATCCAGGCTGCATCAGAAACCAGGTGGTTTGCCACAAACGGCGTCTGCCCTGCCGCTACCGGGCCAAGTGCCAGAACGACCACTGGAACAAGAACGATTGCGCGTAGCATTTTCGCATCCTCCAAAAAGAGAGACATTAAAACCCGAACGGCACCAGTATACCAGAAATGCAGGTGGTTTGCAAGATATGCTCACGCGGGTGCGATTGGTCCGCTCCCTCACGGTCGCGGCTCTGATCGAGCAACCAGATCCCGCCGGAACTGTCACGGACCCGGTCACGTCTTGCGGCATTGTGTCATAATATTGTTCTCGGAGGATTGTAGCGGCCTGTGTCCTCGCAGGCCGTTTCCCCTGGGTGAGCAATTACGAATGGCGGCCGGCGGGGACGCCGGCCGCTACAGAAAAATACGCACTATTCATATGTACGACAGAGTATGACTACACCCGATGTCGCATGACCATCATGGCGTCGTTTGCAGCTCGATCGCCAGCTCGACCAACGAGATGAACTCCGCCCGGTAACCGTGTGGATCATCGCCCATTGATCCCTGCGCCATCTCGACAACGGCCTCAAACGTGAACCCGCCCAGAGTCTCTGGCCCGTTGTCGCCGTACCTTCCCTCGTTAGGCAGCAGGGCGTGTTCCTCTCCCCCCCTTGCCAAGGGGGGGGTAGAGGGGGTACCAGCCCCACGAAGCAACATACCGAACGAGACCACCGACGCGGCAAACACGAAGTCATCCGAGGCATCGGCCAGTGCCAGACCGGTGTCTGTCACAGGCATCTCGATGAGCTTGCTGGTGTCGCCATCCGGCTCCTTGTACCGCAGCTTGACGGTCATCAGCTCACCGCTGTCAGCGGTCGCCGACGGTGACACGGGCGCCTGATACTTCAGCGGGTCCACACTCGGCAGCTCGATGTCCACACCGGCCGGCACGACTTCGTAGAAGGCTGTTACCGTATGCCCCGCACCGATCTCACCGGCGTCCTTCGTGTCGTCGTTGAAGTCCTGCGCCGCCAATAGCCGATTCTCATACCCGATCAGCCGATATGCGGTCACCTCCGCCGGGTTGAACTCGATCTGAATCTTGACGTCCTTGGCGATCGTGACCAGCGTCCCGCCCATCTGCTCGACGAGAACCTTGCGGGCCTCCATGAGCGTGTCGATATAGGCGTAGTTGCCGTTGCCCTTATCAGCCAGCTTCTCCAGCGTTGAGTCCTTGTAGTTGCCCATCCCGAATCCCAGCACGCTCAAAAAGACGCCGCTCTTGGCCTTCTCCTCGATGAGTCGGACAAGCGATCCCTGGCTGGTCGTTCCGACGTTGAAGTCGCCGTCGGTAGCCAGGATCACACGGTTGATGCCGCCCTCGATGAAGTTGTCGATGGCCGTGTCGTACGCGAGCTGGATGCCCGCTCCGCCGTTGGTCGATCCGCCGCTGCGCAGTTGATCCAGGGCGGAGAGGATGGTGCCGGAGTCCTGGCACGACGTCGATGGAAGAACCAGGCCCGAAGCACCGGCGTACACGACGATGGCCACTGAGTCGTCGTACGCAAGCTCCTGGACCAGCAGCTCCATTGCCCTCTTGAGCAGCGGGAGCTTGTTGGGCGGCCGCATGGATCCGGAAACGTCGATCAGGAAGACCAGGTTGGCCGGCGGGCGCTCGTCCGGATCGAACTCCTGACCCTTGATCCCGATCCGCGCGAGAAGGTGCTCGCCGTTCCATGGACAATTAGCCACCTCGACATTGACAGAGAACGGATCGCCACCGGTCGGCAGTGGATAGTCATAGTCGAAGTAGTTGACCATCTCCTCGATCCGCACCGCACCCGGTGGCGGAAGCGTGCCCTGGTTCAAGAGTCGTCGCACGTTCGCGTATGAGGCCGTGTCGACGTCGATCGAGAACGTCGAAAGCGGATTCTGTGTGACCAACAAGAACGGATTCTCGACCACGTGATCGTAGGCCTCGGTGGACAATCCCAGGCTCCATTCCTCGTCCATCTCCTCCGGATTAGGCGGCACCATGTAGCCGTAGCTCGCGTTGTCGTAGCCTTCGATATCCAGCTTGGCCACACCGCCAACGCGAGCACTACGCCTCGCATCTACATACTGCTCACCCAACACGCGCATCACTTGCCCTCCGGGCGGGCTCGTGCCCGCCGAGCCCCCAGAAAACACGCTCTGACCACCGCCACCGCCAGCACTCCCGGCACCGGAGTCTGACCATGTAACTTGAATTTGCTCGCCCGAAGCCGGATATCGTAGGATGAGGGACTTGTCGTGCCCATTGGTGGCCTCGGTTGCAGGCGCGCGCTTACGACGACGCGGTTGCTGGTCCGTCGCGCGGAGCTTGGTGATCAACCGCTCTATTTCCCCTGCCGGAAGCTTGTCGAGTTTTATCATGCGAGCCGGTTGACGTCGTGGATCAGAGGGTGGAGGGCCTGCCAAGACCGCATCTTCGAGTGAGTTCAACTGCCTTTGATCAGTCGGAGTACCACCACTTGAGGGGTCGCCCAGCGCCAGGCGCGTTGCGCCCTGCGGTGCTGCGCCATCGACGTGATCGAAAAGTGCTCGACTTCGACTGAGCGTCGGAAGCCCGAACTGGACGTAGCCGATCATGCCAACGATGAGCAGTGAGGCCGCGAGGCTCGTCGGAATCCACCACTTCCGTAGCAAGAGTGGTCTTGTGTGGAGGGCCCCGGCTGGCTTTCCGTTCCCTTGTGCAATCCTGGCCTCGACGGCCTT
>CAZJTP010000279.1:0-4217 GCA_964548955.1 uncultured Phycisphaeraceae bacterium
ACCCACACGTGCGTTCCTTCATAGATCGAGAACTCGCTTGGCAGGCTGGTCAATGTCACGCGCAGCGCGGTCAGCTCTCCCGGATTGGCCGACACGAACGAGATATAGCGGTTCTTGTCGATCCCGGCCTCTCCGGCCGGCGTCGCGGGCGGAGCGAGTTCCGGGCACTCGCACTCGTCGGGGATGCCGGTACCGTCGCTGTCGCTGCTCAGCCCGCAGTCGGGGACGTTGCATGCTCCGCCCAGCGCATCGCAGTCAAGGTCGCACATGTCGGGGATGTCGTTCTCGTTACAGTCATCGGGGACGCTGCCGAACTCGTAGGCTCCCATATCGACGGTTGGTGCAGCATCGCCGTCGCCGTCCACGATGCGGATATTCCCGTCAAGGTCGGTGGATTCCGTTACAGCCGCGTCGTCGCCCGTGTCGATGCAAGGGGAACCCACAGACAGACGTGGGTTGTCGTCTTCCGTGCCCGAGACGTCGTCCGGTCCGTCGACATCGATAAAGAGCGGGTCGGCGTCGATGTTACCCGTGCCCGAGTAGCCGCCTTGGACGTCGCTGTAGGTGACGATCGGAGTGCTGCCATCGTTGTAGAACTCGTCACCGGCGGTCGCCGCGGAGTTGCCCCAGAGAATGCAGTTGGTCACCGTCGGGCTGCTGCCGTAGTTGTATATCCCGCCACCGTAGTGAGAGGCCGTGTTCCCGCTGAACGTGCAGTTGGTCAGCGTGGGGCTGCTGTCAGAGTTGCACATCCCGCCGCCGTAATGGGCGGGCGAGTTCCCGGCGAACGTGCAGTCGGTCACCGTCGGGCTGCTCACGTAGTTGTCCATCCCGCCGCCGACATCAGCCGAGTTCCCGCTGAACGTGCAGTTGGTCACCGTTGGACTGCTGTCGGTTCTGTTGGCCATCCCGCCCCCGCCGTAGGCGGTGTTTCCGGTAAACGTGCAGTTGGTCACCGTCGGGCTGCCGCTGATATTGCACACTCCGCCGCCGTAGTAGGTGGCGGTGTTCGAGCTGAACGTGCAGTTGGTGACCGTCGGGCTGCTCCTGTCGTTGCACATCCCGCCGCCGTATTGGGCGGCGGTGTTCCCCATAAACGTGCTGTTGGTCACCGTGACATCGGCCTCAAAGTTGTTGTACATCCCGCTGCCGTAGTAGGTGGCGGTGTTCCCCGAGAACTTGCAATTGGTCAGCGTCGGGCTGCTAATGAGGTTGGCCATCCCGCCGCCGCCCCAATCAGCCGAGTTCCCGCTGAACGTGCAATTGGTGACCGTGACGTCGGCCTCGTAGTTGTACATCCCGCCGCCGTCATTGGCTGAGTTCCCACTGAATGTGCAATTAGTCACTGTCGGATTACCGCCGATGTTGCACATCCCACCACCATCGTAAGCCGTGTTGCCGCTGAACGTGCAGTTGGTCACAGTCGGGCTGGCGTACCGATTGTACATCCCGCCGCCCGCGATGTTGGACCCTGAGCCGCCTGTGACGGTGAAGCCGCTCAGGACGGTATCCGGGCCCTCGCCGTTCTCACAGGTCACGACGCTCGATCCCAAACCCGTCCCGTCGATGATCGTCGCCGCTACGACTGACGGATCGTCCGGATCCTCGCTGCGCAGCGTGATCGCCTTGGCCTGGAACTTGATCGCCTCGTTGTACGTCCCCGGGGAGACGACGATCTCGTCGCCCTCGCACGTAGCGTCGATGGCCCCCTGAATAGTGCCGTAATCTGTCGGAACGTAAATCGTCATGCCGCCGGGGTGTGAGTCGGACTGTTGCTCGTACGCCCCCATGTCGACGATCGGCGGCGTCCCTACCCCCGTGTCGGGCACACCGGCATCGTCTACAAAGCGTGGTTTACCCGCCTGGTCAGTCGTTATGCCAACCGGAACCGCGCTGTTGTCCCCCGCATCCGCGCACGGGGAAAAGCAACGCAAATGCAGCTCAAGACCGGAAGCAAGTAGGAACATCGGATCGGCGTCGATATTGCCCGTCCCGGACCAGCCTCCCTGGACGTCACTGTACGTAACGATGGTGCTTCCAGAGTCTGTTTCGGTGATCTCACTTCCCGCGTCACCCCAAAGAATACAATTGGTCACTGTCGTCGTGGTATTACCCTCGTAGCGGATCCCACTGCCATAGAGGCCTGAGTTTCCGGTGAACGTGCAGTTCGTTAGCGCCAGGCTGCTATAGCGGTTGTAGATCCCGCCGCCGCTTCCGTCCCCACCGCCACTGCCCGGCGGGTCTCCCGAACCGCCGATGCCGCCGGAGCCGGCGGAATTGCTGTCGAAGATGCCGTTAGTAACCGTCGGCGTTGTCCCATTCGAATTGAACATTCCTCCGCCGGCACCGCCTCTGCCGCCAGCGCCGCCCTCGGTGTCGTACCCTTCACCGCCGTCCCCGCCATTGCCGGCGACATTATCTGTGAAACGGCAGTTCGTGAGGGTGATTACGGAGTAATCGCCGTTGTACATCCCACCACCGTCGCCACCGTCACCGCCGTTGCCGCCAGACGACCCGCCGTCGCCGCCGTTGCCCGTCCGGTTTCTGTCGAACAAACAGTCACTGATGATGGGTGCGGATTGATGGTTGTACATCCCCCCGCCGTGTCCGGCAGCACCGCCGTCGCTACCAGGATCGCCAGCGTCACCGTCGTAGGTTGAATTATTCACGATCAGACAGTTGCTCAACGTTGGGGTGCCGCCTGTATTGTACACGCCGCCGCCGTACTTCGCCGTGTTCGTCCCGATGCCGCTGTCGCTTATCGTCGCACTGCTACCGGCAATGTACATGCCCCCCCCCGTACGTGGCCGAGTTCATCACGAAATAGCACTTTGTCACCGTCGGGTCGCTTTCGGAGATGTAAATGCCTCCGCCGCGCGTGTATCCGTCGCCGGGATCAGTTCCCGTACCCCCCCTGATGAAGAACCCGCTCAGAACCGTGTCCGGACCCTCACCACTCACGCATTTTACGGCGCTTGCGTTTAAGCCTGTCGCGTTGATGTACGAGCTGATCGCCTCCGGATCTTCGGCCCGTACCGTAATGGCCCTGCCCACAAAGTCGATCGCCTCGTTGTACGTTCCTGGCGCGACGACAATCTCATCTCCAGTACATGCCTCGCCGATGGCTCCCTGGATGGTGCCGTAATCCGTTGGAACGTAGATCGTAATCCCGCCGGTGTGCGAGTCGAGCTGCCGCTCATAGGCCCCCATATCGACGATCGGTGGTGTCCCGGCCCCGGTGTCCGCGACGCCGGCATCGTCCACGAAGCGAGGCTCGCCGCCCAGGTCGGTCGTAATGCCAACCGGGACCGCGCCGTTGTTGGCCGCATCCGCGCAGGGAGATGAACATCCCAGGCGCAGGTCGCCGGCCCCGGGACCAACGAACACCGGGTCGGCGTCGATGTTGCCCGTGCCGGAGTAGCCGCCCTGAACGTCGCTGTAGGTGACGATTGTGAGCCCAGTCCCTTCGTCGGCAATCTCACCCCCGGCGTTGCCCCAAAAAATGCAGTTCGTTACCGTCGGGCTGCTGGAGCCGAAGTTCCACATCCCGCCGCCGCTGACCACGGCGACGTTCCCGGTGAGCGTGGAGTTGATCATCGTCGGGCTGCAGTTCAAGTTGCCCATCCCGGCGCCGTAGCTGGCCGAGTTTCCGGTCAAACTGCAGTTGACGATTGCCGGGCTACCGACAGCTCTAGCGTTGTACATCCCGCCGCCGAATAGAGCGGTGTTGTCCCTGAACGAGCAATTCGTCAACGTCGGGCTGCTGTCATCCAAGTTGAACATCCCGCCGCCGCCACTGCCGGCCGAGTTTCCGCTGAACGTGCAGTTGGTGAGCGTTGGGCTGCTGTTCCAATTGGCCATCCCGCCGCCGTGCACATCGGCTGAGTTTCCGCTGAACGTGCAGTTGGTCACCGCCGGGCTACCGCCAGCGTTGTTCATCCCGCCGCCGCTGTCCGCACTGTTGCCATTGAACGTGCAGTTGGTCACCGTTGGGCTGCTGGACGAGTTGTACATCCCGGCGCCGCCAGATTTCGAATCCCCGTTCGCATTCCCGCGGGTGATGGTGAAGCCGTCGAGGACGGCTGTCGGTTCGACTCAGTTTCCGGTGACAATGTGGTAGCTGTTCTCGCCACTGGGGTCGTAACTGATGTTAATGACACCGGAGCCGGTACTACTCCCGTAACCTCCCACGCGGATCAGGTAGTCGCTCCCTTCGG
>CAZJTP010000280.1:0-4195 GCA_964548955.1 uncultured Phycisphaeraceae bacterium
CTACTACGCAGCGCCGCATGTCGACTCGAAAGTCCGGCGCGAAAGAGCTTTCAGCTAGACCGCAGCCGTGAACACGATAGTTGACCAGCCGTTCAATCTCGTCACTGCCTTTGAGCAGCAACCGCGCGCGCTCATGCTTTGACCAGTAATCCCGCCAAATCTCCCCTCCCAATCCCCACAGAATGGCTGTGCCATCACCCCCGAGTGCGTAAGACCAGAGCGAAGTAGCCCGAAACGGCTGACTCTCACCGTCCGACAGCAAGGCACTTTGACTGATGACCGATCGGTACTCATCCGGCGTCAGTACCTCCCTATGACAGAACCAGTCGAGCCCGAGCTTGGTAGCCACACACTTGGCCCCGGCGATCTCCCGCTCGGGAGTATCATCAGCCCCAGTGAAGTAGGTCGTCGGAACCCCAGCCTTGGAGATCAGAGCGCACACACAGCGAGAATCAAGCCCGTCTGTCAGCGAGGTAAGTACTTTGCCCGCCCCGGACCATCTAGTAGCCAAGCTAGCAGCCAGTTCATCCGCAATGCGCTCGGCGAACTCCGGCACCGTGCCAAACTTGATGGGTTTGGTGTGCGGCCTCCACCATCTGGTTTGGCTCAGTTGCTTTCCGTCGTAGCGAAGTTCGATGCCCGGCTCGATCCGCTTGACCTCTTCGAAGAGGCTCAAATCCCGCAGGCAGTAGCTGGCTTGCACGAGGCAAGCCAGGGCCCGGCGGTTCAGTTTCACGGGTCGCACGCAGGCGATAGCAAGAGGTGACGACGAGACCCACAATCCGCCGGCGTCTTCGGAAACATATACCGGAACCATTCCGGAGCGGTCGGTCACCACGGTCAATTCGCGCTGGCTCGCGCAATAAGCCGCCAAGGCGAAGAGGCCTTCAAAGTCCGAGTATTCGGGTAGGCGTCCTTCTCGGACAACGTTCAGGTGAGCGGAAAGAGCGGCTTGATGGTCAAGCAGCCCGACCCCTTCCTCTGAAGGTGTTCCAGAAACCAGGAACCATGACCCGTCGCGGTCGATAGCCACAACCGGCGATTGCCCCGCCCCGTTGCACCAGACGAGCTGACACTGCTGCGACTCGTGCGTGTGCCAGCTCGCTTGGTCGCGTAGATGTCCGATTTCCCCGGCTAGAGCCTGCCTCCCCGGCGGCAACCGGTCGCTTCTGTAGATGCGCACGAGGAACATTACAGTGAAATCCCTCCCCGACGCCGCTGACCAGAACCCCTTGCCTTCAACCTCGCAGCCGGGTCGACTATCTCCAACTCGGCGCGCAGTACGGCGCTTCGATTCATCGGAGGAGGAGGGATTCGAACCCCCGAGACGCTTTCGCGCCTAACGGTTTTCAAGACCGTCGCCTTCAGCCGCTCGGCCACTCCTCCACATATCGTCGGCTTCGAGCCACATGGTGTCATTCGATGCCGTGAACGGTCGCAAGTACAGGATACGTCGTGGTTTACGCGCCCCCGATCATTCTAATCGGGCTCCGTTTCAGTGCCATCCAACGACATTGGCGGTCCCTTCAGTGCACGCCGTTCCACCAAGCTGGATACCAAGCTCTTTCCGTCTGTTCAGGCGCCCGCTGCCGATCCCGTTCGGGGCGGAGAGACATCGATCGGGGGCTTCTTTGGTCCGAGCGGGCGGGACCTGTGAACCACCGAGCCTCGCCACAAACGGTACTGCCACCTGGCAGAGCGGATCGCGGTTTGACGAATCCCATCATGCCAGTGAGCTGATCGTACGCTCCAGCCAGAAACAAGTTTGTTGGCCGGCCGTAGCAGCGAACGCCCAAGGTTGATGGACCGATCGAGCGCTACCCCTGGCCCACCCGGTGCCGTCGACGCGGAGGATGGGTGACTGTGAGAACCGTTCGTGTGATAGCCGCTGTGGTCGTGTTCGTGGCCGGTGTCGCGTTCTTTGCAGTCCGGGTTGGGATAATACGCCGGCTGGCGAAACGGCGATGGAGCGGGCACACCGGATCTGCGGGGCTTGCAGCCTGTCGCGCGAGGCGGTTGACGGGCTGATCGACACCACGTCTCATTCGAGGCTGACGCGACAGGAGCTGGTCAAGCTGTGGGAGCAGACGTACGCCGATCCGGACGAGCTTGAGGATGCCCGGTCGTTGTGCCAGCCGTGCGTCAACGCTATCCTGGCGGTGGCAGGTGAGAGTCAAGATCCATGATCCGCAAAGTCATCATCGTGTTGCTGACGCTGGGGGCGGTGGGGACGGTGGTGGCTTTCATTCTTAGTACAAAGTTCGTATTCGGGTACTCGTCAACTCCGTTCACAGTCGGGCTTGCGCACGGAGCACTGAACATCGGCTACAGTGTAGTTGTCGATATGGGGGACTCGTTCATTGAACCCAAAGACCCACTCTTCAGCGGAGTCCCGCTGAATTGGCTTCCGTTCATCATTCACACAGAGAGGTTCTGCATTCTCCGCATCCCGCTCTGGATGATGTTCATCCTTATGGCTGCCTACCCCACCCTCGCCTTCATCCGTGGCCCGGTGCGGCGGCATCGTCGGCGTAAACGCGGACTATGCGTCAAATGTGCGTATAACCTGACAGGTAACGTGTCCGGCACCTGCCCCGAGTGCGGAACTAAGGTGACGCAACCATGATCCGCAAGATAATCATCGTGTTGCTGACGCTGGGGGCGGCTCTCACGCTGGTTTCCGGTGTTATCGGTTTCTTCGCGCAGGTTGACGTGACTATTCCTGACAGGCCCTTGTTTGTCGTCGGCGAACGCTCGTTCGCGGTAGTGTCCGTTCACGGCTTGGTCAATTTCTGGCGTTTCACGGTGGTCGATACGCCACAACAAACTCGACGGACACATTGGGTTGTGCTACCGAAGTTGCGGCTTGTGGCAATGGGCCGTGACGAGAGCGGCTTCACGTTCCCAGACTCGGCACCCAACGCAGGAGTGCATATAAAGGCGGATCGAATCCGTGTTGGGCTCTTGCTGCCCGTCATTCTACTCGGAGCGTATCCGCTGGTGGTTTTCTGCCGCGGCCCAATGCGGCGGTGGCACAGGCGGAGGAAGGGGCTGTGCATCAAGTGCGGTTACAACTTGACGGGCAACGTGTCGGGCGTGTGTCCGGAGTGTGGGACGGAGACTGGCTAACGCAGATGCTCGATTCCACAACATCCGAATGTCCCGACATCGAACGCGACAATTCTCATGTTTTTCTGGACTACACGGCAATTCTGTTGTATAATATACAAAATAGCGGCTGTTTATGCAAAACATCGGGGTGCGGCAACCGATGCTTCAGAAGGAGCGCGAAGTGAAGAAACGGATGTTGGTTGGAGCTAAGGTCGGTGGTGGGTCGCCCCCGGGTTATGAATGGAACGTTGTGTATCTGTCTGTCGCACGAGACGAGGCGCTGAAGTTCCTTGAGGAGCACCAGTATGAGCACCTTGTTGATCAGTTCAGGGCGTTGGCTAGGGAGAAAGACCCGACGCATCCTGCTACCGTCGATGTGACTAGCGGCTGTTGGGAGCTGAGAGAGAAGGGCGGGCCGCTGGGGAAGATCAATGCTCGCGTCTTTTTCGTAGTCGACAAGGAGGACAGAAGCATCGTGATCCTCGGTGCCGTAAAGAAAGAGGCAGAGGGCTCGACGCCGCGAGCGACAAAACGTCTCATGAAGACCAGACAGCGGAAATACTTGAACGGTGAATATAAATCGAACCTGTGATGAAGAGCGCAGAGAGAACGGAAGGGACCTTGGGATGACCGACGAAACACTGGCGGGTCGCAGTTATCAGCTTCTGAGTTTGGAGCAGAGGTTGATCATCATGGCGTTGGGGACAGTAATGGATAGGGTGCAGCGATTGAACGATGAGGACAGCGCTGACCTGTTCGAGTTCCTAAAGGACTATAGAGCTGCTGCGACTGAGGAGGAGCGGGATGCTGCTTGCCGCGCAATGGAAGTGTTGCTGGGAGCCTGCACAACAACGGTCTGTCAATTGGATCTTGCGGAGGATGGGCGGGAGAAGTCTGGTAAACTCCAGCGTTGGGTCGAATTTGTAAGTCAACAGATCCGTAAGCATCGCAAGAAGGCTGCTTGGACGCAGGAGCAGCTGGCAGAGAAGGCCGGTTTGCCACAGAGCCACATAAGCCGGATTGAGAACGGCAAGCACAGTCCATCTCACAAGACGCTTCAGAAGATTGCCGAGGCATTCGGAGT
>CAZJTP010000281.1:0-4167 GCA_964548955.1 uncultured Phycisphaeraceae bacterium
CCGTTCGCATCCCCCGAGCCGTGTCCGTGATTGGCGCTTCATCCAGTGTGGCAACGGGTTCGTGACAGTTTAGGCGGGAAGTCCGGCTGTCGACGAAGCAACGCCAGTTTGCGAACCCCGTTCACGGGGGTTTCCCGCCGGAGGCGGGCTCTCAGGCCGGCTCTTCGAGGGCCGGTCAGTTCGTGGAATCTTCTTTTTCATCTATGCAGCGCGTTTCAACGCGCTTTCCCATGGCGCCGGTAAGCCCGCTGAAGCGGGCTCGGTGAGGAAGGCGAGACATGGGAGCTCGCGGACCAGCCGTAAAACGGCTGGCCTGAAACCCTGCGGGAAACGCCGCTGAAGCGGCGTTTAATCCCGCCGTTTCTGTCACGGGCCCTTTTGGAACCGTTGATCCGAGTCCTCCTTGACATTTCGCGCGGGCGGTCGCCCGCACGGACTCGCTCCGCGAGTGGCGAAATGTCAAGGACCAGCGCGGGATTTTGCCTGTGGATGGAAGAGGAAACCGTCGCTTGCGCTCCGGGCTCGGTTCAGGAATCCGCCCATATCCTGACGTGCATCCCCCTGAAGACCGAGCGCTCGCGCCCACCAGCCGGGCGGCACTTTCGCTCCAGCCGCCGCCGCACTGGGGTCGATAAGCCCGATAAGCAGGCGTAAAGAAACGCGGCTATCAACCTCATGGCGAACGATCCTGATCAAAGTACGTACCGGTCAACGCTTGTGCCGATCGGGGCATTGGCGATGTGCGCGTTTCTTTGGGCGGCGCTGGTGACCTTCGATCCCGGCGACTGGCCCAGCCCGAACCAGTACCCACATCATTCGCCAGCCATCAATGCATGCGGAGCCGTCGGGGCTTGGTGTGCTTATCAATTACGGTACTTCATTGGCGATGGTGTATATCCTCTGCTTCTGTTTGCGACGCTGGCGGCTTTCGCGCGGCTCATCCGCGGCCAGGTCGACAACCTGTGGCAACGAGCATTCGGTTTAACGCTGGTGGGGGCGTGCACCTCGGCGGCGTCACATCTGATCTTTCAGACGAGCAACGCAGCACTGCCGGTCGGAGACGGTGGTGTGATCGGATACGCACTCGGCGAAGTGCTGCGACAGAATCTGGACCGGTTTGGGACGTTGATCGTGCTTGTTTGCAGCCTGTTTGTGGGGTTGCTGTTCACGACAGAGGGGTGGGTGCTCAAGTTACCGGCCATGCTGAGGCGTGTTGGGCGGGCTTCGGGCGGAGACGTGACGCTGGCCCGTGACACCGTCGCCGGCGATGCACTCCCCAAGGCGGTTCTTGCGAGCGGAGGTGTGACCGCTGACGAACGCAGAGCCCTTCTCGGAGTGAGACGCCCCGATCCGAAGATCCGTTCAGGCCGCTCTCGGAGCGTCGCTGACGACAATGCCAACACAATCCCTCGCTTGCCTTTCAAACGGGAGATCGACGAGGGAGACGACGGCGTCACCAAGGAGGGCGTGGTGCAAGAGGCTGCGATAGTGGAGGTGGAGTCCGGCATCGAAGTCGATGCCACCGATGAGCATCAGTGGGAATCACTCTCGAAGTCCAAACGCACAACAGGGGCGAAGCGACCACCGGGCCCGATCGTCAACTTCCCTACACCGCAACAGGTGAACGCGGCCGAACCTTACCCGCGTCGGATCGAGAATTGGACGTTGCCGTCGCTCGATCTGCTGCATCAGCCGGAATACGGATTCAGCACGCAGCAGGAAGCCGTCGTGCGCAAGCAGGCCAGGATATTGGAGAAGACCCTCGAGGAGTTTCGACTGGACGCTCAGGTGGTGGAGATCGACACCGGACCGGTCATCACGATGTTCGAGTTGAAGCTCGGCACCGGAATCAAGGTTTCTCAGATTGCAACCCTATCCAACGACATCGCCCGGGCACTTAAGGCCCACGCGATTCGAGTCGTAGCGCCGATCTCCGGGAAGAATACCATCGGGATCGAGGTCCCCAACGTCGAGAAGGAGAAGGTTCGCCTTCACGAGCTGATGACGCTCGCCGGGAACAAGGCCAGCAAAATGGCCCTGCCCCTGTTTCTGGGCAAAGACGCCGGCGGAGCACCTCTCGTCACGGACCTGACCGAGATGCCTCACCTGCTACTGGCGGGCACGACCGGATCGGGCAAAAGCGTCAGTTTAAGCGCGATCATTCTGAGTCTGTTGATGACTAAGAGGCCGGATCACGTCAAGATGATTCTCATCGACCCGAAGATGGTGGAGATGAGCCAGTTCAAGGACATGCCGCACCTGATGTGCCCGATCGTTACCGACCTGGGGCGTGCAGAGAAGATTCTGGGGTGGGCGGTGGGCAAGATGGACGAGCGGTATGAGTTGCTTGCCGAGGCCCGGGTCAAGAACATCGCGGGCTACAACAGCCTCGGGGCGGATAGGCTCTACGCTCGGCTTACCCCGGCTACCGAGCAGGAAAGGGCCCTCATCCCGGTCCATCTGCCCAATATCGTGATCATCATTGACGAGCTGGCGGATCTGATGATGACGGCGGCCAAGGAGGTGGAGCATCATCTTTCACGCCTTGCTCAGAAATCGCGGGCGGTCGGTCTTCACATCGTAGTTGCTACCCAGAGACCGGAAGTGAAGGTCGTCACCGGGTTGATCAAATCGAATTTGCCTTCGCGGATCTGCTTTCGAGTCGCGTCGCGGATGGATTCGCGGATCGTACTCGACCAGAACGGCGGGGAGGTCCTGCTCGGGCAGGGCGACATGCTCTTCTTGCCGCCCGGTTCACATAAGCTCATGCGGGCCCAGGGCACATTCCTTGACGAAGCGGAGATCCGCGCGGTTTTGAACGATCTCTCCTCTCGAGCCAGGCCGGAGTTCCATCCCGAGCTCGTCCGCCTGCGAACGACGGAGTCCGGGCGTCCCAGCCTCCTGCGCGATCCCCTCTTCGACGAGGCCGTACACATCATACTCCAGTCCAAACGCGGGAGCGTAAGCCTGATCCAGCGACGCCTGACGATCGGGTATTCTCGAGCGTCCCGGCTGGTTGACCAGATGACTGAGGCCGGGATCGTCGGGGAATACAAGGGATCCCAGGCTCGGGAGGTCCTGATGACCCTGGAGCAGTGGGAGGCGCTACAGGCACGGATCGCCGCCGATCGTGAGGCGGGCTACGAGGCCGACCGGGACGACGTGGCAGACTCGACCTCCCGGGACAAGGCCGCTCTCGAACCGGCCGACAGCCACAGTCCTGCCGGATAGAAGCTGCCGCTGTGCGGTACTCGCAATCTGACCCGCTACCGGCTTACATGGGCTTTGGGGGAAAACCCGTTTGAGTCTTGCAGCCATGTGGACATCGTGCCGAGGATTCCCTATAATGACCGTGTTGTGGTTTCGCGGGCGCCGTCCGCCCGACCCCTCCCGCGCTGGCGGGTAGAGTATCGGGGAAGGTTATCGGTATCAGGTCGGGCGGGTTTTGACGGTTGTCTTGGATTTTGGGGGCTTTTGGGGTAATTCTCTCGGCTTGATATCGTTTCCAGACATGCGTTGGCCGGGCGGAATGACGCCTACCGTGCTCGGTCTGATAATATTTTGGCTTCCGGTTACCCCGGTGGGGAGGGCGGACAGAATACTGGTAAGTGTATCCGCCCAACCCCTTGAGTGTTACAGGTCAATCGACTAAACTAGGTAACATGGTGATGCGGTGAGGGTGCGTCTGCCGCATTGGTGAATCGCTGTAAGGAGAAGGGGACGAGCAATGAAGAACGTTACTGGGCGCGTGTTTTTGATTTCTTTAAGTGTCGGCCTGCTCGGAGCAGCCGGCGTTGCGGAGGCGGCCAAGTTCTCCATCGAGGCCGTCGAGGTTAACGGTACGCCTATCACGCCGACGAACAACGTCTTGGTCAATCCCGGGGACACGATTGTATGTGAGATCTTCGCCTCGGAATGGTCGCTTGTAGATGAGGCACTACTAAAGAGTTGGCAGGTTCAGCTGGACAGCTCCGGGTACTCGAATGTAGGCCCCGGCGTCGTCAGACCGCGGGGTTGGGAACGCCCGATTCCTAAGATTTCGTGCTTAGTAAACGAGGATTGTCCACCGGAATATCCGATCTGCCTAACCGATCTCCGCTGCACCAACGAGTACCACGATCCGCGGCAAGGTGCTTTTATAGACAGCTACCGGTCTGACTACATCTT
>CAZJTP010000282.1:0-4139 GCA_964548955.1 uncultured Phycisphaeraceae bacterium
CGCAGCCGGCCGTGTCACCTCCCCGGGGGAGTTCGGTCCGTCCAACCGTGATTGCGGCTCTGGGGGGGGGGTAAGGGACCGGGATTCAAGCTACAATCCAATCGAGGGAACTCGGACCGCCTATCGCCGGAGTCACTGCTTTACTCACCGTAGGGTGTGGGCCTATCATCGAATGTAACATCTGCCCTGAAGGGCCCGTTTAGGGCTGTGTGTGTCGAGGCCATGCAACAAGGATTAGACTCAGACCTGTGGTGGGGTACATGTGCACCAATACCAGGTGGAGCCGCCCAAGCCCGCTGGGTAAGATAGGAAGACTTAAAGGCAACCGGTAGTGAATCAGAATCGAGGCGTCGGTGCTTGTGCTTCACTTCCGAGTGCTTGTACGGTAGATGAGAGAGGGGGGCAAGCCTTCCTTGTCGGCATCGTGAGACCTTGCGGGAATGGCCTCGTGCTGCCGCAGGTTCACTCTTTGGTGGGGGAATACCGGAAGCGAAAACCGGTCGAGTCAGCGCAAGCATGAGCTGCGCACAAGGTCGGGCCTGCTTACCCAGCGCTGGTAACACAAAGAAGGAATGAGGTAAATGCTATGCACGGTAAACCAAGCTTGAGTTGTATCCTGATCGCCTGTGTCTGCGTCGCTGCAGCAAGAGTATCCCTGGCGGCTGACCCACAGCCGGCCCGGACGAGCCTGCAGAACGCGATCTTGCAGACCGGCGGATCGGAGCCAAGCGTAACGTTGCCCACACGCGCAGCGGCTGCAACGAGGCACCTTTCGCCTGAGAACTCGACCGTTCAACGGTTCAGCGGTCAGGGTCAAGTCGCCGCCGATCTTCCGGGAACCACCGTGTATAGTAACGAGATCATCTCAACCCCGGACAATCCACTTCAGATCTGGGAACCCGGTGCGGGTGAGATGATGGCGGAGGATATCGAGCTCGCTCCTGGCGCGTGCGACGTGGTCTACTTCAACCTTGCAGTCGCCGGCTTCGGTGAAACCGGTCTAACGTTCGACGTACACGTGGCGCTGTGGGACGGTGATCCTTGCGAGACGGGATCCGCCGTGATCCTGGGAACCGAGGCGGACATCACTGATGTTCCCAACAATGGCTACGCGCAGTTGCTGGAGATGACTTTTGTTGAGCCGGTGGCCGTTCCTGAAATCGTCTGGCTGGCGGCTACCTTCTCGACAAGCGATTCGGGCTGGGCCGTCGCCGAAGAAGCCGAGCTCGGCTATACCCGCGATTTGTTCTCGGAGTACGATATTCATTATGGGTGTGTGCAGCTTTTTCTGGGCGGCGATCCGTATGCCGGCTTTTGGGCCAACATCAACTGCGAGCTGGCCTTCGACCCGCCGGGTGCCTGCTGTAACGGTGAAACCTGCACCGAGGTCACGGAGGCGTCCTGCACGGGCGGTGGCGGCGCATGGTCTGGTGCGTTCTCGACTTGCAACCCGAGCCCTTGCCTCACCGGTGCGTGTTGTACGGAGGATGATTACGGTACCTGCGTAGACACGACAAAGGCTGTGTGCGCCGGCATGCAGGGGTTCTTCCACGCCTCAACCACGTGTGCTTCAGCACCGTGTCGGCCGCAGTTCCACCTTTACCGCAACGATGGCGACCCTGCGGGGTATTACGCGCACATTGATGGCACTATTCTGGCGGACGACCAGGCGATGGCGGCCGGCGCCCCGTGCGAGCTGTCCAGCTTCGACCTTAGTGTCTACGGCTTCGGCTTCACCGGCGCTTATGACGTTGCCGTCGAGCTTTGGACGGTGGATCAGCAAAGTTCCACCCCGCTAGCGCCGATCCCGGGCGCGGCCGCAGTCTTCTCCGGTGTGGGCGATGGCGCCTACCACAAACTGCTCGCGGGTCCCTTTACGGGTATCACTCTTCCGGAGCAGGTGTGGATGGTCATGACGACGTCGACGGATGACTCGGGCTGGTTGATCACTGAGCAAGCGACCGTCGGCCGGACCGAGGATTACTTCGCAAGCTACAACGGCAGCGTGTGGAACACTCTATTCTTCGGCGGAGACCCCTGGGCGGGGTTTGGAGCGAACCTCCGCTGCTATGGGATTGCACCAACAGGGGCTTGTTGCACCGACACAGCCGGTACGTGCATCGACGGTTTGCTGGAGTCGCAATGCGGCGGGCGCTGGCTGGCGGATGCGACGTGCGATCCCGACCCGTTCAATCCTCCATGCGGCACAAGCGCCTGCTGCACCATAATGGGCGGTTGCCAGGACATGCTCCCCAGCGAGTGTGAGACTTATGACGGCGAGGTGGCCTTGGGGCTGTCGTGTGCTGATATCAACAACGAGTGCCCGCGCATCGCCTGCATCGGCGCATCGGGTGACTGCTTCAGTGAGCACGGTACGCCGGGCTGCGAGGACGGGTTCTGCTGCGAGACGGTGTGTAAGATCGACAGTGCCTGCTGCACGACCGCATGGGACAATCTATGTGCAGAGAAGGCCGAAATATACTGCGAGTTCCCGCCGCCTAACGACAACTGCGCCGATTCCGAAGTGATCACCGGCGAGGGACAATTCGACTTCGACAACACGACCGCCACGACGGACGGCCCACCGCACGCCGCCTGTAGTACGATGGAGGGCGATGAGCAGACCATCCATGACGTCTGGTATTGCTGGACGGCTCCGTGCACCGACACCGTATACATCCAGACCTGCGGGCTCACGGGCGTCGACACCAAGATCAACGTGTACAACGGCTGCGATACCTGTCCGCCGACAGGCGCAGGCTTGGTGACCTGCAACGACGATTTCTGCGGATATGATCCCGACGTGGCGTTGCAATCTCAGGTGTCCTTCGGTGCAACAGACGGACAAGACTACCTGATCCGAGTCGGCACGTTCCCCGGCGGTACAGATCCCGGTTCCGGTACGTTTGAGCCGGTAGAGGGCGGTACGGGCAAGTTCAGAATAAGCTGCGGCATACCCGACAATCCCGCATGCCCCGGGACCGGTGACTGCTACTCGGCCGCCGGTACGGGCACGCCCGGATGCGTCCAGGATGACTGCTGCAACATAGTCTGCGCATGCGACGCGTACTGTTGTGAGGTGGAGTGGGACGGGGATTGCGCCACATACGGCTTTGAAGGCTCCGATTGCGGGGCGGCGGTCCTTTGCGAAGGCCCCACCTGCCCGTTCGGTGAGGTTCGATTTGTTGAGCCCCCCGCTGGCGTGGTGGACGCGTGTCAGCCGCATCCGCCCGCCGACTCGCAGGATCGACAGGGCATCGACACTCTTTTGGTGGAGGCTCCTGAGGGCGCCGACAAGCTGGAGTGCTGGTCGTTGTGCGAGACGGTAGTCGAGGGTGTGTCGAACAGGGTCAGAAGCGTGGTCGACAATGGTAACGGCACGATGACAGTTGGCCTGATCCGGTCGATTTCAACCGATGCGGTGACTACGGTCACCTACACAAACGACGTCGGAACCTCTCACATGATCACCTTGACGTCGCATCCGGCAAACGTGAACGGCGACAGCCAGGCGGCCCCGTCCGACATCTTGGAGATCATCGACTACATCAACGGCGTGGCCACCTCGCTGTGGGGGATCTACAGCGAGGATGTCGACCGCAGCGGTCAGCTCGGTCCGCCGGATATCCTGCGGGTCATCGACCTGCTTAACGGCGCGGGCCAGTATGATCCGTGGCTCAATACACCGCTGCCGGACTGCGGAGATTGCTGTCGGTAACAAACGACACAATCCTGTCATCGAATTAGCATAAGCGTCAAATAACAATCCCCGTCCGCCTCGCCCGCCGGGCGTCGTTGCATGGTTTGTCATCGGCCAGAAGTAATCCCAGTGTGCGATATGCCCGGTGCGGAGGTGACTCATTCGCAGGACACACTCGGCGTCAAAGCTGACGCCCGCAACGGGCAGGAAACGCCGATTGTTGATCACACCGACGTCAAAGGGAAACGGCTCGCCGTGCAGGAGCGTTTGGGCGACGCGGAAGTGTCGCTCGGGCACGCCCTTGAGGATGCGCTTGCCGATCAGGGTGCCCGGAATCACTATAACGATCATCAACAGCGCCAACGAGCCGAGGCGGCTGAGGTCCAGATCACGCATCCTGACATATGTCCCACCGCGCCGGGGTGTTAGCTTGGGGCTC
>CAZJTP010000283.1:0-4115 GCA_964548955.1 uncultured Phycisphaeraceae bacterium
GAGGAATACCTAATCCGAGTCCTCAGCAAAGGAATTTAGATGCGATTGCCCTGCCTGGACCGAGGAGAAGCTGCGGGCGATTCCGCCGTTCGAGTTCGAGAACTGGGCCGTCATCGCCCTGGGCGGTATTCCCAACAAGACGCAGGTCGGCGACATGGGCATCGACATCCGTATCTTCCCCGTGGCCGCCGCGCCAATCATGGACGCGGTCCCCAAAGGCGAGACGCCCGTCTTCACGGAGTTCCTCGACCACTGGTACCCGATCCAGGTCAAGCAGAAGGACAAGGCCGGTCGGCCCGACATCGACGCCTTCGAAGCGTTCATAACCCGCGAGGATCGCACCAAAGGCTTCTTCGTCGCGTTCGACTACACCAGCGACGCCCTGCGAGACATCGACGCCTTCTTCCGCAAGAGCCGTACGGCCATCTTCGCCCTGACGGTGCGTGAGATTCTGGACGAGGAAATCGCCCACAAGCTAGCCTGAATCTGTCGAGAGAACGGCGAGCCGATGATCGATACTGCCATTCGGATTTGTAAGAAGACGCTGGCGATCTATAATATGTTATGCTCAAAACGTTGGCGCATCATCAGACCAGGCAACATATATGCACATACATTATAAGATCGTAGACAGGTTTTACGGTGCGACAGGCGGTTCTCGGGCTTTCTTCGGAATCGGAAACGAAGACCGCGATACGCGACGCTTTGAATCAGAGGCATCTGCCAGGATGGCTCTTCAAGAAGATGCGAATGAATCAGTCGCCAATCCGGGCAGTGGGCCACAAGAGGACCGTTGGGGACGACGCTTCATGAATCTGGATGTCGTGCCTGAGACGTACCGGTGGTGTCGACACCTTGGGGAAGACGGTTTGGAATGGCAGGAGCCGATACAATTTGTATTCGACGGCCCATCATCACCGCAGCTACTAACCTACAGCGTCTTTCACAAGCGTTCCTACCTCGGCACAATCAAGTCTGAATCCAATGACGGGCGTGAGTGGTCGGTGCGAGGCGATGCAAACCAACAAAGCCGGTTTCTTACTGGGTACGAGGCGGCCCAATCGCTATTGCGGCGGCATACGGTTGCATAGTCGTGCAAGTCGGCGACAGTGTGACGGGGCAAGGGGAGATACGAAGATTACCCTTTGTTCTTTCCCCCTTTTACCCTTAGCTTTTATCCGAGCGCAACGAGTTTCTTGGCCCCGGAGGGGCCTGGGCACTTAGCCACGGGCGCAAGCCCGTGGAACGAATACAACGGAAACACGCAAGCCCCGGAGGGGCGACGGAGGTTCGTCTCCGCCACCCCTCCGGGGTTTAACATTGTGTTACCATCCTAACCCCGGGTTACGCTCCGCTCCACCCGGGGCTATATACCTTCGCCCCCTTCGGGGGCTTGCGCATGTCGCATCGCGTGGTTGCGCTGGCTCGTGGTTGGCACGACAAACCCTCACTGCCGTGCCGTGCTCTGGAACTACCCGATTGTCCGGCGTATCTGCTCATTGGAGGGCAGGCGAAGAAGAAGTCCGGGCCGTGGTGAGTAGCCGCAACGCGAAAGGCGCGGCTGGGCCGTTCTCGTTTTGGCGGGATGGTCTTCGTCTCTCGTGGTACCGATCGAACGGTTCCCGGGGAATCCGAGACCCTTCAGCCATTGCAGACGACTGACCTCTTGCAAACAGACTTTACTCTAGACCGGCGCTCGCGGCTCATATGTCGGTCCCACATACGGGAGGACCCTGCGCCTGGATCGCCACTATAGTGAGCGCAGGATCGCTCGGACCGGGCTGGCATCAAGTCCCACAAGCTTCAACGGAAGCGCGATCAACTCGTACAATCCGTCTGGTACGTCTTGAAGAGCTAGTATCTCAAGGATGGCCATGTCATGCTTGAGAAAAGTCTTGTGCACGGGCAGATCCTTCGACTCGAACAGGTCGACGCTCGGCGTATCGATTCCGACGAGCTTGACACCTTTAGTTGCCAGCATATCGACAAGTTCCGGCGACAAGGCTGCGAAGTCTTCGTTGAAGCTGTTGGGATCGGGATAGGTTCCCGTCTTAAACAGCACACGCTCGGCTTGGATTGGAATGTTGACGGCGTCCGCTTCAATAGACGTTGCTCGTGCTACGTCGATGCCAATGACCTGGCATCGCCCGAGGTAGTATTCAATCGGGCGCTCTCCAATGCCCGGGGCGCCTAATCCGTAATGATTCGGTGCGTCGGCGTGCGCGCCAAGGTGAACCGTCGAATGCAGCACGGAGAGCGTTGTGCGCGCGCCGTCCTTGATATGGCGAAGCACCTCGCGCGACGGCGGCGTGTCCCCAGGCCAGACTTGCAGTTTCTCGGTGATCGGCGGCGTAATGTCGTAAATCATATAGGACTCATTCCTCCATCCACTTTCGGGCATGCGTTAGTCGTCAACTGGCCTGGTCATGTTGCGCCAGCACATGTGCAAACGTCCAGACTTCGTGGAACGTGTTGTAGAACGGCACCGGAGCCGCCCTTATTATGTCCGGCTTGCGAAAGTCGCAGACGACTCCCTCGGCTTTCAGTGCAGTAAGAAGCTCCTCAGGTCGATCGCGCACCAGCAGGGATAACTGGCATCCGCGCGAGTCCCGTGCACGCGGCGTAATTACCTCGAATCGTTCAGGCGAGGACTGATCGAGCAGGTACAGCAGATAACCGGTCAACAGCTCGGATTTACGACGCAGCGCTGGCAGCCCCGCCTCATCGAACAGGCCGAACGACGCTGCCACCGGCGTCAATGAAAGGATCGGCGGGCAGCTGATCTGCCAGCCGTCCGCCCCTAATTGAGGGGCGAACTCCGGCTGCAGGTGCATCATGAAACGCGTATCCGGATCGTTGCCCCACCAGCCAGCAAACCGCGGCAGGTCTAAGTCGTGCCCGTGCGTTTCATGAACGAAGCACCCGCCCAACGCGCCCGGTCCACCGTTGAGATATTTGTAATTGCACCATACGGCGAAGTCTACGTGCCAGCCGTGGAGCTGCAGCGGCACGTTACCGATGGCGTGGGCAAGATCATAGCCGATGACACAGCCGTGCCGTCTTGCCGCTTCGACAATTCGGAGCATATCGAAGACTTGGCCGGTGAGGAAGTTGACGCCGCCGAGCAAGACAAGCGCAATTGTTTCGCCCTCCCGAGCGATCACTTCCTCGACATCCTCGGTCCTGATTGTGTGCTCGCCGGGTCGCGGCTTGATGGTAACAAGTGCATCTGCCGGATCGTAGCCGTGATAGCGAAGCTGCGTCTTTACGGCGTATGTGTCCGACGGAAAGGCCGGGGCCTCCATCATAATCTTATATCGTGTCTTTGTCGGGCGGTAAAAGCTTACGAGCATCAGGTGTAGATTGACCGTCAGGCCGTTCATCGTCACGACTTCATCAGGCCTGGCCCCGGCGAGCCGTGCAACGGTCTTTCGAAAGGCATCCTGATATGAGTACCATGGCCTCTCACCCTCGAAATATGCGTCTACGCCGCGCCCGGCCCAGGCTTTCAGTTCCTGATCGATAAGCTCGCGCACACATTTTGGCTGAAGACCCAGTGAGTTGCCGAGGAAATATATCGCATCGGATCCGTCCAAACGTTTTGGAATGTGAAATTGATCACGATAGCCGGCAAGCGGATCGTCGGCGTCAAGCTGCCGGGCATACGCTTCATCTCGATTGAACTCAAAGGGCAACGTCAGCTATTCCTTACCGTAGACACTATAGGATTAAGTCCGGCGCAAGCGTAACGTACTTTTCGGCGCACGGCTACCCCCTCAGCTATTCGCACGTTCGTGCGCGGTCGCTGGATATCAGGAAGTACGCCGTCTTGCGGTCCACCCTTGAATTCGATTAGTCTTCTACGTGCTTGAGAAGCTGGGTGTTGACAGACATTGACAATACCGGAGACACACTATGGACGTACACGAAGCGATCAGAACCCGAAGAAGTGTTCGAGCGTACTCATCGAAACCCATTCCGGATGACGTGATGGAGAAAATGCGCCAGGCGTTACGCTTCGCGCCGTCGGCCTGCAACTTCCAGCCCTTGCGTTTTATCATCGTCATGGAGCCCGAGCTTCGTCGCAAGCTCGCCAAAGTCGCCGCCGGTCAGAT
>CAZJTP010000284.1:0-4107 GCA_964548955.1 uncultured Phycisphaeraceae bacterium
CGCGGCGGACAGGGATCGCCCGGATCACCGCGCAGATTGTAACGCAAATCCGAGCTTGCGTCGCATGCGTTCGTCAACGCTGTTCAACGCTCAAATCTGCGAAGGTTGGGGGCTATGATTGCCAAATGCCAGTCACAAATCGAAAGTTGCGAGCGGTGACCGGAGACGGAGTCAATGCAATAACTCACATGGATATGTGAGATGTACGCGCCCGGCGCGGTTCAGTTATCCTCCTCCATATCGATCAGCGCCAGCACGTCAGCGGCCGTGGCCAGAGTCTCGCCCGTCGCTTCGCTGTACCGCTGGTAAGCTTCGATCGTACGTTCCTGCTCAAGCAGTTCCTTTACTTCGCTCAGCAACGGGTCGTTCAGCTCACGAATCAGTTCCTTGGCCCGTGCCTTGCGATTCTCTACGAGGGCCTTCGACTCGCGCATCGTCACAAGGGCCTCGGCCGACGGGCAGGGGATGACGATGGCCCATCGGTCGTTTTCGAGCGCAAGCTGTTGCACGATGGACGCGCCAACATCGGGGCTCACGGCGTATCGAATCTGCAGATTGTGCGTCGGACGAATGGGGTAGTCGAATACCTCGCCAAACGGAAGCGAATCATTCTCGCCGATCGGCGTCGCGTCAATTTCATAGTCTTTCGGAATCTCGTTGACGAGTGCCTGAAGAAGTACCTCGTTGTAGAAATCCTCGTTGTCCTCGGTGATCCGTGCAAGGCACCGGCTGTGGATCAGCGCGCGGAGCTTCTCCTCATCGTCCGCATTAACCGCCGATACGAAAGCGGCTGCAAATTCGGCATGACTTTGGGCCGTGGTCGCCGTACGCTCGTTGGCCGGTGCGACATCCGTCCCTTCGTCCTGCCGTTTACATGATACCAGCATCATCAGGCCGATACTTACAAAAACAGGCCACGCTCTCATCACGTATCTCCTATGCATGTTGAATATTGTATTCTCGCGTTGGATGCCACGGCCAAGTCCGTCAGATCAAATCCATCTCAGCCGGGCCCATTCAAATCCACTCCAACCAAAGCCAATACTGGTCAGGGAGCGACACGATCTTCAGGTTGCACGATTGTACGCTCTTTGGCCAACGAGTCCAAACGTTTGCGAGCGGGCGGCTCATTCCCTTGGCGGAGCATACAGGTCAGGCTCCTGGATGGCTGAGCTTGCGGTAGAAGCGGACCTCGACGCCCATACGGTAGCCCGGCTTCTCGAAAACCGCGCGCGAAGCCACGCTTTCCGGTTCGGTCAACACGGTAATGATCTCGATTCCGTGGTAGCGAATCGCAGCCTGACAGGCCGACACCAGTGCCACAGCTACGCCGCGTCTTTGATATTCGGGCAGGACGGCCAATCGGTTGATCCAGCCTTTTCGATAATCGTGAGACCCCAACACGGCACCGACGATGCGGTCACTATCCGTAGCCACCAAATAGAGATCGGGGAACTGCTTGAGCTGCCGTTGAAAGGCCTGGTCACTTTCGCGCCCTTCGGAACAGAAACTCAGACCACTGTCCGATCAGACTTCGACAATCTGCGGATAGTCTTCCACCTTTGCCCCGCGGATCGGCAGCAGTGTTTCGCGATATCCTTCCGTTATGTCCATGAATCGCCCGCCTGGAGGTACAGCAGGAGAAACTGCGACAGATCAAACAAGGTGTGGGCCACGACGGCCGGGATGATCGAGCGCCGCCAGATCGTCACCACACTAAACACGAGTGACAGAATGGTGACC
Organism: uncultured Phycisphaeraceae bacterium; assembly: GCA_964548955.1. Classification (GTDB taxonomy): domain Bacteria; phylum Planctomycetota; class Phycisphaerae; order UBA1845; family UBA1845. The sequence continues at coordinate 1,744 of CAZJTP010000284.1, forward strand.
GCGATGAGTGCCGACGCGGTCTGATCAAACGCGTGCAACGCCGTGAAGACGACGGTGCTCAGCAGAACCGCGACCGTCCAGCTTCCGGTCCCGCGCCGCAGTCGCGTCATGAGGAATCCCCGAAAGAGAAGCTCCTCATACAGGCCGATCATCAATGCTACGCCTGCAAATCCCAAAGGATGCAGCCTCGGCACCATGTCGATAATACGATCCGCGTTCTCCTGCATCTGCTCCCAGAGGGTCGGCCAGATCAGCCAGACAAGGGACATCGTCAGGTAAATGAGCGCGTAAGCAATCCCCGTGGCGCCGATCCCGATCAAGAGGTTCAGGGCAAACCGCCTCCGCCCAAGACCGACCGATTTCGCCGATTGCCCTCGGTATCGAAGAATTGCCGCGATGATAACGATAGTACCCGCTGCACGAACCGCAAGCATGGGCAACAGGCAGGCCCGCTGGAGTGCCGAGTGGGCCGGGTCTTCCAACAGGTCCGGTAATCCCAAGGGCATCCCGACAATTACCGCAATGGCCGTCTCCATCCCTACCTCGAGGAACACCATAAAGAGGACAAGGGCCGCCACATCCAACCAGGTCGCCCCGACCGTGCTGGTCCGCAGGAGCAGTTCGTTGGCAATCGGTCGGGTCTGCACGGACGGCAGTGTTATCGGTCTGGCAACGGGGATTCCGTCCGCTGTCGGTCGCGCCGTGGGGATTGGATCGTTTTGGAATGGACCAGGCACTTCACTCATAAAACGCCATGCTACGGAGCGGACCGCGGGATCGGAAGGGCTCGGGGCCGGAAACGTCATATTCCAGCAGGCATGTTCAACGCTCCCTTCGAGTTGCGAGGCCTGGCCGCAACCCCAGCCGTCGCAGATTTGCACGCACTACTGTTTTCCCTTGCTTTTTCCCGGCGGTTCCAATAGGATACATTTCCGCTAGCGTTTTGGGGGTTCGGGCACACCACACTACCTCTTAAAAGGAGGAGAGAGATGAGAAGACAGCGCTTTTCCTCACTAATGACGGGTATCGCATGCATCGCGGGAGCGGCGTTCGCCGGCGATACAGTCAAACCTGCCGAGCATTCGCAGGGGGTAAACGATCAGCCAAACGAACGCGCGTTTGCGGCCGCGGTCGAGGCATCTGGTGATAATGACCAGGCGTTTTTGGCCGGGAAGCGGGCCCTTGACACGAGGGCGTCACGCAACTCCCCAACTCCGGTTTGGGTTGCGAATGGTGGCACGGCGGTGGGAGTAGACGGGGTTCCGTCTGTTGAGGTCAAAGTCGCCGATCAGATCGCGTCGCCGGGTGTGGTGGCTGGCGAAGAGGCCGACCAGCGTCCAATCCACCCGCCATTTGACGAGATCCAGCCGATATTCATGCCGATGACGGTCGATCAACCGCGTTTGCGCGACCCGGGCGTGCCGGTCTTTCACGACGCTGTGACCGGCAAGACGATCGAGCTGCCGATCGGCGAAACCAGAGCGGGTGAGCCGACCCTTCAACCGGGCTTCAAGGGTGTGGCAAGCGGCGAAGACACTGAGGCTCTTGCACGAACGTTTTGGGATATGACGCAGATCACAAACACGGAGGACTACCCCTGGCGGATGAACGTCAAGCTCATCATCCACTTCATCGACCAAATAGGCCAGGACCGGTGGGGTGGCTGCTCCGGATCGATGATCGATGCCGAGACCGTACTTACGGCCGGTCACTGCGTTTACGGCCGGACTGCCGACGGGCCCGACATCTTCGATTGGGCCGAGGAAATCTATGTCTACCCCGGCAGGGACGGCTCGGATAACCCATTCGGCTATGCGCGCGGCACCTATTTCGGCTCGTGGACGGGCTGGACCTCCGGCGGGAGCTTCGACGCCGACCTGGGATTAATCCGGGTCACGCGCGCCGTCGGCATGCTCACGGGCTGGTATGGAACCGGATGGGACTTTAGCTGCAGCTGGATCACTGGGCAAACATTTAACAATGCCAGCTATCCGGGTGAAAACTGCCCAATATCCGGCCTGCACAACGGCGACGACATGTACTACTGGTACGGGAACTTTGACTCGTGCCCCGGCAATCAGCTTCAGATCAACACTGGTGGCGGCCACTGCTATGACACCGTCTGGGGCGGCATGAGCGGCAGTGGCGCGTATCACCTTGACGGTGACTCGCGCTATGTCCATGCGGCTTGCTCGAACTCGGATCGAATGTGGGTTGGGCGTTACTGCCAGCTCTGGGGTGCTTGGGCAACGTACATGAACGGGACGTTTATCCCCGGCAGCCGCGGCACCACGTTTGACCTGCAGGCCCTCGACGCCAACGCCGCACCTCCGGTGATCCCTGCTGGAAGTGCCCTTACACTCG
>CAZJTP010000285.1:0-4093 GCA_964548955.1 uncultured Phycisphaeraceae bacterium
TTACGGAACGTTGTGAATCGGTCGTGCAGCTCGCGTCCGGCGCATCGTCGTGAGCGGACGAGACAACCTTGATTCAGGAAGACGCTGCGCCTTCGCCATTTCGATAACCGGGCGTACCCGGCCAGAGGCGTCTGGAGCGGATGTCCGCACTTCGGGTATGCCGTCGCTTTCTTGCTGCACTCGTTCTCGCAGTTCGGAGAGAAGATGTGCACGGGTTCCAACGTCGGCACCCGGTTCACCTTACACTCGTTAACCAAACACGCCCGGTGCTTCCCCAACGAAAACAAGCCAAAGAACGAACACAACCACGACGAATATGCTCAAAGCTGCTTGCACCGTCGGACTCACTCGGCTACCGCTACTCTCCTCCTCACCAGCACCACCGTCCCGGCCGACAGGATGAGCAACGCCATCGCAAGAAGGCCCCAGGCGGAGACGCGAATCAGGCGCCGAGCGACGGGGTTGCTCCGGGGCAAATCGAATCCCCCGGCCTAATATGCCCGGGCTGAGCACAATGGACTTCGTGAACTGCGCAGGGCCTTGCCTTCGGAGGTAATGCGGCTATGATAGCTGATGCATCAAATACCTCAATGGGCGTGAGTGCAACCATGGCGAAGAACGATCACTTCACCAAGAAGGTCATCCTGGATCGTTTCGGCATTGCTGAGAACACTCTCCGCTCTTGGGAGAAGAAAGGAATAATCTCTCCTGCCGATCGTGACTGGCGCGGTTGGAGATGGTACGGCAAACAACACCTCGCGCAGATCGAGAAGCACATAGCGAACCTGAAGCGGAAGGTTGAGCGCTCCGCCAAGCAACCAAAGCATGGAGGAAACGCATGAGCGCGGAACTTGCCATCCAGGCGCGGCCGTTCCTCGAGGAAGCCGGATATGATTCGGACCACGTGGTTCCCGACTACTTGTTCACATCGCGGTCGGACAACGGGAGCCTTGTCAATGCCCGGGCCGATCTGGTCGCGTTCGGTGGCGCGCCGCACACGATGCGCACTGCGTGCATCAGCGTTGTCGAACCTACATCGAGAACGGGTGGTGCTGATACTGTCTACAAGCTGCGATTCCTGACGGCGCCTCTGGCGATCGTAGGAGCAGGTTCGTCTGTCGAACTGTGGTTGATTCGGAAAGGCTTGGAGCCGAAGCCATTTCTGACAGCTCCCCGCAAGACGTGGCCGGAGACATTCCGCGGTCGATTGGCGGACCTATCACCTGAGACCATATTGGAAGCCAAGCGCGGCGATATTCAGTTGGAATTCGTCGACGCAGAACTGGGGAGTTGGGCGGAACGGGTTACCGGGGACGCTCTGACCAAGCTGCTGGAAACCCTTCTAGCTCACGCCTTGAAGAAACTGCCCGTCACATATTCGGGCAGGCCGGCGGGACAAAAAGCGATCGTACGCTTGGTCTTCAATCTGTTCGCGTGCAGGATTCTGGAAGATCTCGGTATCATCGAAGTGATGGATGATCCCGCCAGCTCGCTTCAGTCCGCCAGCTCACGGTTTTCCGAGAACATTGACACCCATATCGTTAATTCCCAGTACCTGTCAAAGTCGCTTATCCGCGATGTCCATTCGATTCTCCGAGAACGGTTCGCTTTCGCCAGCCTGACGACGGACATGCTAGGGCACGCGTATGAGAACGCGTTGGTGTCCCACAAATTACGAAGAGAACACGGCATCTACTACACCCCTCATTCGATCACAAGGTACATCCTCAGGCGATTGCCAATCGAGAGCATCCCGCAGGAAAGCCGTCATCTGCTGGATCCGTGCTGTGGCTCGGGGTCATTCTTGCTTGCCGGGTTTGAACGGCTGTCTTCCCTGCTGCCAGATTCCTGGACGCCCGCACAGCGACATCAATACCTCCGAACACGAATCGTCGGCCGCGACACCGACGATTTCGCAAGAGAGATTGCCAGCCTTTCGCTTGTCCTTGCCGACGTACACAACCGAAACGGCTGGAAGGTTAGCGACGGAGACGTTTCAGAGATCAGCACGGCATCTGTCCGTCCCCGCCCCACGATTGTTGTCACCAACCCCCCGTTCAGAGAGATCAAAAAGGCTGGAACACGGCGCGAGTTTGCCGCCGATACGCTAGTCAGCCTCATTGACGTCACGGCAAACGACGGTTTGATCGGGATTGTTCTTCCGCAGAGCATCCTGGAATCCCGGGCCGGCGCGGCGGCGCGGGCGGCAGTATTGCAGACCTGCGATACTCTCGAATTATCAACGTTCCCGGGAGGGGTCTTTTATTCGCACGCCGACAGCGTGGTGTTGCTCTTGCGAAAGCGTTCTGGACGGATTGGGAAACGAGAACGCTCCGGCATTGTAACCGTACAGGAGCTACGAAACAGGGATCTGGCCGCCTTCAAGTCCAAAGGAATCTTCACGCGAACATACTCGGTTGATACGGCGGACTGGATCACCGATCCCCACAAGAGGTTCATCGTGTCGCCGTTGTTAGACGTATGGAAGAAACTTGAAAGCAGCGGCGCTCGCTTGGGCCGCGTCGCTGATATCCGAACTGGGCTGCGCATCAAGAAGGATGATATCGAGAGCGTCGCCGATCACGAACGCCGGGATGACGTTCCGTTCGTGGATCGCCTTGATGTCCTCCGTCCATTTGCGCTTCTCACCTCCGCGGGTCTTCGGGAGAGACGGTGGCTGAAGTACGGTGATCAGCTTGATCGTCAGCGCGACCGGGCCATATTCGACGTGGCCAAGGTTCTAGTGAACTCCAATCGAAACCCTGGCTCGACCTGGCGATTCGTGGCGGCAGGGGCACCGAAAGGTCTCTTCTTTTCCCATAACTTCCATGGTGTGATTCCCAAGCCAGATTCTGGGGTCTCGATTGAGCAGATTGTGGCGGTTCTCAATAGTCCCGTCGCCAACGCGTGGTTTGACGCACACTGTCGCAAACGCTGGATCGTTCTAAGTACCCTCGGGAAGCTCCCGTTTCCGACGTTTGAGCGACCTACCTCATCGCGCGTAGATGCAGCGGTACGCGAGTTGGGCCAGGCAATCATATCCAAGTGGAAGAAGGCGGAGGAAGGATTGTTCTACGACGGATTGATCGACACGCCGGATACATCCCTGTTGCTCAGCGAAATCGACTCTCTTGTGTACGACGCGTACGGATTGAGCAGGGTGGAGCGGCGAGAGATCGACAAGCTTATGAGCCGGGATCGACGCCCAAGCTGAGGTCGGTGATGAGCAAACGTGTCAACGCCAAACCGTCGAAGCGGAGCAGCAAAGCTCTGACAGTGGCAGACACTTATTGGCAGGATCAGATTTACCACCTGGGGCGCGAGGTGTTCTATGTGGATACCGGTGCAATCCTGGAGTGCCTGAATCCGGAAGATGAGCGGTTCAGCGCGTTCTTTGACAGTGTCGTTGGCGACCGGCTCGTTACCTCTTCTTACGTGGTCGCCGAGACTGTTCGCCGGCTCCTCAAGTCGAAACCGAACAAGTTCCGAGGACCGGCGGGCGAACAGAAGTGCGCATTGGCTGTTCACTTCCTTCGCCGCTGGCTTGAAGAACGCAACGTGTCGATCCTCCACATACCCCAGGAAGTGTTCGATGCTGCTCGAAAGGAATTCGAGAAGAAGAAGGCCATTGGTTGTGATCTGACCGACGTAATCTCCTACGTGATCGTGCTAGGTCTGGAGCAGAGGCGTATCGTCTCGCCGGACCGTCACTTCCAGAGTCTCTGCCTGACCTGCCTTCCATAGACACCAACAGGGCAAACGGTTCGTCAAGCCAAATAGGACGCCGCCCGCGTTACGCGAAGTACGGCGACGGAAGCGCAATCCGTGGAATAAGTCCAGCCAGCGCAAGAACGATCGTATCAAGAAGCTGGCCGAGGCTAAGCAGAAACACGATTTCTACTCCCGTTGGTGTGACAACTCCTAAGGACACCGTGCTTGGCAGCCTCAGCAGACCGCTCCCTGACGGTCGCGGTTCGGATAATCCAGGCGATCCAAACAGCACACGATTGACTAGCTGCGTCCGGCCCTTGACATTTCGCATGGGCAAGGCCCGTCGGCAATCGCTCTGCGATTGGCGAAATGTCAAGGGCTG
>CAZJTP010000286.1:0-4039 GCA_964548955.1 uncultured Phycisphaeraceae bacterium
ACAGGCCGCAATACTCTTGTGACGCATTCAGGTCACTCAGTCCCGGTGAACATCTGCTGGAAGACAGCGACGTCGCGGAGGTCTACGTCGTCGTCGGCATCGAAGTCGGCGAAGCGGCAGCCGGGACCGGCGTCCTCATCCGGTCCGCCGTTGATGCCTGGCCGGTCGTTTGTGAGGCACTCATGAAAGAAGTAGAAGTCACGGCTGTCAACATCTTCGTCACTATCGAAATCCGCGCTGCCGTCCTCTGGAATCGTCCCGAAACGGATATAATCACAACGCGCTGTGATCGTCCCGCCTGTCGCTCGGGCGCCAAAGACCACCCGCGAGTCAGCCGTCGGGTATGGGCCTTCCGCGACCCCGACGTCGATCACTTGACGGTCGATATACCACGTGTAGAATCCGTCCGCATCCAGTTCCAGGCGGTATGTGTGCGGGAGACCCGCCTCGATGTCGGACAGCAGCACGGACAGATCGGTATGAATGAAACGCACTTGATCCTTTGCGATTGTAAAATGATAGAAGATACCGGCCCGCCCACTAACCGTCAGGACGGCTGGGGCACACGCTTCGATTCCCTCCCGAGGCCCGTCCGTCTCTATGCGCCACTCCACGAACAACGTCGCGCCACCTTCGAAACAAGCCAGCGAATACTCGTAGATGTCCTCCTCGGGCAGCTCCGGTGGCCCTGGGCCGACGATGTCCGCGCTCTGAAAAAACCAACCCCCCTGGAGCCAGCGGTCCGCACTAAAGTGCGTATCTCTGCGCTCCCACTCCACGTCTTCCGGAAAGGAGTTACCTTCGTATGACACGATCCCGGCGAGCGCGGGGGCCACCAGGCCTAGCGAAAACGACAGGGCAAATTTTAACATGTTTACCAACCCCTCACTATTCTTGCCAGTATCAATCGGCAAGGGCGTTGTGTCAACGAGAAAACGGCAGAATAGCCGTTTGGAAAGGAAGATTACCAATGCGAAGGAAAGAACCATCCATAGTTATCGGAATCTGTGCGGCGATCTGTGCACTTACAGGTCCGCGGACGGCACAAGCGTGCACGCCGTTCTGCGCGGACGGTGGAGGACCCACGATCTGCGTTTGGTTTGACAATTTCGAGGACCCTCCGCAAGAGAATTTCGACTTCGTGCTCGACTTCAGCGACCCAGATAATCCGAGTGTCGATCTGCGCCGTGGTAAAGACCTGCAGGGTACGTTGTACGAGTGGCGGGTCTGGTCGATAGTCGCGCTCGGTAACCCGACCCCGGCCAACATCGGCAGCGTTACGGCCTATGCGGACTTTGATTATGACGTGAAGATTCGTCGGCCGGACGGTTACTGCGGCGCAAATCATGTTGCCTTGATCGACCTGCGCCCCAGCGATCCATCAAAATACTCAGACCTGACGACCGGCTGGATCGCCGGTGATATGACGGGCGATCTGCTGGTGCAAAAATCCTCAGGCGGCCAGGGTGGTGCGGCCTCGTTCACCATCGAAGGTGACGCCGAGGGCGACATCACGGTTCACGAGGTCTCGTCGCTTACCATCGGCGGGAATGTATCCGGCTACGTCCAAGTCATAGAGGATGCTGTCGGTGAAAGCAACGTAGGGTAGGGTCTGTCCACCACCTCACCTATGTGAGATGAACTGTGGTGGGTTATCCCCACTTTATGTAAACTACTGACCTGGCGAGTGGGAGTATGGAATTGAAGGAGTCAGTTCCAACGATGCTGTCGGACACGTCGCCGAGCGAACAGCGCGACAGCACCCGTCAGAAGCAGCAAACCAGTTGCCGGTTCGGGGATTATGCCATAGCGGATGTAATCCCAACGGGTTGTGTACCCTGGTTCGTAGTGTCGGACGCCCCAAATGATGTTGGAACTAGCTGTAGGATACGGTCCCGCCGGAACGCCCGAGTCGATCATATGATCGTCTATGTACCATCCGTACGATTCGTCGCCAAAGAGCTCGAGCCGGTACGTGTGCGGGATATCCTGCTCAATGTCAACGAAAATAATTGGCAAAAAGTTGCTTCGGATGACCCGGAACCGCTCGTCGGTAATCGTGAAATGGTAGCTGGCACTATCCGTTCCAGAGGCTGACAGAGCGACCGGGGTACCGCTGACGTCGAGAATCGAACTTGGCGCGTCGGTTTGCACGCGCCACTCGATGAAGAAGTTTTCAGCCGCCGCAAAATCAGCCAGCGAACGTTGATAGGCATCCAACAGACCTGTCACCTCGCCGACCTGTACAAAGAATCCGTCCTGCAGCGAGCGAATAGCGCCTCCGCTTCCGACACGTTCCCAGCCGGCGTCTTCGGGATACACATTACCCTCATAAGACACGATCGATGCGCTAGCAAGCGGAACGAGGTAAACAGATACCAGCCAGGTTATCCATCTCATGCCAGAGCCCCTCCAATCTGTCAAAGCTATATTATGCGCGAGATCGTACCAGCAGTCAAGCAAAATCATGGTGCAAACACATTCAGAATGAAAGGGAATTACGATGCAACGTATAAGCAATTCGTCACTGAGCTTGCCCTGGGCTGGCATCGTGGTAAGCATTGTTGGTGTGCTTGGTGGACAAAGCGCCCCTGCTGCCGATCCGGTAATTCACGCCGCCTGGGAGGAGCCCGGTGATCCTCCGGCCCTCGATTTTGACTATGTCGTCTCGACGCTACCACCGGCAAGCCCGGAGTTTCCGGACGTGGAGCTTCGGACCGGCAGTGACACATGGCAAATTTGGTCGACGGATTCCGATAATCCGAACGGGATCGGGGATATCGGGGTCATCTCGTCGCCACATCCGGAAAACTTCGGCGTCAAGATCGAAGGGCCCGGCGAGATCGCCGGCGCACGTGAGATCAAGGGCATCATCCTCGACCCGCAGGGTGAAGGAAGCGACGCCAAGTACTCCAACCTCACCGGCGGGCGGATTTCCGGCAACCTGACCGGTGACTTGACTCTGCAAAAGTCTTCCGGTGGGCTTGGCGGCGCGGCCTCGTTCACGATCGACGGCGACGCCGAAGCGAACATCACAGTTCCTCAGGTGTCATCAATCACCATTTCCGGCGATGCTATAGGAGTTATACAGACCAGCGTTATTTACGGGTCCCTGACCATCGCTGGCGATCTTCTCGGTCACATCGAGGTCACGTGGCGGATGCTGTTTGCAGAACTGAACGTGAGCGGGAACGTTGGCCCCGATGCGACCATCCAGATCGCTGACACGGCGAATGCCGTCTCAATCGAATTCGGCGAGGAGGGGCACCCGGAGATGTTCGAGTTCGCCGGTGATCTGCGATTGTTGACCGGTGTCGAAGAAGGAACGACCGTCACGATTCACGGCCCGCTCACGCCAACAGGCGAGCATACTCCCACCATCGACCTTAATGACCAGGACGTGGCCGGGGATCTGCTGATTCTTGGTGGCGGGGACGGGGACATCATCAACGGTGGAGCGGTAACAGGGATTGTTGGACTCGCAGAATTTACCACGTTTTCGGGGACGGCCACGTTTGCAGGTGTGGCTCCCAACTGCAACATTAAGGCCTGTTTTTCGGATATTGACGGGACTATCCACATCACTGGGAACATGGACGGGACGATCTGGATGAGCGGTTCAGTGGAAACAGGTGGAGGTGACCTAAATGGCACGATTCAGATCGACCGCGATATGAGTGGACTCATCACGGTTCATCTCGATGCATCCGGAGAGATCATTGTTGTGGGCAACTTGTTGTCGAATGGTGGAATACGGATCTGGCGCGACATTCTCGGGATGGTCACCGTTGGCGGTGACGTAGAGGGCGAGATTCTGGCCAATTCCAGTGGAATTGGCAGCGGCGAAATCACCGGTCCACTTACGGTGTCTGGCCTGTTTAACGGCAACATCTGCGGCGACAATCTCGAACCGGACGAGTGTCTGCCCGACAATATCGACATTGCGTGCTTCGGACCGGACTCGACAGTCTGTGGCGAAAGTGGCCCGGCCTGCCAATGCGGCCTCGACCCACCGGAACAACCGGAGGGTGAAGAAGGC
>CAZJTP010000287.1:0-4016 GCA_964548955.1 uncultured Phycisphaeraceae bacterium
ACTAGGCAGAGAACCGTCACCGGGAACCCGACCTTCAGCGAACAGTTCAAGCGTCTCGCCCGAGCCCGGCGGTCGTTCTCATCTTCCCTGCAACGATCAATCGCTTTCACGGTTGCCCGGGTCAGATCCAGGAGGACCTTCTTCGGTGGGTCGGATATCCAATCAGGGTTCCGTGATGTGTCGAAGTCAGTTCCTGGCAAGTAGGTTTGCCCGATCCTCAAGAGCTTCAGGGCAATGAAGAACGCATACGCCAGAGCCAAAGCCGCCACAGCACCAACCACCAGGGCCGACCACCAGATGATCTCCAGCAATCCTGACAGATGGCCTGGCTCAGTCCGCGCTAGAACAGTCTGGGCATAGGACAGTCCCGCGAACAAGACCGCCAACACGAGGATCTGCCGATACGCAGTGCTGCCCATCTCGCCGCGCTCGACAAGCTGTCTGCTGTGAACCTGGCAGGTAAACTCATAGACCCGTTCGGTGTTCGTTGTCTGGTCGTCGCCCATTGCGAGTACCCTCGAGCGTGCATCGTACCGCGCCCGTCAGGAGGTGCAACGCGTGTCTCATCTCCACCACTTGCCGGATTACGGATGATTCGGCCACGGTCTCGGCCAGGCATTCGGCGTGAGTTACGTCAAATGGGCCCAATAGGATTCGAACCTATGACATCGTCGTTATCAGCGACGCGCTCTGCCAGCTGAGATATGAGCCCGTTTGTGGATGATTCGGTAATGGACCTGCCGGTACGCACGCGATGATGTTACTCCTGCATCCCGGACGGCCCTCCATTAAGTCATATCCCACACACGGCAATCTAATCCCGTTTCATCGGATGTCAACCTACGAGCAACCGACGGTTTGTGGCGGGAATGCACATGCTTCGCGGCGACTCGGACAGCCCGGCTATGCAAGGGGAAGCTGATAATCGCCGACGTAGCCGCGCCGCTGACAATACGCAAGCAGCTCCTCGATCGACCTAAAGATTGCCGTCGCCGTCTCCGTAACGAACGGGGAGGGTTCGCCGTCTCCGGGCCATATAACGAACACATCCTTGGTGCTTTCAAACGCGTGCTGCAGTTCCCGCTCGACGCCGGAGGAGATAACCGGTCGGCCGGTGGGCGACACCGGTATGTAGCTCACGATCATGTCCGACTGCTCGATGAGCTTGAAGTCGCGGGCGTAAATCTGGGCGTCGATGTCACGAGCGACCTGCGTAATTTCGCTGACGCTCAAGGTCACCTTCCGGCCATGGATATCGATGACAACATCGTCTTGTCCGTGTTTCGTGGCTTCACCGGCCTCGAACAGCAACCGCTTCTCGTCCAGATCACCTGGATCGAACGTGATGAAATGCTCTGCGAGGACATTGCGGAAGTGTTCGATCTCAGCGAGCGTTTGCGGAAGATCGAAGACGTGCGTCATCGGAAATGAGGGGTACACTCGCTTCCGGTGCGGCTCGAACATCAGGCGGTATAGCGACTGTGCGTTGATGTGTGGATTGCTGCGGGAGATGACCAGTGCGTGGCCGTAGCCCGCGACCGCTTCTGCCATCGCCTCCGTCACTACGATCTCCTCCTCACGCCAGACCAGGATATCCTTCAGGGTGTGGCGTATCTCATGCTCGCGCCGAAGGCGTTCGTGGACGGCATCGATGTTGTCGACCAGCGTCACGTACAGGTCGGCATCGAGCTGCGCAATCTGACCGTGGTCGTACGCGTGGAACAGGCCGTGCTTCCATCGAAACGTTGCGTGCGTGTTGACGATCACGTTTCCCACGGTCGACGCAACACGCACGATATCCTTAAAGACGCTCCGCCTCAGCGCAGTAAGCCGCTGCCGGGGTAAGTCGAGGATTCGTCCGGGGACGATGTCCGGTGCCTCGGCGTACATTCGTTCGCCGACGTTGAACAGGACGACCTTGTGGCCGTTCTCGCGGGCGATCTCAACGACCTGTTCGAGGAAGGGTTTCTTGTCGAGACCGACCTGGCCGGTGACGACCACGCGAACACCCTCGCGTTGCCGCCGTTGCTTCCTGTCAAACAGCGAACGCGTAGGCGTTGGACCGTCACTCATAGCGTTGACGAAAGACGGCTAGAAATTGGCGGGGTCACCGAATTCCTGGACCCAGTAGGTGCCGAATTCACCACCGGCGCGGACAGCGATGCCCACTTCCTTCCACGACGGATCGAGGATGATCTTGCGATGGGACTCGCTTCCCATCCAAAGCTTCATCACTTCGGCGGCGCTCTCCGGACCTGCAGCAAGGTTCTCGCCGATCGCGAAGAACGTGTATTTACCAGCCACCGCACGTTCGGCCGGGCCGTGACCGGTCTCGGCGTCCCGATGTCCAAAGAATTTTGCTTCGACCATGCGGCAGGCGTAATGCTCCGCAATCTGTGTCAGCGCAGGATTCACCACCACGGGTTGCAGCGCCTGATCGGCTTGCTCAGCCCGCTCCATGTTGATCAGTTGGAGCACCTGATCAGCCGTGCGCTCCGCGTCCTCCGGTGTCATGCAAGGCAGCGACTCACGGGCGCGGGACGCCTCGTACTGCTGCTCATCCGCCGGCGCGGGCGCGAAACACCCCGCGGAAAGGGCCAATAGCAGGATGGCCTGGCCGGTGAGAAATAGCGATCTTCGATCCAACACTGAATCCCGATCCAACACTGAATCCCGTCTGCCCTAAAGTGTAGGACGCTTCGCGCTCTTTGTCGCTGACCATTCTACACCGTAGCGTGTTGCCTAACAAGGTAATCATCCTGCCGTAATCAGCCGTGACGGAATAGTTACAAGGCCGCGGTACAACCGATTCCCTCATGCTTGCATGTAGCGTCACGGTAATACGATATCGACAGCCATACCCGTCCAGGTTGAGCACGGGTTCGGCCTTCGCCAACGGATTGCGCTTACAGAGGCAACGACTCTCCCTCGCTTGCCGTCGCGTTCCGGTACAATCCCATCCGACATTCGCGGCAACCCGTTATGGGACCGGCCTTCCTTTCCAGCCGGTCCCACAGGTTCTCACGACGGTGCAAGTCAGGGACATGGACATGGCGGCTTGCCCCGGTCATTGCGTGCAAGTGTAATGGTCGAACGGCCTCCGACAGAGGGGCGACACGAAGCCTTAATCCGAGCTAATTCGCAAATGGATATTTTTAAGCGAACGAAACACCTGACCCTCGGGCACAGTCCCGATCCCGATGATGCGTTCATGTTTTACGCGCTGGCTGCGAACAAGATCGACGCGGGTGGCCGGCATTTCGAGCACGTGCTACAGGACATACAGACTCTCAATGAGCGGGCGCTCAAGGGCGAGCTGGATATCACCGCGATCAGCATCCATACCTACCCGTATGTGGCTGACAAGTACGCCCTGACCAATTGCGGCTCCAGCATGGGGGACGGATACGGTCCGATGGTCGTCACTCGCGAGCCGATGGGTGTGGGCGAGCTTCGCGGCAAGATGATTGCGGTGCCCGGCGAGAAGACAACGGCGTTTCTGGCTCTCAATCTGCTGCTCGGACAAGGTGCGTTCAGGCATACCGTCGTGATGTTTGACCAAATCCTTGATCATGTCGCCGCCGGGAAGGCTGACGCCGGACTCATTATCCATGAAGGACAGCTCACGTACACCAACCATAAGCTGCACAAGGTGGTGGATCTGGGCAAGTGGTGGAAGGAGACGACCGATCTACCGCTGCCGTTGGGTGGTAATTGCATCCGGCGTGCCCTTGGCCACGACGCGATGAACGAGGTCGCAGCCATCATCAAGCGGAGCATCGAATACGGACTTCAGCACCGCGAGGAGGCCGTCGAGCATGCCCTTCGGTACGCCCGTGACATGGGGAAGGAACTGGCTGACAAGTTTGTCGGGATGTACGTCAATGAATGGACGATCGACTACGGTGAGACAGGTCGCCGTGCGGTGCGTGAACTCCTACGCCGCGGCCACGAAGCCGGCCTCGTACCGGACGTGGGAGAGATCGACTTTGTGTAAATATCAAAACGTCGAAAAG
>CAZJTP010000288.1:0-3995 GCA_964548955.1 uncultured Phycisphaeraceae bacterium
GTACGTCCGGTGGTGTGGGAGGACGGGCGCCGCGAGGCGCCCTCCTACCCGATTGGATCGAGGTTTCGGCTGTGGGAACAGCGCTTTCTTTGTGGGACCGACTTTCCAGTCGGTTTTGTTTCGCGTCAGGAAATTTGCTCGACGAGCGATGGAATCCGAAGCTTTTGGATAGGCTCTGGATTCCGCTTTGCCGCCGATTCCGGCCCCGCTGTCATGTCTGTGGGGCGCCGGGTGCGATCCACACCCACACGCGGAACTCATTCGGGATCTGAGCTTCGGCGGTTTCACCATGTTGCTGCAAGTCGAGCACCGAAAGATTTGATGCCGTCAGTGCTACAAAGTGCGCGTCGAGGGCCTGGAGTTCGTCGATGTCCACACCCGCGTCACCCGCCGTCTGGCAGTCTACACGGCCCAACTCTGCAAGGCCGGTCTGAGCGTGGAAGCGGTGGCCCGGCACCTCGACCTCGACCCCAAGACGGTCAAGGCCATCGACAAGGCGGCCCTCAAAGCCGAGTTCGGCCAGACGACCTACGAGGGCCTCAAACGGTTGGACATCGGCGAAATCGCAGTCAAGAAAGGGCACAACTACATGACGGTGGTGCTCGACTACGACACCGGCCGCGTCGTCTGGATGGGTGAGTGACGCCAAACCGCAACGATCGATGAGTTCTTTGAGGCTATGCCAGCCGAGGTCCACGAGGGCATCGAAGCCGTGGCTATTGAGATGTCGGGGCCAACTGAAGATAACATGCTGACCTCGATGGCGCAGAGCCCGGAAGAACAGGCGTGGGGATGTTTCACGCATCCTCAGATAACATACGTTGACCGGTTGAAGATTCTTCATACAGCCAAGACGCTTGTGGCCTGGCATACGAACATCAGTTGGACGGGTGGCACACCCTCTCGCCGGACAACTGGGATGGTCAGTTGGACATCATCGCACGCACCCAACTGATAGTCGTAGACCTGTGAGACAGGTAGGGTAGGTCAATGATCTGCCTTGACCATTTAGGTCATGGTGAATCCGGCCGCCGTGTCAAGGGAACGGTGAAGGCGGTGGATCACCTACCTGGCTTTACCCGCACCATGACCAGCTGGATTCGTCGGGTCCGTTGACCCTACCTACCAAGCTACCTAGCTTCGCCAACGAGACGGGCCGCTGGGCCATCGGGGAAGTGCCGCCTGATGGCATTTGTCAAGCAGATATATTCGCCAATCGGGCGGATACAGCACCTGTCGGGAGCCGGACTACCGGCTATGGCGCGTCGCCCTTGGGGAATACCGCGCGTCCGTTGGGGGGCCCCTCAGACAATCATTTGCCGGTGTCATACTTGAAGGACAGACTCACCTTCGCGCGGAAGGCGGAGACCTTGCCATTCTCAACCTTCATGTCGAGTTTGACGATCTCTGCGACTCTCAAGTCTTTGAGATTCTCGCCGGCGGTCTCGACGGCGTGCTTGGCGGCGTTCTCCCATGAAACGTCACTCGACCCTACCAACTCAATAACCTTGTAAACACTGTTGGCCATAAGCGTTCTCCTTGTATGGGTGTGCGTTGTTCCGCAACGCAATCACTCAACACTCGTGATTGTCCGACTGTGACGAGCTATACTCAATCAAACGGTCAAGGCAGGTCATCGACATGCCCTACCTGGCTCGCCTCCGTCCAAGTCCAGGCGTTGATGGACCCGATGCCTGCCGCTTGAGATCTTATCGTAACGCGAGCCAAACGACACGACCTGCGAGGCCGGCTCCCATACCCAACTCAAACACACGTCTGCGGGACGCGAGCCCACCCGCGTGCGGGGATTGTAACGTATCCGCATCCCTGACACGAGCCGCAGCAACACCCCCAAGCGTGAAACCTTGTCAGGTCCGGCACCACCCCGCAACAGGGGAGGAATCCAATCGGCGCAGCCGTCGGACTGCGAATCAATGCTTCGGCTTCCTCGATGGGGCCGGGCGAGTCGCTGCGCCTGGCGGCACGGTTTGGATCGGTGAGGCGTCAAATCGGTAGCCGAGGTGTCCGATAATGCGCACGGGCGGTTATCCTTACAGACGAATGTGGTCCAGCTATGCCACTTCTGCTTCGATGCGACGAACTCGAACTGGGGATGCGGCTCGCGCCGGATGCTGCGAGGTATCTCCAGGGTGTAGCGAATGACCTGGGGCACGGGAGACTGCAGCGATGCAAGATTCGGTTGCACAACGCCGTGCGGCATGCCCGCAAGCGTCAGAGGCTTGGCGACGGAAAGAAAGTGACGGTGACCGGCGATGACCTGGAATGGGTCGAGGGCCGGTTACGCCGAGAGTCGTCCGAACAGGAGACGGTCAAGGATCGCCAGCGGCGCGTGGCCGGCCTCGTGAGCGGATAAAGAAGCTGCGCCAAACCGAAGCTACCTGGACTTTGCGTCTTGCGCAAAAGCAGGGCGTCCAGGGAGTCCCCGTGACCTACCCCCACTGCAAAACCCTCGTACTCAATGCAAAACCCGCGCGTACATGAGATAGGATGAACACAAAATGGCACAGCGAAACGGCACCAACAACGGAAACGGCGAGCAAACCAACCTTTGCAGAAAGCTCGACGAACAATCCCTGGTAAACATCACTAATCCATGTTTGTCAGTTTGAGGTGTGGTTTCGGAGTGGAATCGCCGTTCTTGGGGCCGTGAGGGTGGATTTTGTCGCTCGGGCTGCCCGAGTGTAGTAACAACATTCTCTGGGTATCTCCTCTTTTCACCTTGACTTTACCTCGGAATAGTGCACAATGTTGAGGTAAATAGTGATAACAATGTATCCGACCTACCCAAAGCATGGGGGCCACGAGCATGTTCCCTCGCGTCGCCACAGTCAAACGCGGAAGCAAGACCTACAAGTATCTACAGATTGTCGAGGCCTATCGAGCCAATGGCCGTACCACGCAACGCGTCGTGGCCAACCTCGGACGACTGGATCAACTGGACGGCAAGCTCGATGACCTGCTCGTCGCGCTGAGCAAGTACGCCAAGCAGCAATTCGTTCGAGACGATCAGATCGGTTGTCGTCAGGCGCTGCCCTGGGGTGTCGTGCTGCTGACACGTCACTTGTGGGATCAGATGCAGTTGGGTGAGGTCGTCGGCAGACTATCCCAGTCTCGCCGGCAGCAGTTCGACGTGACTGAGACCGCCTTCGTCTTGCTGGCAAACCAGCTGTGCGAACCGTGCAGCGAACACGGTCTGGCCCGGTGGCTGGAGCGCACCTTTGTCTGCGATACGCGCGGTCGGCAATGGAAGCCCGATTGGTTGCCGGCTGAGCAGATTACCAAAGAGCATCGAGTCAAGGTCGAACACCGGCAGCTCAACCGCTGGTATCGCACGTTGGATGCCCTGCTGTCAGCCAAGAACAAGATCGAGGAAGCCCTTTACGAGCGGATTCGCGATCTGTTCAGCGTCAAGGTGAACCTGGTCTTCTACGACCTGACCACGGCGTACTTCTCCGGAAAATCACCACAGGGCGAGCTGCGTCGACACGGCCATTCGAAAGAGGGCAGGTCACGCCAGGTTCAGGTAGTTGTGGGCGTGGTGATGGCCAACGGTTTCCCCATCGCCCACCACGTATTCGCGGGCAACCAGTCGGAGAAGACCACGTTACAGGATGTTCTTACCGATGTGGATCGACGGTTCGGTCTGGGGCGGGTGATCGTGGTCGCGGATCGCGGACTTGTCAGCGCCAAGAACCTCGACTACCTCTCCAAGAGCACGTTTCGTTACTTGCTGGGGATTCCCGGAAGGCGATCTCAGGAGGCCGTCAGTGTCTTTGAAGCGTTGGATGACACGAAGTGGCAGCGTGTCGACAAAGAGAACTCAGTACAAGAGATTCGCCTGTCGGACCGCTCGGAGCGGTACTTCGTCATCGACAGCGCGCAGCGCAAGGCCTACGAGGAAAGTCAGCGCAAACGCTCGATGGAGCGGGCTCGGGAAGCCTTGGAGAAAGTGGCTGCCGCGGTGAAGGCGGGAC
>CAZJTP010000289.1:0-3991 GCA_964548955.1 uncultured Phycisphaeraceae bacterium
CACGGCGGTGCAAGAGGGCAGACCAGGTTTCCCAGAGCTCCGGATGTCTCGACCAACGCTCGACCGAACGATAGATCTTGCTCTCCCACAGCGGACTCCCGACGTTCGGGGTTGGCCTGCTACCGTAATCCGGGAGGTTTCCGTAGAGCCCTGAACTAATGCGCCTTGCTCTGTCGCGCTCTCTCGTTAACATCGCCCGTTACTTGACAGGGAATAAGCGTTCGGCACCCCGAACGGGGTAATGCAGCAGATCATGATAATAGCAGGATGGATTGTCTGGGGAATCGGACTTTTCTACTGCATCATTTTCTTCCTGAAGCGCCATCAGGATGGAGGTGTCGTGATGCTCACACGGCGTTACGCTGTGCTCCTAGCGATAGGTTTGACCGTCACTTTATTTGCGGATGTGTCCAAGCTGCATTTGCTGTGGTGGGGACCTCTGGCCTATCCACTGAACCTAATGTTGTTGAACTTACAAAGATGCGAGCCGAGTTAGACCGCCTTCGCAATGACTTGGACCTCCTCGAAGACCCAGAGACGATATGCAGCTTTGGGCAGATGGCCTTTGACGGCGATGGGGTGGACCAGGATTATGTCCAAGCGGCAAACTGGTATAAGATCGCAGCGGAACAAGGACATCGGAGATCGCAACATAATCTTGCGCTGATGTATGAGAACGGTCAAGGCGTCCCTTGAGACTTTGCCCTAGCTGCAAAGTGGTACCGGATGGCTGCCGAGCAAGGGCATGCTGGCAGCCAGAACAATCTCGGGGCGCTTTACGAAAGTGGTCATGGTGTCCCGCAGGACAACAGCATTGCGCTCGATTTGTATCGCCAAGCGGCGAAAGGTGGTGACATAAACGCTGTCTCAAATGTTCATCGCCTCGAAGCACTTATGAAAGATAAGGAAGGTAAACTGCTGAGCAACCGCGTCCAGGCGCGACGCGGTAGCCGCGCGCCTGACGCGGGGCGTCCGTCAGAATCTCCTCTGGACCCACCCCAGTCCGACTGACACATTTCGAACTCGTTGGCTGTAGGCAGTGAAGGAGGACGCTCTTGACGCGCGGCGTTGACAACGTACCACCGCCAGACAACTCACCGTCCGCAAAGCGGAGAGTGAGGCGGGGAAGATAACAGTCCGGTGGACTGTCGGTGAACACCAGATCCGCCTTGGCGCCATCCAGCAGGCGCTCGACGTCCTCGGACCTGGCGGTGTCGCCGCAGAGCAGGCGATGGCGTCCCAGCTTGATGAGTTCCCCTGGCGCGGTGATCGGCGGTTGGTCCTGGGCCGCCTCCAACGCGTCGGCCAGATCGAAGTCGTCTTCGTCGCCGAGCGCCTCGAGCCTGTCGAGCAGCTGTGTCATCTCGGTGGCATCAAACCCCGTCAGGCTCACGTCGAAGTCGGGAATCTGCGCCAGCCCCGTCAGTAAATCGGCCAGCTTCCGCTCGTCCCAGTCCCCGCCGATCTTGTTGAGGGCCACGTTGAGGGCCTGCTCGCGCTCCGGCGGCAGATCGACCACCGAGACCTCGATGCGGTTGACGCCTCGGGCTGCCAGAATCTTGAGCCGCTGGTGGCCGCCGACCAGGTTGCCGGTGCGACGGTTCCAGACCAGCGGCTCAACGAAGCCGAACTCATCCATGCTTCGCTGCAGCAGATCGTAGTCGCGGTCGCCCGGCTGGAGGTCGATACGGGGATTGTACGCGGCGGGATTAATGCGTTCGATCGGAACGGATTCAATGTGCATTCGAAGGCTCCTCAACTCCTTTGAGGTCGGCGTCGCGTCCATCCGTCCGGTCCTTCGTCCGGTGGGCACAAAGGCGCGGTGAGATCAATTGCCTCCCATAGAATTCAGCTCACCTCCCGGCACAGCCGCACCGCACGCCTCCAACGTCATCCGGTAATCTCGCTTCGCCCCGCACGGAACGGGCCGAGAATCCGGCACGCCGCCCGCCCCGGCCAGCCGCCAAGGTTCGCTGCTACCGGATGGACACGGAGCTTCGGGGCTATTACCTAGAGGTACAGAGTCAGGCTCTCGGAGAACATGACACGGTCGGATGAACTCGACAGGCCGTCCATCTCCAGCACGACGTTGCCATCAAGTAGCTCGCGGACGTGGCTGTTGTCCTGCGTGTTGACGACATCGGCGAACTCTCCGTAGGTCATGGCCAGGAGGATTCGTTCAGCGGAAGCCTGCCACATGGCCGCACGTCCTTTAAGCTTGACAGTACGAAGCCATGCAAGCAGATCCTGAATCGTGGGCCAGCGAGTCTGCGTGCGATCGAACACGCCGGTTTCCCGGAAGAGTCGGTCGAGACCGGCGACGAGCAGACTGATGACGCCTTCGCCGCCGAGGTAGGCGGACGCGATCACGTCGACGATCAGCTTGACCCAGACGTTCGGCTCACAGCCCGGCGGTGGAATTAGTGGGTTGAAACGAAACAGCGCGATTCTACGACCTGTTCGACCGACCGGGAAAACTCTGCAAATCCTCGGGGCTTTCAACCGAAAGAATCCCCGGAACGATGGATTTTTATGCAACAGTAAGTATAAAGTCTGTGGACAGGCCTTCCACTACTCATCGATGCGTTTTGCCTCGAACACACCGTTGGGCTGATTGAAGAAGGCTGTCACACTGTCGTCATCATTTATGACGAACTTGAGACTGAAGCCTGAGATTCCCTTCAGGTTGAACTCATCGTTGCGGTCCGGGACCAGTTCGTAGACGGGCTGTCCGGGGACGTTGATCGTAAGGACGTTGCCCTTAAGGCCGATCGTGATCTTTTGCCCCGCGATTTCGTACTTGCCGAGGAACCCGGCTAGGTACTTCGGATCGGACATCCTATCCTCCGGCCGGCGCTTGAAGATGATCTCGTCGACCATTAGATCGAACGGTGCCGCCACCGCGTCAACGTCCCCCTTCATGTTCGTCACAAATCGAATCCTCATATCCTCGAACGTGTGGTCCGAAGGGTTCTCCAAGCCGTTGAACACTTCATAGTGCCAGTGCTCCAGCGGTGTCACTATGTTGTTGAATATCATGATGAGCTGTTTATCTTCAAGCTCGATCTTGAGGATACCGTAGCCGGGATGCTCATACTCGCCCGCGTATTCCCCCAGTGCGTGGGCGGGTTTCGTATCGGGCTTGCGGAGCGTATCCATCTTTCCCTTGGCCTCCTTCTGCGCCGCCTTGGCCACCTTCCATTTCTCGAGCGCCTCACCGTTCCAATCCTTGTGCTCGAGCTCCAGAACCCGGTCGGCTGCATGGAGTGTTGCCAAGCTCGGAAGTGATGCACCGTTCTTGTTGGCCAGCGCGACAACGCCGAGTCCGTCGCGCGGAAACAGCGTCACCAGCGCCGAGAAACCGTCTATGTTCCCACCGTGATGCACGCGGTAGTGCCCGCGGTAGGTGTCGCACATCCATCCCATCCCGTAACTGGTCGGCGAGAACTCCGGCTCCTCGGGTATCACGGCAATGGCCATTTGCGGCGTATGCATCTCGGTCAACATAGCCTCGTTGAGGATGTGTCTGCCAGCCAGCTTCCCCTTGTTCAAATGAACGGTCATCCACTTGGTCATGTCCTCAATGTTGGAGTTGATCGAGCCGGCCGGTCCGACGTTGTCGATGTTGCGAAACGCCATCTTCCTGATCTCGTCATCCTTTTCCTCATAGGGGAGTGCGAAGTCGGGTGCCTTCTGCGAGTCATCAACCGAGAAATTGCTCTGCGTCATGCCTAGCGGCTCAAAGATTCGCTCGCGGACGGCCTCCTCCCAGGTTACGTCGGTGAGTTGCCCCGCGAGGTACCCGGCTGTTAGGAACATCATGTTGTTGTATTGGAACGTTTCACGCAGGTCCTTGTTG
This sequence comes from uncultured Phycisphaeraceae bacterium, assembly GCA_964548955.1. Lineage (GTDB taxonomy): Bacteria > Planctomycetota > Phycisphaerae > UBA1845 > UBA1845. The sequence continues at coordinate 3,860 of CAZJTP010000289.1, forward strand.
GGCTGGTAATAGGGCAGGCGCGAGACGAGCTCCGCCCGGCCAAGTGGGTTGTTGTACCAGGCCAGGTCGTGCCGCGGCAGGCCGGAACGATGGGTGACCAGATCGCGCGGCGTCATATGGTTGGTAGCGTAC
>CAZJTP010000290.1:0-3987 GCA_964548955.1 uncultured Phycisphaeraceae bacterium
CATCATGGTCCTCCTTGTCCCATGATAAGTAGATCGGCAAACGGTAGGAACTAACTGGAATGCGTATAAGTGGATGCCGAGTGATGTCCGCGAGGCTTATCGAGGGATTGGAGTATGCGTTCTTCCAAAAGGGATCGTGCCTCGACACGATCTTCTTCTTCGACGATTGCGACAAGTGGACGTTGGCCGTGTGCTTGCGGCTGAACTCGACGACTTCGGTCGCATCCCAGACGATGTGATTCTGGCAGACCGCCTGGAACCAGAACGTCTGCACGCCGACCGACCGCTTGCCGACCTCCGAATTCCAGATGAAGAAACCCGGAGCGAAGGCCTCGCCCTCGATCTCGGCACATCCGGTCGGGTCGATCAGAAAGCAGAATCCCGGCGCGCCGGGACTCGCCGCAATACAGACCCGTCGCCGGCGTGGGCTCGGGGTCCGGAACGAATGGGATGTCGTCGTCGGTGACCGACGGCCGGCTTCCCTCGATGCCAGCCGGCTGAGGCGGCACGAAGTCCGTCGCAAACTCGCGGACCATCGTGAGCAGGTCCGCGTTGTACAGCCGCGTGTAGCTCGCCCCATGGATCGCCCGCACGGTCTCACCCATGGTGAGAGCCTGCAGCGGCTTCGTGCCCTGAGGCAGCGTCTCCCCGAGAACACGGCTGGCCGTGTCCGGCGAGAGCTTGTTGAGCGTGTCCTTGCTGACGTCGGCCAGCTTGCACAACTGGGAAAAGCTCCAATCGGTCAAACCGAAGGAGCCATCCTCGCCCATGGCCAACGTGAGCCGATGCTCGGCTGGCCGGCTGACCAGGACCTCGGGCGGATGCCACCGCTCGACGGACTGCTCCTTCTCGTTCTGACAATGCTGCCAGAGTTCGATAAGCGAACCGAATCGCTCATCGGGTGTTCGACGAAACAACTCATTGTGAGCACGTGTTAGATTCTGCATGACGTTTTCGTTTCTACGTATTGAACCTTGAAACATAGCCATCTCGCACCACCGGTCCCTCGCATGGCGGAAAACGCCGCGTGCGTCGAGAATCGCCGATCGTCTCTCTACGTTGTATGAGTTATGCGCATCGGGGCTCGATGTGTTGCATCAGTGGGTTGATGGCGAGGGTTGGCAGGATGCTGCGGAAACCTTTGCGATAACCTCTCGTCAGACGTTGTCTTGAATACGCTCGAAGATCCACGTGTGGGCCATATCGGCGATCTTGGCTACGAGGGGTAGGTCGTCGCGGCCGAAGCTGTCGGAGTCCTTCCAGTCGTCGCCGTCCTTGTAGAGACGGCGAATCTGGACGTTGTGCCGAAAGCCACCGCCTTCGATTTCGTTGCCCCAGATGACAGCCTTGATACGCCCAAGCCGAATTTCGTGGACTGGTTTGTCATTTGCCATGGTTCGAGCTCCTCTCGTTTGTTTACTGGGCTCATCTTTGACGCTTGTACGCCAAGCGTCGGCTTCGCCTTGCCTGATATGCCAGGTACTCGTCCTGACACCACTTTGTCGCTTCCGTGTAGACCTTGCGGTAATCAACGAGATCGTCGCCGGCCAGAACGGGGGGGGGGGGGAGATTGCGTGCAAAGCAGGATTGATCATTCGTGGCTAGGTGATGCCCAGACCCAGGCGCACGCCGGCACAAACTGCCCTGCAACATGACGGTCGAGGGGGTGTAGAGGCTGTGGTGGACGGACAATTGGACCTGCTTGGATCGAGTAGGCCGAGTGGATAGAATCGCGGGTTGAGGTTCGATAGATGAGATGTGTCGTCCCGCAAACGGGAAGTTGTTTGAGACAGCTGATTACATGCGCAGGAAATGAAGAACATTGAGTATCGGCAGCAACATTCTTCAGGCTATCGGCAATACATCGTTGGTGCAGCTTCGTAGTGCTGTTCCACCCGATTGTGCGACAGTTCTGGTTAAACTCGAATGGGAGAACCCGACTGGAAGCATGAAAGACCGTTTGGCCCAGGCTATGATTTCACGCGCCGAGCAGGATGGCCGACTGAGGCCTGGAGATACCATTATCGAGTATACGGGCGGTAGCACCGGCACATCACTAGCTCTAATCTGCGCTGCGAAAGGTTACCGTCTTCACATCGTTACTTCTGATGCCTTTAGCCAGGAGAAGCTGGACCACATGTCGGCTCTTGGCGCGGAACTTACACTTGTACCGAGCGAGGGAGGACTGACGACCAAAAAACTGATTTTGGATATGATAGACGCCGCTGAGGAATTGAGTCGGCAACCTCACACTTACTGGACGGATCAACTCAATAATTCTGACAGTATCGCAGGCTACTATCCATTGGCTGAGGAAATCTGGAATCAGACAAACGGCGAGGTTGATGCGTTTGTTCAATGTGTAGGCACTGCGGCCTCTTTACGAGGTGTGGCAACCGTGTTAAAGCGGTACAAATCGAATCTTAAGATAATAGTGGTCGAGCCAGCCGAATCTGCAGTATTGTCGGGTGGCCAAGCTGGGCCTCACAAGATTGAAGGAGTAGGTATCGGTTACACTCCTCCACTATGGGAACCAAGTCTGGTGGATGAGATTATTCCGGTAAAGACAGATGACGCGAAAGACATGGCCAGGCGTTTGGCGCGGGAGGAGGGGCTTTTTGCAGGGACCTCTTCAGGAGCAAATGTCGTTGCCGCGATTCGAGTAGCAGAACGACTAGGGCCGGGTGCCAAGGTAGTCACGCTGATGGTGGATTCCGGTCTGAAGTACTTGAGTACCGATGTCTATCGAAGGACATGAGCAGGAACAGATGACTCACTAGTTGTGAATACCGAGGTCTGTGGGTCCATGATATCATCCGCTGAGGCGGAGTCCCTCGGTTTTGGAAGGGGCGATCCGATCAGTAGAGGCCACTGAGTCGAGGGATCCGTGAGTAACGGTTGTCGGTCGAAGGAGATCCGCAAGTGATGCAGGTAGAACCGCTTGCGGCCTCGATTTCGGGTGGGCTGCGATCCGTGACCTGGGGACTCCACTCCGCCCGCCCGATCCGTCACACACCACTGACCGCCAGAGAGGGGAGCGTACTGACGATCGACAACGCGCTGGTGGCACTGGCTGGGAGGGCGAGCAGTATGTCAACGATGGCCAGTATGCCCAGCAGTTCGCCGCGACCATTAACAGAAGCACCGTCGGTGCAAGGAATCTGGAGGAGGAAGCCCTCACACGTTCCCTCTCGCCGTCGGCGTCGGTCGACCTGCCCATCTCAGCCGAGGCCCGCGATAACGGTCGTGCCTTCCCCCGCACATTCTCTTGAGCCCGAGGTGGAGGGAGATCGCCTTCACCGGGCGACTTGAACCTCCGGGTCATCGAGCTTGTCGCTCTTGCGGGTGCTTTCGGCGATAATCCGCATCTTCTTGGGGTGGGCCGGCACCACACGATCCGCCAGCGGCTCGATGAGCTTGACCAGCCATTCGTAGCCGGCGGTAGCCTCGACCACCGCCTGAAACGAGCCGATCCCCTTGAGGAAGGCAACGGATGCGTCGTGTGTCACCGCAATAGAATCTCTTCCGATCCAAGGCCTCACGCTCTTGGTTCACAACGCAAAGGCTGATAGTCTTTTTGTGGAGATCGACGAAGTTCATGGTTTTCTGCTTGTGTGGAAACGGGACGAATCCGCAAAACGATCCAAACGTTTACCACAGGTTCAAGACGTCGTGAACCGGCTCGACCTCCTGCCTCATAGGTTCACCCGATTGCTGGGTCAATCGCTGGACCGAGAATCTGCTCTTCGCTGGACCGAGAATCCCTTCTCGGTTCACTTGGCAATGGACGGTCTGGTGCGAGAAAGGATTCTCGCACTAACGAATGCCCAAATCGAAGGCATGGGCATGAGTAGGGTTTGTCAAAGACACACCTCCTTTTCCGAAGAGGCCACGCAAGCATGGATCATGCCATACGCCCGATATTCGTAGAACTTGTGAAACACGGTACGAAACCGCTACAGCGAAATTGTGCTCTTTGCAATTGAG
>CAZJTP010000291.1:0-3958 GCA_964548955.1 uncultured Phycisphaeraceae bacterium
CATCGACACCGCGAAAAAAACTCAGATTCTGCGCAGCTGCTCAACTTGGGCTAAGTTATGCTGCAACTTTGCACTGCAAACGAGCCCTCACGACCCGGCACCGGGGCCATCTGTTCCGGTTCTGGGACCTTCGGACACGAATGCTATCGCTTGATCGAGGCCTCTGCCGGCTCTAAGCTAGATCCGGTCCTTTGGAGGAAGGGTGGCCCCACGTGGAAGAACTGACGTCTAGCAGCTTCGAGCTTGCCTCGTGTCAGGCAACGATCTTCACCCCAGATGGCGACCTCGCCGTGAGTAAGGTCATGAAGCAACTTTATCCATCGCTCGCCACACTCTTCGACGGCGAGCCGACCATCTTACCACCAGTACCAGAAGGCGCTCCGCTCGAAATCCCCCGAATCATCCTTGAAAGTACATCGCACGAATGGCGCTGCGAGTTCTCTCCCGCTCGCGTGAATGTTTATTGGCGCCGGACCAAGTCTACTGGGGAGTGTGGGGCGCTCGGCGACTTCTTCGGAAACGCTGTCGAGATCCTCCTCCAATACGCTGCTCAGTTGAGCCCCCGGATTGCACGCCTTGCCGCATTGGCAACGCGGTTCTCACCGCATGAGAAACCGGGGCTGTTCCTGGCCCGCCACTTCTGTAAGGATCGCTGGGACAAGGCACCGCTCAACCGCCCAGAGAACTTCGAGCTGCACGCACACAAGAGATTCACGCTCACAAGTGGTTTTACAGTCAACTCCTGGGCAAGGAGCAAGACCGGAAAGCTGTCAGGAGACGGGGACGACAAGCTGATTGTCCTGTTTGAGCAAGACCTGAACACACTACTGCCAGAGGAAGCCTCTAAGAAGGAATTTGGCGAGGCAGAGATCAAGAAATTCTTTCTCGCGGCCGCGCCTGAACTCGATAGTATTCTTGGGCTTTACTTCCCTGGCACCCGATAGCAGGTTGCTGAGCATGGCGAACGTTCTCGAAGCAAAAGCGCGTCCTGGGACGAACACAGTTAAGCGTCCTTGGCCCAACAACACTGAAACGCCGGAGCCGCATCAGGATCGAGGGCAAGATAATCCACCTTCCCCCGATGACCTGGTTCAGTTGGAATCCGGGTCCTACGTCTACACCATCAATTGGGACAGAAAGGTCCAATTCACCGTTCCAGCGTCGGATGACCAAGATAACGCTATCCAGAAGACACACGGCGCTAACCTTTCGTCCCGCCTACAGCGAGTGCTGCCTTTTGTTGCCTTATACACGCCGCTCGCAGCTTCTAGTCTTGCAGAGGTCATAGAGCGGCTCTTGCGTTGCGACGCTCTGATTGCCCCTCAACGCGTGCGAGATTCCGCTTCAACTCAGCCCCGTCGTCGCTACGATCGCTTCCGGACCAAGCTCATCGCCACATTGCTCGACGAGGCCATAGAGGACGGAGTTACACATCCGGCCGAGAGTCTGATTGACGAAGCCTTTCGCGCAGATTCCTCGGACTGCCAAAACTGGCTTTCCCAGGTCTTGGTTGAACACTACCCGACCCGGCCATCGCTCTGTGCCTCGATTGTCCGCTGCATCGGGAGGCTCGACTACGATCGCGTTCGCGGGTGGGGAATGCGCGTTGTTGACGACGCACTGCAGAATAGGGATATCGAAGTTCGCGAAGCGGCGATTCGCGCGCTCGAGGCTTGGGGAAGACCTGCAGCGCTCGATGTGCTTCGCCGTCACAAAGATGCCGTGGCTTGGTTGAATGAGTATGTTCGGCAAGTCGTTGTCGATCTGTCCGGGACTTCCTCGTGAACATGCTTGCACGTAAGATAAGCCGTGCGAAATGGCAGCAAAAGGAGTATCTTGCGGAAGGTGAGATCCGCGCGGACGCGATAAGCGGATGCCTGCGCACTACGGACGATACGCTGTCTTGGTGGCGTTGCTCTGATGACGAGAAAGACATCGACGAAGTTGCCCTTGCGCTCGCTGTCGGACCAATGATTGAGAGGTTTGACAAGATCGATGTCGTCGTGCTTCCTGAAGCGATTCTCGCCGACGCCGGGTTGGCACGGCAGTCGACAGAGGGTGGGACTCCGGTCAAGGACCTTCAACATCGGCACGTGGATCTTGTCAGACTTGATATCGAAAGGCTGGGAAGGGTTGCAAGGATCCTCGATCCCCGAATCCGATCAGATGACAAAGTCGTTCAGTTCACGAAGGCGCGACTCATGGCCCTCGTCGATACGGCGATTCACGACAAACGCCTGGACGCAAACGACCTTAGTGAAAAGCTACGAGAGAAGCTTGCCAAGCCCAGCGATGCTCAGGCGTCCTGACTGGGCTGTCCAAGCTCATGCAAACGGACGACCAAGCTTCTATACAACGCCTCCCTATTGTCTTACATAAAGGTTTGATGAAAGTTCTGTAGACTCCGCGAAACCGAACGGCCCAGGGATGGGCCAGAAAGGAGAACGGAGATGCAGGACACATTGTACGTGGGCGTGGATGCCCACAAGAAACGCAGTCACATCGCCGTCATGGACCAGGGCGGCAAGGTTCTCAAGAGCGTCGACATCCCCAGCTCGCGATCCGGCGTTTCCGGGGTACTCGGGCGTTACAAGAGACCGATGAAGGCGGTTCTCGAAGCCTCGTACGCGTGGGAGCCAATGCACGATTGGCTTGACGAGTTCGCTGACGAAGTCGTCTTGGCTTACCCGCTCAAGGTTCGTGCGATCGCCGACGCACGCATCAAGACCGACAAGCTTGACGCTCGCGTCCTGGCACATCTGCTCAGAGCCGATTTGATCCCACCAGCATACGTGCCGGACCGTGGCAGAGTGATCGCGATCCCGCAAGTCGGCGGGCTGCATCATCGCTATCGCCTCGCGGCTTGAGTATGAATCCAAATGATGCGACCGGCACCCGGACGCCAAGGGCGCGCGCCGGCACGCCAACTCGCACGAATTCGTACTGACGGCGGGGCGTGAGATCCGAGCAGTAACGGCTGCTCCCCTCAGAACTGTTTTGAACTCGCGCCAGCAAGAGGCTTGCAACGCTCCGGATGAAGTTTCCGGTAGGGACAACTGTACCGTCGTGAGGCCGGGCGGTTGTTTTATGCGCTCATCGCGATGCGGGCCGAGAATCAGGAAGGCTTGAGCAGGCTATATCATTGCTTCCGTAAAGCGTTGCCGCCCTGTCGGACAGATCCGGACGAAGGATCCCATCGCCCTTGCCCGTTTGATGCCGTCGCCGCATAGATGGTTTTTCAGGGACGACTACTTCTCTCGAATCCATTCGACGACCGATGCATCCCGCATTCACACACAATCAGCAGACAAAACCCAAGATGATCACTTTATTTATGCGAGAACTCTTAAAAACCAGACCATCATGCGCTATGGCGGGCACGTGCCCGGGCCGGCGAACGGATACGGTTGGCCCTTGAATGCGTCAAGTATCTGCGTAACGTCCGTCGATATATTGACTTTCCAGCCCGGAACATTTGGATCGACGTTGGCCCTCGCCTTGATCGGAGCCCCAAACGCATTCTTGAACTTCTCCAAACACGCGGTGACATCAAGTGTCACATCGATGGTCCCGTTCGGCGCGGTCCAGTGCGTGCCGTCGTAAGTGTTGCAGATGTCGCCCCACATGCTCGTATTGATCATCAGCGGGTCCGAGTAGTTCTCTGCGTTACCCGGATCGCAGTCGCAATGGATGGCCTGTACGGTATATGTCGCCCCAGGAACGATCTCGCAGTCGGTCACGTGGAGCAGCCCCACCGAGCCGAAGTCTTGGCAGTATTGAGTTGCCTGCAGGTTCGCGGACCACATGGTAAGGGCGGGACCGCCGGGAACCCATGCAGGGCCGCATCCCCCCGGCGGCGGCGTGCTCTGTCCGCTGTTCTCGCATATCTCCACCGGTTCGCTGACCCACACGTGCGTTCCTTCATAGATCGAGAACTCGCTTGGCAGGCTGGTCAATG
>CAZJTP010000292.1:0-3906 GCA_964548955.1 uncultured Phycisphaeraceae bacterium
ACACGATGCTCGATACACTAACCCGGAGCAACGGGCTTTCATCCCCATCTGATCGTCGATGATCTCGAAGACAATCTGGATCTTCTCGAGGATCTCTTGGAAGATCATTCCATTCAGCTTATTCGCGCCATGAGCGGTCCGGAGGCGATAGCCGTCGCCGAGAAGCAAAAGCTGGATCTGGTCATTCTCGACGTCAACATGCCGGAGATGGACGGATTCGAGGTCGCCGGGCGGCTGCGCAAGACACCATACGGTTCAACGGTACCGATCATCTTCCTAACGGCGTATCGAACGTCCGACCAGGACCTCGTACAGGGATTGGGCGCTGGCGCGAATGATTATGTGACCAAGCCGTTCGACCATGACGATCTCCTCGCTCGGGTGGAGACGATGTTGCGGCGCGGCAGTCGCGCCCACCGATAGACAGGGTCACTCCGTGGATCTCTTTGACTATCTCACCACCTGGCATGCTTGGCTTCGGAGCATGCGTTTCTCCGAGGTGGCCGTACTCATGTGGCCATTTGTGTTTCTCGAGCTACCTCGCTACGTGCTGTCCAAGGTCGTGATGCTGATCGTCGACATCATTCGCGGCGAGCCCAAACCAACCACATACGACCACTGTCCGAGTGTGACCGTCGTACTCGCGGGCCACAACGAGGCGACGACGGTTGGCCCAACGATCGAGTCGATCTTGGGCACCTATCCGCGACTGGAGATCATCGTCGTCGACGACGGGTCTTACGATGGTATGTCCGACACGGTCGCGCCATACGTGCGAGCCGGCCGAGTCCGTCTTCTTCGCAAACAAGATCGCGGCGGAAAGAGCAGCTGCGTGAACTTCGCCGTTGCAGAGTCGACGGGCGACGTTGTCCTTGTAATCGATAAAGCCGGGCGGGCGACTGGTCGCCGTTGTCGGTCGCGGCATGGCGTTAGACCGCGTTGGGTTTCGCGATTGGTGGAAGAAGATTCAGGAGCGTTACCACGTCCGGGCCAACATCGGCATGGACGGGAAGTGCTACGGCAAGTTCGGCACGTCGTTCGACAACCAGATCATCGTTATCGACAACGACGGGCCGACCCCGAACGAGGCGGACGTGATTACCGGCTCGGAGCTTTCCCCGCACGAGGCGTATCAGCGTATCGCCCCGCTTGCCAGCGAGGATGTTTCGGCACGCAGCCGACGCTCGGCTTGCGGCCGCCCGGACACTCAGAGCGAAGCACCTGGCAGCGGCGAGAGAAACGGCAAGGGACTTCGACTCGCCACGTCCGAGAGTAGCCACGTTTCACAAGCTGAGGGAATCGGCGAGCTACTGACACCCGCTTCGCACCGAGCCACTGAGATCGAAGCCGGCACGGTGTTCTCACGCTACCGGGTGCAGAAGGCGATCGTCCGCGGAGCAGAACCCCACCCGGCGAACGTGGTCGAATCGACCACAATGGCATCGGTTGAGCCGCCGGATATCACCTACCGTCACCACCTGCCCCCGGAGTTGATCAGCGAGGGGCGAGTCTCGGACCTCCAGGTTGAGGACACCATCTACGCCGGCCAGGCGGGCGAGACCATCCTACCGGACGGAAACCGCCGCGGTCACTGGAACGGTGACGGCACGGGGATCGGCAAGGGCCGCGAAGCCTACGCTTTCATCTACGATCAGTTCCAGCAGGGACGACGGAAGCACGTGCATATCTCAGCTTCGCACCAGCTCGTAGCCGACGCGGAACGGGACCGCGACGCCGTAGGGCTCCCACTTCGGATCATACATCAGCCCAGGCTAAAGCCCGGCGAGAGCGTAGCGGCCGAGCAGGGCGTGTTCTTTACGACGTACACCATGCTTGCCCAGGACTTCAACGGAGCCCGACCACGCTTCAAGCAGCTAACAGACTGGCTCGGCAAGGACTTTGACGGCGTGATCGCCTTTGACGAATCGCAACGAATAAGACCGCGCCATATGCATCAACGTTGCCACTGTTGCCATATGTAATCAAGTATTCCGTCTCGCGCCCGATTCGCACTTGGTTGCGGCCCGTGATATCCACCCACATCTGCGGACTGCCGCCCTCCTCAACTGTGAAGCCCGCCGCAAACAGCGCAGATTCTCCGTCCGGGTTGCTGACTGCAACGTCCCACGCGTCCGGCGCTCTATTGGTGAGGTTGAATGTGGTGACGAGGGTCAGCCCCTCATCTATCACGCTCACAGCGCCGCTCGGAATGGCTGCCTCCCCCGTCCGTTCGAGTCGGACTGTCGCACCCTGGTCAAACACGCCACCGTGAATCGTGAGAGTAACGGACCCCGCGTTCCCGCCTCGGTTCGGAAAGATCGATGTGATCGAAAACGTCTCAGGCGGTGGTGGCGGGCATGTCACGCACGCCAGGGAAAGTGTGTAGGTGCCGTCAGCACCCACAACAAAGATCGTGTGCCCCCCGCTGTTCTCCAGGAAACAGGGACCCTCGGTAAGCAGACCGTACTCGGAGCAAAGGCGTGTACCGTCGGGGCCGTATAGTCGAACGGAGGACGTTGCCCCGATGAGGACGGCGTCGCCCACCTCGCCCTCGAAGGTGTAGGCGTCCATGTGGACCCGTCCGTCGATCGAACCTGAGCGGGTCTCGCCGAAGGCAATAGGAGTAGCGTTCCCCGGGAGGTTAAGGCGCTGTAGGTGGACCTGGTAGCTTCCGGTGTCATCGCCGGCCCACTCGTCGGACACGATAATGGTGTAGACCCCCGCACTCCCCAGGGAGCACACAACCTCTTCGTGATAGTCCGAGGAACACAGTAGAGTGCCGTCCGGGGAATAGAGGTCGATCGCCGGATCGAACGGCCACGAGAACTCTTCCACTTCTCCAACCCTTATGATGACCACATCACCGGCTTGCCCTGTAAGGGTGTAGGCGTCCATTTTATGAGCAGAATCGATCGATCCGGATCGGGTTTCACCAAACGCGATAGAAATAGCGTATCCCGGCTCGTTAGCCTGCTGGAGGTGCAAGTCGTAGTCCCCGTTAGCGCCGACAACGAAAATGCTGTACGTACCTCCCAGGTCGAGGAAACAGGGGTAATCCGAGCATAGCGCTGCCCCATCGGGCGCGTATAGTCGAACCGAAGAGGTGCACGCGACGATAACGGCATCGCCGGCCTCGGCGTCGAACGTGTATGCGTCCATATGGACGCGCCCTTCAATCGAGCCGGACCGGCTGTCGCCGTAGGCGATAGGAGTGGTGCTGAACGGGAGGTTAAGGCGCTGTAGGTGTACCTGGTAGCTTCCGGTGCCATCGCCGGACCACTCGTCGGACACGATGATGGTGTAAACCCCCGCGCTCCCCAAGGAGCACACAACCTCTTCGTGGTAGTCCGAGGAGCAGAGCAGAGTGCCGTCCGAGGAATAGAGGTCGACCGCCGGATCGAACGGCCACGAGAACTCTTCCACTTCTCCAACCCTTATGATGACCACATCAGCGGCCTGCCCTGTAAAGGTGTAGGCGTCCATCTCACTGGGAAGGTCAATCGAACCGGTGCGAGTTTCGCCGAAAGCGATGGGGAGGCTTTGCGCAACCGCCTCGGGGGCTTGAATGACCATCGCCGTTGTCAACACCACTAGGATGACGTGCCAGGCCCCGCCGGTGGGTTGACGTGGAATCAGCGTGTTTTTGATACGCCAGTCTCCTACTGATCGGTCCATAGTCTCGCCTCCAAACACTTCCGGGTGCATCACCACCTGCACGCCGTCGCTTTGCGAAGAAGCTCCGCCAGCAATCTTCGTGAGAATCCTTCTGTTCCTCGTTTCGGTCAGCACGTCGCTGCTTGGAGCAGACGAGCGTGCGACGGGCCACTTGGACGCCCCTTCGGCTCAATCTACCTAGTCCCAAAACAAGCGTACTATAATGCACTGTTGGCCGGTGACTTGGCTTCT
>CAZJTP010000293.1:0-3837 GCA_964548955.1 uncultured Phycisphaeraceae bacterium
ACCGCGTCCGATCAACAGCTAAAAGAAAGGGAGGGGCGATGAACGCCGGCAACTCAACACCCGTAAACGTGCTCCTGTTTCTAAGGCAACGTTTGTCCTCGCCTGGTGCAACGGTAGTCGCACTCGCGAGTGGCATGTTTTTCGCGGGGGTCGTCAGTACAGCCTATGGGCAATGGCCTCCGGATGTCACCTACCCCGAACCGCTCAACACCAACGCCGCTTCTGATACCGGCGTGGACTGGGACCCACAGCTCACCACCGACGGGGCGGGGAACTGGGTGGCGGTGTGGGAGTCCCAGGACGACCTCGACGGGACGATCGGGACCGACCCAGACATTCTCTTTGCCCGCAGCGCGGACAACGGCGTGAGCTGGAGCGTTCCGGAGGCGCTCAACACCAACGCCGCTTCCGATTGGGGGGCGGACGAGTTGCCTCAGCTCACGACCGACGGGGCCGGGAACTGGGTCGCGGTGTGGTACTCTAACGACGACCTCAGTGGGACGATCGGGGGGGATGGGGACATTCTGTTCTCCCGGAGCGTCGATAGTGGGGCGAGCTGGAGCGCTACGGCCGCGCTGAACACCAACGCCTCTTCCGATAGCGGCGGGGACGGCGATCCTGAGGTCACGATCGACGGGCAGGGTAACTTCGTGGCGGTGTGGGACTCCAGCGAGAACTTAGGCGGGACGATCGGGACTGACCACGACATTCTCTTTTCCCGCAGCATCGACAACGGGTTGAGCTGGAGCGCTCCTGCGGCGCTGAACACCAATGCCTCTTCCGACAGCGGGACGGACGCGTCCCCTCAGCTCACCACCGACGGGGCGGGGAACTGCGTGGCACTGTGGTGGTCTACGGATACTCTCGGGGGGGGGATTGGGAGCGACGTGGACATTCTATCCTCTCGCAGCATCGACAACGGGGTGAGCTGGAGCGCTCCGGCGGCCCTGAACACCAACGCCGCTTCGGACAGTGGGAACGACTATAGACCACAGCTCAACACCGACGGGGTGGAAAACTGGGTGGCGGTGTGGTATTCCTATGACGACCTCGGCGGGACGATCGGGACGGACGCGGACGTTCTATTTACCCGCAGCATCGACAACGGGGTGAGCTGGAGCGCGACGGCGGCGCTGAACACCAACGCCACTTCCGATACCGGGTACGACCACTACCCTGAGATCACCACTGACGGAGCGGGCAACTGGGTCGCGGTCTGGTTCTCCAACGAGAACCTCGGCGAGACGATCGGGACGGACGAGGACATTCTTTTTTCCCGCAGCATCGACAACGGGGTGAGCTGGAGCGCTCCTGCCGCGCTGAACACCAACGCCGCTTCCGATAGCGGGAGTGACGTCGCGCCACGGCTCACGACCGACGGGGCGGGCAACTGGGTGGCGGTGTGGGAGTCCCAGGACGACCTCGGCGGGACGATCGGGACGGAGTACGACATTCTCGTCGCTCGTTTTCAGCTAGGCCCATCGGTTCTCTACGTAGACGCGGGCGCGACCGGCCCTACGCATGACGGATCGAGCTGGTGCGAGGCGTACCTGACGCTTCAGGATGCACTGGACGCCGCGACGTCCGGTACAACCATCAAGGTAGCTGACGGAACGTACATGCCGGATCAGGGTGCCGGGCAGACGCCGGGCGATCGATACGCCACGTTTCAGCTCATCAACGGGGTAACAATCGAAGGCGGCTACGCCGGCTGCGGGGCAACCGACCCTGACGAACGCGACATTGAACTGTACGAGACGATCCTCAGCGGCGATCTCAACGGCGACGATGCACCCATTGGCTGTACGTTGGATTCTCCCGACTGCGACTCTTCCGGCGGGCGCTGCATTGACGGTTTTTGCATCATCAAGCAGAACAACACCGAGAACAGCTACCATGTCGTTACCGGGAGCGGCACCGACGCCACGGCCGTCCTCGATGGCTTGACGATCACGGCCGGGAAGGCGGCCGGAACATTTCCTGACGATCGCGGTGCCGGACTATATAACGTTTCCGGCAGCCCGACGTTGACCAACTGCACGTTCAGCGGGAACTCGGCGGACTACGGCGGCGGGATGTACAACACCTCGAATAGCAGCCCAGCGGTGACCAACTGCACATTGCGCGGGAATTCGGCCCCTGGCGACGGCGGCGGGATGTCCAACTGGCTAGACAGCAACCCGACGGTGACCAACTGCACGTTCAGCAACAATTGGTCGCACTACGGCGGCGGGATGTTCAACATATCGAGCAGCCCCACGGTGACCAACTCTGCGTTCAGCGCAAATGTGTCTAACGAATGGGGCGGCGGGATGCGCAACGACCTCAGCAGCCCGACGGTAATCAACTGCACGTTCAGTGGGAGTTCGGCGCTTCACTACGGCGGCGGGATGTCCAACTCCAACAGTAGTAGCCCGACGGTGACCAACTGCACGTTCACCGGGTGCTCAACGGATAACTACGGCGGCGGGATGTCCAACTATAACAGCAGCCCGACGGTGATCAACTGCACTTTCAGCGGCAATAGCGCCAACCGCGACGGCGGCGGGATGCACAACGAGAACGGCGACCCGACGGTGACCAACTGCACGTTCAGCGGCAATAGCGCCGACCGATACGGCGGCGGGATGTCCAACTGGCTAGACAGCAACCCGACCGTTGCCAACTGCATTCTTTGGAGTAATGTTGACGATGCGGACTCGGGGAATCCACACATGGACGAATCCGCGCAGATCCATACGGACAGTGGGACGCCGGTGGTGGATTACAGCATCGTCCAGGGTGGCTGGAGCGGAGCAGGGGGCACGGGCGTCATAAGCGACAATCCGCTGTTCGCACATGATCCCGACAACGACGGCGACGGCTGGGGTGACGATCCGGCCACACCCGGCATCGATGAAGGTGCAAACGACGATTACGGCGATCTGCATCTGTTGCCTGGCTCGCCGTGCATCGACGCGGCTGACAGCACGGCCGTGCCGGCGGACACAGCCGATCTCGATGACGACGGCAACAAGTCGGAACGTACCCCATATGACCTCGACGGTTTACCGCGAGTTATCGATGATCCTGACACGATCGACACCGGGGTTCCCGGATCGCCGGTTGTGGATATGGGGGCCTACGAGTACTACGCCGACTGCAACCGCAACGGCCTACCTGACGTGTGCGACCTGGATTGCGATGCGCTGTCCGGAACCTGTGACCTGCCCGGCTGTGGCGAGTCGGTGGACGTGGACCCGGCGGACGGGATCCCGGACGAATGCGTCGAGTTCACCGGCGGGTGCGCTCCCGACGTCGATTGGAGTTGCTACGACAACTGGGACATCCCCGGCGATGTCTACCCGGACAACGCCCCGGAGGATACATACAGTGTCACGCTCGACGACCCGACGGATGATGTCTTTCTGGATGTGACTGTTACGATCGACACACTGACGATCCTCAACGGTGCGACTCTGAACGTCACCCAAAGCGGTGTCGGCGATCTAACGATCGTCAAAGAAGGCGGCATCGAGGCCGAGGGTACGATCTACGTCGATCTTGATCGGGCGATTAGTGTTACGACTGGCCCGCTCACCCTCGGCAGCGGTGGTCTATATCAGGCTGATCCCGACAGCCCGGGGAGCGGCTGCGACTCCCGTGTCAGCGTCAGCGCATCTCTCTCTACTGATAGCATAACAATTGGGCAGGGAGACATCGCCGGCCCTGCGGCTGGCACGATGATCCTGGAAGACTCGATGTCGGCGACGACTGCGAATGACTTCGTGCTTGATGGAAGAGGTGCGATCTCGTGCGAGGATGTCAACCCGCGGGGTAGTAGCGATACACCACCGA
>CAZJTP010000294.1:0-3829 GCA_964548955.1 uncultured Phycisphaeraceae bacterium
CCCCACGGCTTCTTCGGCCAGTCCAATGTCTTGGGACTACCGGACACTGGTGGCCAGATCGTATACATCCTGGACCAGGTCCGTGCGCTCGAGAAAGAGATGCGTCATCGGCTGTGGAAACAGGGTATCCACCTCGAACCACAGATCCTGGTAATCACGCGTCTGATTCCGGAGGCCCGTGGCACGACGTGTGACCAACCCGTTGAATCCATTATGGGCACCGAGAACGCCCGTATCCTACGCATACCGTTCCGAGACGACGCCGGGGGAATCGTTCCCCACTGGATTTCGCGTTTCAAGGTGTGGCCCTATCTGGAACGGTTCGCCCTCGAAGCTGAGAAGGAAATCCTTGCTGAACTCGGTCGCCCCCCTGCATTGATCATCGGTAACTACTCCGACGGCTGTCTCGTCGCTTCTCTAATGTCGCGACGCTTGCACGTGACACAGTGCAACATCGCGCACGCCCTCGAAAAGAGCAAATACCTCCTCTCTGATTTGTACTGGCGAGACAACGAGGAATCCTATCACTTCTCATGCCAGTTTACAGCGGATCTGATCTCGATGAACACCGCCGACTTCGTGATCACGAGCACGTACCAGGAAATCGCTGGAACAGCCGAGAGTATGGGACAATACGAGAGCTATAATGCGTTTACGATGCCCGGGCTGCAGCGTGTCGTACACGGCATCGACATCTTCGATCCGAAGTTCAATGTCGTTTCGCCCGGGGCTGATCCCGACGTATTCTTCTCCTGTCTGGATACCGAGCGGCGGTTAGCAAGTCTACATCCGCAACTTGACGCACTTGTCTTCGGCACAGACGAAGGCCCGGAAGCGCGAGGGCATCTCGAACATAGGTCGAAACCGCTGGTCTTCACGATGGCCCGCCTGGATCGCATCAAGAACATTGCCGGATTGGTCGACTGGTATGGAGGCTGCCCCCGGCTGCGAGAACTGGCCAACCTGTTCGTCGTCGGCGGACACGTTGACCCAAACCGGTCGGATGATCAAGAGGAGCGCGAGCAGATCCTCGCCATGCACGACTTGATTGACCAACACGGGTTGGAAGGTGAAGTTCGCTGGGTATGCTTCCAGCCGGAAAGAAACCTGGTGGGTGAGCTCTACCGATACGTCGCGGACCGGCGCGGCGTCTTTGTTCAGCCGGCGATGTTTGAAGGGTTCGGTCTCAGTGTAATCGAAGCCATGTGCTCTGGATTGCCCACATTTGCCACATGCTACGGTGGTCCGTCAGAGATCATCGAAGATGGCGTCTCGGGGTTTCACATCAACCCCAACCAGGGAAACGAGGCTGCGGACATGATGGCCGACTTCCTCGAGAAGTGCCTTGAGAACCCTGAGCATTGGGAGGGTTTCTCCAAGCGGGCGATCGAGAGGATCCAGGCACGCTTCACATGGGAACGCTACGCGAACCGAATGATGACACTATCACGCGTTTACGGCTTCTGGCGGTTTGTCACTAACCTGGAACGAGACGAGACCCGCCGCTACCTTGACTTGCTATACGGGCTCCAGTACCGGACGCTCGCGCAACGCGTTCCGTGTTCGTAAGTCCAGTGTTTTGGCACGCCGACATGAGCGCCTTGCCACGCCACCGCACGCAGGAACGACCGTTCCGGCGCAATCGGACTATCCAGAGCGTGCCATCAGATCAGCCAATTCCTGCTTAAGCTGAGGCATTGCGCCTGGCCGACTCGCCACAAGTGCTCCCACCTTGTTCGCGAACTGCGCGACCCTGTCCAGCGGCCAACTCCAAAGAAGCCCACGGACAAACGCTGCGGTAAATGCGTCACCAGCTCCAACGGCATCGACTACATCAACCTGCTGCCCGGGCACATCCACTTGTGTATCCTTGGATGCGACGAAACAACCGTCTTCGCCACGTGTGACGCAGACGATGCGAATGCCATACCGATCGTGTAGAGCAGACGCAAAGTGGCCGGATCTCGATGCCGGCAGCGCAAATAGCCCGGCGAGCACGGGCACCTCAGCGTCGTTCAGCTTGACGACGTCACAGCGTTGCAGCGACGCCTCGATGATCTCCCGCGTAAACCAGGGTGGGCGGAGATTGACGTCGTAAACAAGCAACGCGCTTTCCGATGCGCTTAGACACTGTTCAATGGCTCTTCGGGTGGACGGCGCCCGCTGTGCCAATGTTCCAAAGCAGACGGCCGACGCCGCGCGAGCGGCCTTCTCCAGCACGACATCGAACACCATGTAATCCCAGGCTACGTTCTCGTGGATGATGTAGCTCGGGTGCTCGGCGTCTGTTGCGTTCACCGTTACGCTTCCGGTGGGATGCTCAGCATCGCGCTGAATGGTTGCGTGTTCAATGCTGCGAGCCTGGAGATAGTCAATTAGTGCGTCGCCGGCTTCGTCACACCCGACTCGCGAACAAACGACCCCCCTTGCGCTGAGTTGAGCGGTGTGAAAGGCAACATTCGCCGGAGCCCCTCCCGGCCTCCGCGTGTCGCCAAAACAATCCCAAAGGAGCTCGCCTATCCCAAGGATGGTAGCCTGGCTGTCTGACCGCGCTTCCTGTGTCATCAGGGACTCGTTTTCCTTCTGTCGCATGGCGAGGGAAGCAGCACGTGCTCACGCGATCCTTGCGCTCCCTCGTATCCTTGGTCACATGGCCGGATCGCGATGCGGGAAAGCTACACGACAACGCACGATCGGTCCAGCGATTGGAGGAAGGGCAGGAAGTGGAGTATGCGACGGACGCCGCGTTCCCGGGTACAGTTGCTCTGACCTACGGCTATGACTCCACGATCGTTGCCATCAGCAGCGTAGCTGCCTGCCGCCGGACGGGAATCGTAGTGCATCGCAGAGCTGAAGCACATTACTGTATTGACACCCCCCCATATGAGACGAAACTGGAGCTGAAGCCGCCGGGTTGCCGACCGGTTGAGCGGCTGTTGGGCGCGTCACACGAGCAACCCCACCAGCTGCTCATCCTTCTCCCGCCGCTCCGGCCGGTCGTCCTTCTGCCAGCCCTCGATCTTGTCGGCCAGCGCTCGCAGTGCACTACTCGTCCGGCTGGACAGCTTCCAGCCCTGCTGCCCGCCGTACCGGCTGTTCATCCATGTGACGTGCTCGATCAAGCCGAGCCTGGCGAGCTTCGCGCGGGCGCGCTGGAGCGTTCGCCTGCTGATGTCGAAGCGGCATTCAAGGTCGGCAAAAGTGGGTGTGGGTTGCTTGGCCGCCCTGAGTGCCAGAAGAATTCGCGCGGCCGCATGCTGCTGGTTTTTGTTGCCAGGAAAGAGCATCGCAACGAGATCGGTGAGGTCATCAATCTGGCTGATGCGACGGTAGCGGAAATCGATCTTCGTCGATTCGTTCATCGGCGCTCACCGGATGACGGGTGTTCGTCCCGTTCACGGCCGGTGCCGTTGGCAGACACGGCCTCCGTTTCCGGCCTACCGTTCATCATCTCGTGCCGCAGCGCGTAGCGTTCCTTGCTGATTCGGATCGCGTGCTCCCGGAGTTCGGTACCGAATGTCTTCTCGATCAGGACGATGGTGGAGAAGGCGGCTATGTAGGTATCGTTGAAGATTCGCTGGAAGCGCCAGCGCACGCCCTGGCGGGTCATCCGAAAGGCTCGGTTGATTTTCTCGCCATAGGTCCCGCGGAGGACCATGTAACTCGGTCGATCGACTTTCAGCTCGACACTCAAATCATGCGATTGCATGAGTTCACGCAGCAGCTCCAGGAACGTGCGGTCCTTCTCAGTTAGTTTCATGTCGAATCACCATGATGCCTTGGCTTTCCTGCTGGATCTCAATCAGCCCTGTGTGGGCCATGAATATGA
>CAZJTP010000295.1:0-3823 GCA_964548955.1 uncultured Phycisphaeraceae bacterium
AAGCCCCTGTTTTCTCAAAGATCGGGCGACTACGATCAGCCGTATCCTGCTCTGCGTCGTTGATCGTGCCGTCAATAGCCAATGCCTGCTAATATGGGTTCACAATGACATCAGTGGTTTCATGTCCGCATTCTCCGGTGTGTAGCGGCTGTAAGTTGATTGGGATCGATTATGGCCAGCAACTTGAGGAGAAGCTGCGCGCAGTGAGCGAGCTTTTTGCGCGGTCGCCTCTGCGGAGTTTCGAGGCGGACTCGATTCGATCAATCACGCCAAGTCCGAACCAGGCCGGCTATCGTAATCGGGTGAAGCTGGTCCCGGTGCGAGTCCGTGGGCAGATCCGCCTCGGTCTGTATCGGGCCGGTTCGCACAAAGTCGTGGACATTCCCGGCTGCCCGGTGCAAACGGATGGCATAAACGAAACCGTCGAGATCGTTCGGACCGCGATTGAGAGGTTCAACATTCCGCTCTACGATGAGGGGACTCACACCAGTGATCTTCGGTTTGTCACAGTGCGACAGAGTTCCGGCACCGGTGAGATCCTGATCGGACTGGTGACACGCACACAACACCTTCCACACGCCGACGCCATTACTGGGTACCTGATGGACCACTGCAGCCACGTCGTTGGCGTTGTCCAGAACATAAATACGCAGAAGGGCAACGTCATCTTCGGACCGATGAGCCGTCTTCTGGCCGGCCGGGATTATCTGGAAGAAACCGTCTGTGACGTACGCATTCGGCTGGGGATCACAAGCTTCTTCCAGGTCAATACGGCCGTCGCCGTCAGAGCTTATGAAAGCATCTTGAGGAACGTCACTTCGGAATCATCTGGAGGTAGTGACATGCATGGAGCACTGGTGGGCGAGCCACCAGTGGCACCCCAATCCGTGGCAGCCGAGGACGTAACTCTGCTTGACCTCTACGCCGGCGTCGGCACGATCGGTCTGGTGGCCACGCGGCACGTCGGCTGGGTGTACGGTATCGAGGAGTCCTCCGAGGCCACCGAGTTGGCCCGGGTGGCCTCCCGGATCAACGGCTTTTACAACATCCACTTTCGAGAAGGCCTCGTGGAGGAGAATCTCCCGGAACTGTTCGGCGACCTATGCAGACAGCGTGTGTCGGGTGACCGTCTCGTTGCGATCGTCAACCCGCCGCGAAAGGGCGTCGGTGCAACCGTGGCGGACCTGCTATTGGAGGTCGAACCGGCGCGGATCGCGTACCTTTCGTGCGAGCCGAACACGCTGCTGCGCGACATTCTCCGGTTTGAAGCCGGCGGCTACCGCGTGGTTCACGTCGAGTTGTTCGACATGTTTCCTCAGACGGAGCAGGTCGAGACATTGGCCGTGCTGCACCGGTGAAACCGTCCGGCACGCTGGGCCTTGTGAGGAATGCGGGCCGGGTAGACACTCGCGAATCCGGTGAGCGCCAACTTGAGTGGTGAACGCGGATTCGGCAGGTCCCTGCGATGTAAACGGCGTTTGGATCGCTGATCCGTGCCCTCCTTGACATTTCGCGCGGGCGATCGCCCGCATGGACTCGCTCGGCGAGTGGCGAAATGTCAAGGACCGGCGCGGGGTGTGGATTGGCAGCACGCTCACGACCCGTCGTTCGCGCTCCGGGCCCGGTTCAAGAACCCAACAACGATCGTGATACTCACTCTTGCAAGATGTGGCGACCTAGTTGCTGTGGGCGTAGGAATCGTTCTTCCGTATAATCGGTGTGCGCTGGGCACGTGGGGGCGAAAGGGGCGACAGCGGCGAGGCTTTATGGCTGAACTGATCAGCGAGCCTATTACACCTCACGCGGGCACCTTCGACACGAAGCGCATGGGGCGGGGCGAGCCGGGATTGCCGAATGGGTTTACGTGGCGCGGCGAATCGGTGGATGTCGTCGAGGAGCTCGGCGGCTGGAAACAATCCTCACGCGAAGGGGGCGGGGCGGGTGACCTCTACCTGCGTCGCCATTACTACAAGCTGCGGATGAGCGATGGTTCGATCTGGACGGTCTATTTCGTGCGGCAGTCGCCGCGCACGGGTGATCCGAAGATCCGCTGGTTTCTATATGCCGTTGATACGGAGTAATCGTCGAAACGCCGGAAAACAATGGCGAATTGCAAATTGAGGGCTGCGCAACGAGGTCATGAAGCGAGCACGTTTCGCTATTCGCCCCTCTGAATTCGCTATCTCCATGGAGGTCTGTCATGCTTCGCGAACAATACCCGTACTACCTGGGCAGCAAGCCCGCAGAGCCCAATACGGATCTGGTCGTGACGAACAAGTACACCGGCGTGACGGCTTGCCGCGTTGCTCTTGCTGATGCGAAAGCCATCGACGCCGCCATCGGTGCGGCTGTCAAGGCCTTCGAGCATACCCGCAAGATGCCCGCCTATAAACGGCAGGCTGTGCTGAACCACGTGGTGCAGCGCGTCTCCGAGCGGCATGAGGAATTGGCCAGGGTGCTGTGCATTGAAGCCGGCAAGCCCATCCGCGACGCCCGCGGTGAGGTTACGCGCCTGATCGATACATTCCGGGTCGCGGCGGAGGAATCCGTTCGCGTGACGGGAGAGTACATACCGCTCGATATCAGCCAACGAGCGGAAGGGTATGAGGGGATCTGGCGGCGGTTCCCGATCGGGCCGTGCAGCTTCATCTCACCGTTCAACTTTCCGCTCAATCTTGTTGCCCACAAGATCGCGCCGGCCATCGCCGTGGGCTGCCCGTTCATCCTCAAGCCGGCCAGCTATACGCCGGTCGGAGCGCTGATTCTCGGCGAGATTCTGGCTGAGACGGACCTGCCGGAAGGGGCGTTCAGCATCCTACCCTGCCCGCGCAAGGGAGCGGATCTGTTCACTACGGACGAGCGGCTGAAGCTGCTCAGTTTCACCGGTTCGCCGGAGGTCGGTTGGAAGCTCAAGACCCGGGCGGGTAAGAAGAAGGTCGTGCTCGAACTCGGCGGAAACGCCGGATGCATTGTCGACGAAGGCGTCGATTTGGAGTATGCGGCCGACCGCATCATCGTCGGCGCGTTTTATCAATCGGGGCAAAGCTGCATCAGTGTGCAACGCATCATCGCCCATGACGTGATCTACGAACACCTCAAGCAGTTGCTTATCGACCGGATCGCCAAGCTCAAAGCCGGTGACCCGATGGAGGAGGACACCTTTCTCGGTCCGATGATTTCACTTGACGACGCCAAGCGGATAGAGCGGTGGGTCAGCGAGGCCGTCGACGGCGGAGCGAAGGTCGTCTGCGGTGGGAAACGGGACGGTGTTTTCTACGACGCGACGTTGTTGGAGAACGCCGAGCCGCACATGAAGGTCAGTTGCGTTGAGGTGTTTGCGCCGGTAGCGACGATGCAGCCGTTTGTCGACTTCGAGGAGGCGATCCGACTCGTCAACGACAGCGTCTACGGCCTGCAGGCCGGCGTCTTCACGAAGAACATGGATCACGCGTTCTATGCATTCAACGAGCTGGATGTCGGCGGCGTGGTGATCGGCGACATCCCCAGCTTCCGCGTCGACCACATGCCCTACGGCGGTGTCAAGGATTCAGGCCTGGGCCGTGAAGGCATCCGCTTCGCCATGGAGGACATGATGGAGATCAAGCTGCTCGTCCTCAATCGCGCGGGGCAGTTGTAGGCCCGGCGCAGGCAGACACCGGTGACCGCGTTGGTTTGTATGTCAGGGCGTTCGGCGCAGTGTCGTAATCGCGTTTACCGTTTCTGTGTGTCGAGCCGCGGGACCCGTCCTTGAAGCGCGGTTCCATGGGCGAAGCTCCAGCAGCGAAGCTGCACCGCGTGTCAAGGATTTAGCCCGCGCGCTGAG
>CAZJTP010000296.1:0-3765 GCA_964548955.1 uncultured Phycisphaeraceae bacterium
TCGGTGGTGTATCGCTACTACCCCGCGGGTTGACATCCTCGCACGAGATCGCACCCCTTCCGTCAAGGACGAAATCGTCCGCGGTTGTCACCGACATGGCACCTTCCAGGACCATTGTCCCGGCCTCTAAGTTATTGAGGACACCAGCCCCGACTGTGACATCGTTGCTCGACAGAGAGGCGCAGACATCGACGCCGGGATCGCAGCCGTCCCCGCGGCTCCCCGTAACTCCTTGATACAGACCACCTGCACCGATGGTGACCGGTCCGGATGTAACCGTGATCGCCCGGTCATTGGCAACGTTCATTGTACCGCTGGCCACAATGCCGCCTGCCTCAACAACTGTCAGATCACCGGCACCGTTTTGCGTGACTGAGAGTGCGGCATCCGGGAGGATTCTCAGGACCTCGATGACCACGGTGTCATCCAGAAACATGTCCGTCCCTGCGTGAAGGGTGACGTGCAGGCCGGCGACGCTGGTATCGTTGTCCGGATACCCCTCGTCCGGCAAACCCCAAACGTTACCCGTCCAATTCACGCTGCCCGTATAAGGTGCGACACACTCGTCCGGGATCTCGTCGAAGTTGGTGTCCAGGGACGCGCCGCTGTCGATGTCACACCAGTCCGGTACCCCGTTTAGGTTGCAGTCGTCACAGTCAGGATTACTGACACAGTTCGCGATGTCGCACTCGTCCGGTGCGTCGTTGTCGTCGCAGTCCGGGCTCTGACCACAGCCGGGGAGGTCGCATTCTCCGCCAAGCGCCGCGCAGTCGAGGTCGCAAGCGTCGGCCAGGCCGTTGCTGTTGCAGTCCGGGAAGTACTCGTAGGCACCCATGTCGACGACGGCCAGGATGTCCGGCGAATCGGCAACACCGGTGTCAACCGTGTCCGGATCATTGAAGAACCGGGCGTCTCCGCGAAGATCAAGCGGGGTGCGCTCCGACGTGTCGGCGTCATCGTCTAAGTCCTGGGAATCGAGAGGAACGGCGGTGTCATCCGCTGCGTCGATGCACGGTGAGCCGAGCGACAGGCGAAGGTCGTCGTCCATGGTGCCAATGTCCTTATCTGGCCCGGCAGGGTCTACGAACAGGGGATCGCCGTCGATGTTGTTGTTGCCCTCAAAGACGCTCAGGCCTTGAATCAACGTGTAGCTGGCCGTGGGCGTCCCCGTCCCACCGTACCAGATCTGCGCGGACTCGTCGGTCCCGCCGCTATCGTCGTTGCCCCAAAGAACGCAGTTCGACAGGGCCGGAGTGCTGTTCCAATTCCATACGCCGCCGCCGTTGCTGCCTGCAGAGTTTCCACTGAACGTGCAGTTGATCACCGTTGGGCTGCCGGCGTCATAGTTCTGCATCCCCCCTCCTTCCGCCAGTGTCGAGTTACCGGTGAATGCGCAGTTGGTCACTATCGGGCTGCAATTGTCCCAGTTGTGCATCCCACCTGCGTATTCAGCAGTATTTCCAACAAAGACGCAATTAGTCACCGTGGGGTGGCAGTCTTCCACGCTGCGCATTCCACCTCCGCCATGCTCAGCCGAGTTCTTATAGAACGTGCAGCTCGTTACGGTTGGGTCGCTCCCAAGCCAGTTGAGCATTCCGCCGCCCCAGTCGGCCGAGTTCCTGCTGAATGTGCAGCGGATGAACGTCGGGTGGCTGTACGTATTGTTGTACAGGCCACCACCCTGCTCGGCCGAGTTCCAGCTGAACGTGCAGTCTGTGACCGTCGGGTTGCTGTCGTCGTGGTTGTCCATGCCTCCACCGTACGTAGCCGAGTTCCCGATGAACCGGCAGTTCGTCACCAACGGGCTGCCACCCTCCACATTGACCATCCCGCCGCCGTACACGCCGTAGTTCCCTGTGAACGTGCAGTTACGCACCGTCGGAGTCCCGCTATAGGTGCGCATACCGCCGCCACCGTCGTTCGGAGCCGTTGGCCCGTTGCCGTTGCCCGCAGTGATGATCAGGCCGTCGAGTACAGCGGTCATGTCCGTGGCATAGGCGATCACTAAGCGGTAACTGTTCTCGCTGTTGTTTGCAGCCAGAATGCAGGATCCGCCAAGGCATAATCCGCCAAGGGAATCACAATCCGGCGAGTCTTGCGTACAGGAGACTGAAAAATCATCGCCATTGAGGTCGCCACTGAGAATGGTTTCGTATAGGTCAATATCGCGCTCGTCAGGATCGGCCGCCCCGCAGCCAGCGTAGCCACCTTCAATCGTGATGCCATTCACGAGCTGGAACCTGGCCTCACGATCACCTGGGGTCTGCTCGCCGCCCTGATCCGGCTTGTACGTACCGTCGGCTACCTTTATCGTGCTCCCAGACCCTGCAATACTCAGAGCATCCTGCAATGTCACAAACGCGTTGCACCAGTTCGAGCCGTCGTGTGTCGGACCTGTGGCGCTGGCATCGACATAAAGATCGTCTTGTACCGTGATCAGGGCTGGCGAAAACGTAAGTGGAGTAATGGGTTCGAAGAACTCATCGTCCATGAGTGTGACTTCTGATCCTGTATCAAATCCGATTGTGTACGTACCGGCCGCACCGCTCGGAACCCCAAGGACCAGCGCGCCACCGTAGGCGCTCTGTCCGGTATCCGATACACTATATAAACAGGCGACAGCCCAGGTGAAGTCGAGGTTCACGAGACTTGTGGAGGGGAATGAGTCGCCCGTGGCGTAAAACACATAATCCAGATCCTGAGTATTAATGAAGGCACCGGATGGATCGCCCGGGCAACATCCACCGACCGGCGCCAGGTCAACGCCCGATCCGCTCGAATAGCCGTACGTTGCATCCACGGTGGCTTGGTATGCTATTAAATCAGGGCTCCCGGCAGCGTCGCCCCACCCACTGAGGATCAGTTCCAGGGTCACTTGCCCGTCGCTACCGAACAGTGTGATTTCATGGTCGACAATCGAGTGTGATACGGTCGCGTCCACCGGCACCCACTCGAACAGCGGGCTTCCGCCATCGCATTCACCGTCCCAGCACGATTCCCCCAGCGGACAGTTGATCGGGATGCCCGTGCAGATGCCGCTCCTGCACAGACCGTTGTATGTGCATGCATCGTAGTCATCGCACACCCCACCTTCGTTAATCGGTGTGAAAATGTCACAATTGCCTTCGCCGCCAACAGGATCGCATGAAACCACGACACAGTCTGTGTCAAAACCCGCGCAATCAACGGGGTGACCTCCTATGCACGAACCGCCGCCGTCGCACTGCTCCTCTATATTGCACGCCAGACCATCGTCACACGGCGTTCCGGATAGGGCGTAGTTTGGCAGGCAGTCCCCCACCCCATCGCACGTGTCCGCTTCATCGCACTGGTCGCTACCAGGATCGCCGCAGGGTGTGCCCACCGGAATAAATGGGTGGGTGCAAACCTCCGTTTCACAGATGTCGTCCGTACAGTCGTTGCCGTCGTCCGTGCAGGGAGTGTCATCTGGCTGCCCCGCACATTCGTCCCGCGGCCCGCGATCCACCGCGGTTGACGACTTCCCCTGGGACGTCGACCTTGACACACCGCGCGCGTCGAGGGAATGCGCGGTGACGTCTCCGATATGCTCGCCGCCGTTGCCCGGATTGCCGATGGTGGCGGTCTCGACAACCACCTTCGCCCGCGCAACGACGCCCAGGCACAACATACTTCCAACTGCAACGGCCGCAGAAGCAAGGCGCAAGTTAAGGACAGCGTTTCGATTCTTCGAGTTGCCGGCGTTCATCGCCCCTCCCTTTCTTTTAGCTGTTGATCGGACGCGGT
>CAZJTP010000297.1:0-3747 GCA_964548955.1 uncultured Phycisphaeraceae bacterium
AGAAGCCAAGTCACCGGCCAACAGTGCATTATAGTACGCTTGTTTTGGGTCTAGGCACAAGTCACCTCCAAATCGTCAATCTGCATTAGGCTCTGTCTGAGAATCACGAACCGGTCCGAATCCAAGACTCGACTGGCCGTTTTTCTGCGGAATCCAGGCAGTTTGCATAGTCGGGGCGGTGCCGAAAACGGTTTTTCAGACAGAGCCAGTTTTCTTCTTTTTCCTGCAGGTCAAGATTGGACTGCTGGACCCCAAATGTGTTAAAATGGCCTTTACACTGTGAGATAGTGTTTCAGCTCCTTCAGGGGCGGCTTCCGTAAAAGGGGGATATCATGTATCGCTTCTGCACGATGGTTCTAGGCGTGGTCGTATTGGTATCCACGGGTCAGGTTACGGCGTGGCAGCCTTCCGTGGGAGGTGCTACCGAAACCCGTGACGGCCCAGCAAGTGATCGCAAAACCCAGGCAGGCGTGCCGGCCAACGGCGGCGAACTTAGTCGTCCCGGCAAGCGCTGGCCGAAGGCCCATCCGTCGCGCGTGCTCGTGCGTTTCAAACCCGGCGCCACGCGCGCAGCCAGGGAAGATGCGCACAACAGCGCCAGGAGCCTCCGGACCATCAGGGAGTTCCGCGCGGTCGGTGGTCTGATGCTCGTGGAAGTCCCGGAAGGCAAGGTGAACGAGGCGCTTGCTGTCTATCGCAAGGACCCGAGCGTGCTGTATGCCGAACCGGATTGTCTGCTCTGTGTTGATGATATACCGAACGACACGAGCTTCGCGTCCCTTTGGGGCCTGCACAACACAGGACAAACCGTTGCCGGCAATCCCGGTACGCCAGGGGCGGACATCCAGGCTGTCCAGGCGTGGGACTTCTGGACCGGCGATCCCGATTTTCGAATCGCGGTGATCGACACGGGTGTTGACTACACGCACCCGGATCTGGCCGCAAACATCTGGACCAACGAGGCGGAACTCAACGGGCAACCGGGCGTCGACGACGACGGTAACGGGTACATCGACGACATTCACGGTTACGATTTCCACGACGGCGATGGTGACCCCATGGACGAGTACGGCCACGGAACTCACGTCGCTGGGACAATCGGCGCCGTCGGTAACAACCTTCAAGGCGTGGTTGGCGTGAACTGGCAGTGCAAGATCGTTGCCTTGAGAATCCTAAGCGGCGGGTGAGGCGATGAAGATGCCGGAGGCAGGGCCTCCGATGCCATCGGTGCGATGGAATATGTCATCGATCACGACATTAAGGTATCGAACAACAGTTGGGGCGGAGGCATCTTCTCCCAGGCACTATACGATGCGATTGCAGCATCACAGGCCATCGGGCACATCTTCGTGGCGTCCGCGGGTAACAGCGGTGAGAGTATAGATGATGATCCGCACTATCCCGCCAGCTACAGCCTGCCCAATATCATCTCCGTAGCTGCAACCGACAACCAGGATGGCCTCGCTCTGTTTTCCAGTGGCCTGACATCGTGTTATGGGCCCGAAAGTGTCGATCTGGGTGCTCCGGGTCTCTACGTTTGGAGCACGACGCCCGTGAACAACTACGGGTACAAGAGCGGCACCTCAATGGCCGCACCGCATGTGACGGGCACCGTGGCGCTGGTCATGAGTCGATGGCCCGACTGGCCGTGGACCGAGGTCAACCAGCGAATCATGGCAGCCGTTCGCCCCGTTGAATCGCTCATCGGTATTACCGTCACTGGCGGCGTCGTCAACGCGGCGAAGGTGGGTGATTGCAACATCAACGGCATTCCCGACGACCTCGACATCGCCAGCGGTGCCAGTGAGGATTGCACGGGGAACGGCATCCCCGATGAATGCGAGCCCGACTGCAACAACAACGGCATGGCTGATTCATGCGATGTAGACGCCGGTACGAGCAAGGATTGTAACGCCAATGTGATTCCGGACGAGTGCGAACCGGACTGCAATCACAATGGTACCGCCGACAGCTGCGACATTCGAGACGCTACGAGTCCCGACTGCAATGAGAACACCGTCCCGGATGAATGCGAGCCCGGCGGCCTGGAAGACTGTAATACCAACGGATCGCCCGACCTGTGTGACATTCATTTTGACATCAGCCTCGATTGCAACCTCAACGGCGTACCGGACGAGTGCGAGGCACTGCCGATAGGGAGGGTATACGTCGACAGCAGCGCCGTAAGCGGCGCGAACAATGGCCTGACTTGGGCTGATGCTTACCTGGACCTGCACCGTGCGCTTGATTACGCCGCGTGTCTCGAGGGAGAAATCACGGAGATCTGGGTGGCGGAAGGGACATACACACCCGATATCCGTCCTACCAATCGGGTTGACACCTTTGATCTGCCGGGCGGCGTTGCCTTGTACGGCGGATTCGCCGGCGGCGAGACTTCGTTGGGCGAACGTGATTTTTCCAGAAACGAGACCATCCTCAGCGGCGATCTCGATGGCGACGACGAGTTGCCCGGGGATCCTGTCGTAAGTGATTGCTGCATGGAACATGATACGCCGGGTTGTAGTCATCCAGTGTGCGCGGGCGCCGTTTGTGGTATGGAACCTTCCTGCTGTACCGATCGGTGGGGTGTAAGCTGCGTATACTGGTCTCTTTTCGTGTGTTGCGATCTGTGTACGAGCGACAACCGCTGCGACAACAGCTATCACATCGTCACGGCGAGCGACACGGATGCGGCGGCTCAGTTGGACGGGTTCACCCTTCGGGGAGGCTACGCCATGCACTGGTGTTCTGATTCCGGCGGCGCGATCCGGAACCTAGGCGGCAGCCTTACATTAGCCAACTGCACATTTGTTGAGAACCAGGCCAAGTACGCCGGCGGTGCGATCGAGAACGTTGAAAACGGCGCCCTGACACTGGTCAATTGCGTGTTCAACGGGAACGCATGTGTTGGGAGCGGTGGCGCCATGTTCAGTGCAGCAAGTACTGCGACGATGGTCAACTGCCTGTTCACTGGGAACACGGCGAGTTCTATGGGAGGTGCGATTTTTAACTGGCCCGACAGTGACCTTCACTATACCAACTGCACGTTTACCGAGAACTCAGCCCGCACGGGCGGGGCCATCTATGTTTATTCGTCCACCAACGTCACGCTCACCAACTGCATTCTGTGGGGCAATAGCGACGAGACTCTTGAAGGTGAGTCGGAGCAGATCGCCTATGGCGAGCCGATGATCGATTTCTCGTGCATCCAGGGGTGGAGCGGTCTGCTGGGTGGGACTGGCAATACCGGTCTTGACCCTCTTTTTGTGGATTACGATGGGGCAGATAATATCGCGGGAACCGAGGACGACAACGTAAGGCTTCTCCTCGAGTCGCCTTGCGTGGATGCCGGAGACAACACGGCCATCCCGCCCGGGGTGACAGTTGACCTCGACGGACTCCAGCGATTTGTCGATTTGCCCGGTACCCCGGATTCCGGCAATGGTACGCCGCCCATCGTTGATATGGGAGCCTACGAACGTGGAATCGACTGCAATGGAAACGACATTTCGGACGAAGCCGATATTGCAATGGGAACCAGTCAGGACTGCAACGGGAACTCGATTCCGGATGAATGCGAATTCGACTCGGACTTCGACGGCGTACCCGACGACTGTGACACATGCCCCGGGTTCGATGACACCCTTGATGCCGATGGGGACGGAGTACCCGACGGATGTGACGTTTGCTCCGGGTAACTCTTCAGCCGTTTGCAATGTTGGTGTCGGGTAACGGTGGGAGTTGTCC
>CAZJTP010000298.1:0-3725 GCA_964548955.1 uncultured Phycisphaeraceae bacterium
TGTGCCAGTGGGGGATGCAGGGTCAAGCGCTGGAGGGCAAACGGGCGGGCGAGATTCTGCGGTATTATTACCCGGGCTCGAAGCTGACGCGGGCATATTGATTATGATGGACTCGCTCTCGGTGCCCGCTTGCCTTCTTCTGCCCGCGTACTGGACCTTGCCTGTTTCGTGTTGTCCGTTATCATCACGCTGGCATCATGAGCCGCGACTGGTTCCATCAGCAAATCGTTGAACGCTTGGCCAGACCTCTCGACCGGGATCTGTTTGAGGAGTGCGCCGCAGACATCCTGCGCGCAGACTTTTCCACGCTTGTGCCAATCTGCGGAGGCCAAGACGCGGGAATGGATGGCGCCATTGCCGATGGCCAAGGAGCACCCTTGCCGCTGATCTCCACGACCGCTGTGGATGTACTTGACAATCTTCGCAAGAGTCTCAAATCCTACCGTGACAAACCTGGCGCCCGAGACTCTGCTGTTCTCGCCACTTCCCAGGAGCTTACACAGAAGAGGCGCCAGAACCTCGAAGCGGAGGCAAAGAAGTTCGGTGTCACCCTGTTTCAGATCTACACTCGTTCTGCGATCGCACATCGACTGTACCGCGAGCCGCGATGGTGCCGAGCGCTGCTAGGCCTAACGGGGGATCCTCCAGCTCTCTCCTCCGTCCCGGTAAGCTCACGTCCTCTGGTTGGAGACAGATTGGTCGGTAGGCAGGAGGACCTGGAGTGGCTTCGGCAGACCGACGGCGATCGCATCCTCGTTGGCCAGCCGGGGTCGGGAAAGACCTTCGTACTCCATCGGTTTGCGCAGGAGGCGAACGGCCTGTTCCTTGTATCCAACGACATGGGCAGGGTTGCGGAGGCCATCCGCCAAGACCAACCGGCCGTAATAATGGTCGACGATGCCCACAGCAACCTGGAGCTGCTGTCAAAGTTACGACATATCCGCACCGAATTAGAGGCAGACTTCCACATACTTGCGGCCTGCTGGCCAAGTGAGAGGAACTCAGTGCAACACAGACTTGAGCAGCCCTCCTCACAGGTCCACGAGCTCCCGCTTCTCACGCGGGACGAGATTGTAGAAGTGGTTAAGCTTGCCGGGGTCGAACATCCGACGCAGCTTGTTCGCGAGATCGTCAATCAGGCTGAAGGGCGCCCGGGACTTGCCGTCACCCTCACACGACTATGCCTCCAGGGAGATGTACGAGACGTCGTCCTTGGAGATGCCCTGAAAAGGGAGGTTTACGGAGCCTTTGGGCGCAGACTTGGATCGGAAACAGTGGACTGTCTAGCGGCATTCGCAATCGGCGGCGATTCAGGGATGTCATGGGAAGAGGTTGCCAATTTGCTGGGGAAACCGCCGATTGATGTTAGAAGCGCCTTGATAAATCTGGCCGACGGCGGCCTCATCAGGGACGTGCGCGAGGGCTTCGTATCCATTCGTCCAGAGATCCTTCGGCACGCCCTTCTCCGGGACGTCTTCTTCCACGGACCTGCCCCACTGAGCATAGGGCCTTTCCTTCAAGCTGTCCCGGACATCACCGAATCGGCGCGTACATTGATCGGTGCCTCGCGAATCGATGCTGACGTTCCCGATGACATGCTGCTTACTACGCTCAAACGGGTGGACTCGGTTAAAGCCTGGGAGGAGTATGCATGGCTGGGGCGTCGTGAGAGCGAGAACGTCCTGAACGAACGCCGGGATCTGGTAATTGAGCTTGCCCATCCCCTGCTGTGGCATGCCCCGGAGCGCGTACTTCCGGTACTGTTGGACAAGGCCATCGGCGACAAGCGACCGCTGCACTCGACTGTGCATCACCCGCTTCGCTCGATCCAGGACTGGATCAAGAATGTTCACCCAAGCCGGGCTCTCAGCATCCCCCGACGGCGAGTCTTGCTGGAGGCGGTTCAGAAGTGGTTGGCGTCCGGACGAGACAGGGACGTAGGTGCAGAGGCTCTGGCAATCGCCTTTTATCCAGCCTTCCAATGCCATGAGATAGATGCCGGAGCTGGTATGACCTGGACCTTGACATCGGGGACACTTCCTCTCGACCAGTTGGAGCAAGTGTTCACCATGTGGGTGACCGCATGTGAGTGCTTGCACCTCTACCCGCCTGAGAATTGGTCACCCATCTGCACTTTGGTCCAATCGTGGATCTACCCCGGTGCAAATGGACCATTCAGCCCACCGACTGAAACCTACAATAGGATGATCGAGATAGCTCAAGAAATGTTAAAGGACGTCATTGCAATCGCACATGAACATCAGGGTGTGCTTTACTGGGCGCGTGAAATCGCTCATAACCTACACTTAGACCTGGAGATACCTCTGGAAGCGGACGTGCAGGTCCTTTTTCCATTCGAGGGATATGATCATGAGAACCGAGATTCGCTACGCCGGGCTCAAGGTGCCCAAGTTCGTCGGCTCGCTGATTCGTGGAGCTCACAAGACCCTGCCGAGACTGCAGCGCGCCTTATCCGCATCCGCGGCGAAATGAAGTCGGTACCCCATGTCTGGCCCGACTATCTCTCAACGCTCTGTGATGAACTTGCCCAACGCGTTGCCTCACCGACGCGCTGGGCGAGGCAAATGGTCGACATCGGTTGCACACCAGACCTTGTCTTCCCGTTTCTAGCTCACGCAATGCGACAGAGAGAGACTGGATATGAGGAACTTCTCCGGAATCAGCTTGCGAGCCAGGAACATCGCCTGGGGGCCGCGCTTGTGATCCTGCGCACGGAGCAACCGCCGACTGTACTCCTCGATAGGGCCCTCGACAGTATCAGCGGTGCGGAGAAGCATATTCACACGGAGTGTATGTGCGGGAGGGTGCCCGAATTCAACGTCCTGCAACTGCTACGACATGCTGACAGCAAAATCGCGGGCGCCGCCGCGATCGGGGAGTGGCAAGCTGAACCACGCGAGCGTGTACGCAATACATTACACAACGATTGGCGAGCCGCCATTATTCGCGAGACATGTCACACCTATGAACTTAGGAAGATCCTTCGGGCGGATTCTGAACTTGCAGAAGAATGGTTAATGGCGCGATTGGATGACGAGTCGGACAAGCTCTACATTAACGCCGACGTAGTGGACGCTGCGGTTGCCGCGTTGAATATCGCTGCGCGCCGTCGTGTATTGAGCTCACTTCCTGAGTCTCACGTCATCGGGCGCCTGGTCAAAGCACTCGTCGAGGAGAACCTGGAGCTCTACGAGCTCCTGTTGGACAACCCGCGACTTCGCGCGTTCCACCTCTATCCTCTGGAGGGGCTTGGCGGTGAGACCTGGATACGCATGGCCAAGATGGCGCTTGACTGTGGGTACCCCCACGCCAGCGTTGTAGGCGCGGGGTTCACCTGTACGGAGGTTTGGAGCGGGAAGGAATCGCAGAAGTACCAGTGGTGGATCGACCGGTTTCAGAGACTCTGTGCGCATGAGGACTGTGATATACGCCGCATCGGCGAGGAGGGCCTCAAGATAGCAAAAGCTCGCCAAGATTGGGCCCTGCAGCGCGAGCGCAACGAGGAGATCTACGGTTTCGACTAGCATGCGTGTCCGGTCCAGATGCTGCCCAGGAAGACCAAATCACCGTCAATATTGCCCGTCCTCGTCTATGGCGAGTGAAATCCGGTCGGCAGGTCGGGCCTGATCGCGGTCGATCCTACCGTACTACGCGAAGTGTCGGAGCTTCGGCACTTTCCGGCGGTTGCTCACACCGGCGCAGCA
>CAZJTP010000299.1:0-3659 GCA_964548955.1 uncultured Phycisphaeraceae bacterium
GGCGCCGGGTGCCACTGGCGGCTTGCCCGCCAGTGCCAATCCGCTGGACCGAGAATCCCTTCTCGGTCCTCAGGGGCATGGACGGTATACCGCATGGTTATGGACGGTATAGTGCGAGAAAGGATTCACGCACCAGTAATACAAGGATTCACGCACCAACGTACCTGGGGAAACGGCCTGCGAGGACGCAGGCCGCTACGATTCCAGGAGGACGACATGGTGACACAATGCCGCAAAATATAGCCACACCCCATCCGATCCGCCCTGACGCAGAGACAAGGCGGTGGTGAGCTGTTTGGAACCGGTGTTTTCCGCAAGTTGGCGTATTCGAGGGTCCGATGCTAATCCGAGCGGGGCATTGGCCTGCACCGTAAAGTTCGCCTAGAATGGGGTGAAGGCGGGCCGGTGCAACCGGCGCTGTATCGTGTGCGAAGGATGGTGGTACTCATGGCCGACCGGACCAAAAAGCAAAAGAGCAAGTTTGAGACTGTCGAACCGCTCGGGAATCGCGTCCTCATCCGAAAGGACGAGGACAAGAAGGTAACCAAGGGCGGGATCGAACTGCCCGATTCGGTCGAGATTCCCACGATCACCGGCCGGGTCGTCTCCGTCTCCGCCCAGGTGGAGAACGACGACGACTTTCCGATCAGGCAGTACGATCGTGTGCTGTTCAATCCGAAAAATGCGATCCCCGTCGAGTTTGATCCCGGCAACTACCTTTACGTCGTCCCCATTGAGGATATGGTGGCTGTGTTCCGCAAGACATAACGGGCGGCGCCGCGTCGCGGCCTCACCCGACGTCGAACACACCTCGAACCGCCTATGATCGATCTCCCCTCTCCCGCACTGATCGGCGTCATTCATCTGTCACCACTTCCAGGCAGCCCGTCTCACCTGCTCTCGATGGATGAGATCGTCGCAAAAGCGCTGGGCGACGCGAGAACGCTGAGGGAGGCGGACTTCGACGCGATGATCATCGAGAACTTCGGCGATGTGCCGTTCACGAAAGCAACACTGCCTCCCGCGAGTGTCGCCGCGATTGCGGTGGCGGCCGACCGCATCCGACGCGAGGCGGGGCTGCCCGTCGGCATCAACGCGCTTCGCAATGACGCACCGGCGGCGCTTGGAATCGCAGCGGCCGTCGGCGCCTCCTTCATCCGGGTCAACGTGCACACGGGCGTCAGCGCAACCGATCAGGGATTACTCGAAGGTCGGGCTGGCGAGACGCTGCGGTATCGAAAGCAGCTCGGGCAACGCATCGCCATCCTAGCCGATGTGCATGTCAAGCACGCCACCCCGATCAGTGAGCCGGATCTTGTCCGGGCGGCCAGGGACACAGCCTACCGCGGCCTTGCGGATGGTTTGATCCTCACCGGTCCCGCGACCGGTGAGGCCGTCGATCTGGACGACTTACGCCGTGTCCGTGAGGCTGTTCCGGATCGACGCCTGTTTGCCGGCAGTGGTGCCAGGATCGAGACGGTCGAATCGTTACTGGCGATTACCGGCGGGGTCATCGTCGGAACGGGAATCAAGAAAGGTGGAGACGCGTCCAAGCCGATCGACCCGGCACTTGCCCAGGCCTTCGCGCGGGCGGCTGGACGAGGTTAGCTGCGTGTGAGTCTCCCGAGAATTCATCTTATCGCACCGGCCGGCTCCTGCCGACCGTTCCTAGACGCACTCAGTATTGAATCCGCTGCCAAGCTGATCGAGATCGTTCAGGATGCCGTTGGTCCCGCGTACCGCGTCAGCGGTAACGAAGCGTTGATTGAAGCCGGCGAGGATGAAGCACACGGCGGTCGCGCCGACGACAAGCAACGCGCTGCGGATATCGAACAAGCGTTGGCCGATGACGGTGTCGTAACGGTGGTGGCACTGCGCGGAGGAGCGTGGTTTACACGTGTACTGCCGCTGATCGATTTCTCTGTGTTGGATCACCGGATACAACCCATCGCGGTGTTCGGGTTCAGCGAACTCACAACGCTTGTGAACATTGTCGGCGCCTCGAAGAATGGACTGGGTATCTACGATATGGGCCCGGCTTTTCTGACCTATGGGCTCAAACACCACGCTTCGACGCTCGTCAATGCCAATAATCAGGCACACGCACAGTCGGCGGATTGGATGCACGCGCGGCTACGACCCGAGCTTGACGCGTTCTTTCTCGACGTAACCGCCATGATCGAGGGGCGGGGAACGGACCGGCCCGTCACAGCCCGGATCACGTGCGGCGAGGTGCCGGATCGATCCAGCGCCACATTCGTCGGCGGAAACCTCACGGTGCTATCAATGTTGGTGGGGTCCGTGCATGATGGTTGTGTT
Organism: uncultured Phycisphaeraceae bacterium; assembly: GCA_964548955.1. Classification (GTDB taxonomy): domain Bacteria; phylum Planctomycetota; class Phycisphaerae; order UBA1845; family UBA1845. Next base: position 2,320 of record CAZJTP010000299.1, read on the forward strand.
AGGCCGGCGGGACGATGGCTTGTCCTCGAAGATTTCAACGACAAGCTGGAACGCATGGATCGCTTCCTCGCTCACCTGACACTCGCGCGCTATTGGGATGAATGCAAGGGAATCCTACTCGGCGATTTCCACAAGGGATACGAGGACCTGACACAAGCCGTCCTCAAACTGCTGCCGTACCACATACGATCGAAACGCTCGATTCCGATCCTTGTAACCAAACAGATCGGACATGTCTGGCCGATGTCACCGCTCCCGCTGCACGTGAAGGTGACGATTGAACGCACGAGCGATCGAAGCTATGCTCTTCATTGGCCTGTATCCGCGCTTCGCACGGTATGAGCGGAGGCGTTGCACTACGACGCACCGCTGTTGACCATCTTCCTCAGGGCTTGGCTGATGCGCGACAGGGCTTCGGCCAGGTCGCCGCAGGACGGCATGATACTGAGCCGGATGTGGTCATCCAGACCGAAAAACCGCCCCGAAACAACCTGGGTGTCATACTCCGTCACCAGAAGCTCGTTGAGGTGATCCGGATCGACACCGCCCGGCAAACGAACACACTCAAACGGCGCGCCGCAGCTCATGTACCCGTCAGCCAGCGGCTCGCTGGCAAGCCAGCGCCGAAACACGGCTTGCCCCTCGTCATAGAAACGCCGGTACCGCTCTTCGAGGGTCGGCAGGTTTGCGAGGGCATGTACGGCCAGGGATGCCGCGGGTGCCGCGTTGTCGACGCTCAGCAAATCCATCATATCTCGGGCTTGCTCCGCGACGGGCGTGCTGCCAAGCAGCCATCCCGCCCGCAAACCACCAAGACCGTATACCTTGGTGAGAGAACTTGTCACGATGACGTTTTCCGCCATTGCGGCTGCGGTCCACCGGTCCTGACGGCCGGCCAGGTAGCCAGCATCCAGGTAGACTTCGTCAACAATCAACGTTGCATTCCCGCGCGCACAAGCTCGGGCAATCTCCTTGATCGCTTCCGGGATCAAGTACTGACCACTCGGGTTGTGAAGATTGGTAAGCACGACGGCGCGGGTACCCCGGTCCAACCCGGTCTCAATCTCGTTGAGTCGAACTTCAAACTCCTGACTCGCCCGTCGTATCAGAGGGATCACCGTCAAGCCCAGGAAAGCTGCCACGCGTCCGAGCGGCTCATAAATCGGCTGCTCCATCATCACACACGAACCGTGTTCGACTGACACGGCAAGTGCAATGAAGTTGGCTGAGCTTGTCCCAGGCACATTAACAACTTTTTCTTCATTAATGACTTTATTTTTGTATAGGTCATGTATGAAGTCCTGTTAGTTATTGCTATCTTTTATTTCTTGTTTTTCTTG
>CAZJTP010000300.1:0-3651 GCA_964548955.1 uncultured Phycisphaeraceae bacterium
GGATGTGGAAACGGAGCGGCCCGCCGCCACCGCGCCACATCTCGACTCTACTCTGCGTAGCGAGCGGTCTTCAGCACCTTGCAACAAGCTACACGAAAACATAATCTGCTTTAGTCACGGCGCAGGCGCGTGGTCGTGCCAAGCCCGGTGAACCGACGTGAGCCCATCGTGGCCTGCGGCAGACCTTCGGGCCAGACACTGACGGATACACCGAAGTCGTCCTCCGGCTCATCGAGCGCGAACGAGATCGACCCGAACCAGCGCGGGAATTTCCGTATCAACGCCACGGTAAAGTCCAGCGTCCTTCCCCGGGCCAGATCGTACATCTCCCGCACCGCCAGCGTGTGCTTCTCGGTAAGCCGGTAGTTTATATCGAAGCCGAGCAACTCGGAATCGCTCTCCTCGATAAAACGGTATCCCAGGAGGTAACTGAATCTCGGTGAGCGTTCCACAACCAATGAGACGTTCAGGATATCGACTTCGCCATCGTTAAGGTCATAGTTGAGCTCGCTGAGCAGGGCCGTGCGGTCGTTCACACGCCATATGAGCGACGAATTCAGGTAGTTCTGCGAGATGCTGTTTTCGGGCCGGGTGAAGGAGATGAAGCCGTTTGTTATTTCATCACTTTCCGCATCGTTGAACAGACCCAGCTCGACATCGAGCGTGAGGAAGTCCACGGTCCGGCGTGTTTCGCCTCCGCCGCGTTTCGTCTGCCATCGTTGCCGTACGCCGAGAGCCACCCCGTCGATCTCATCGATCCCTTCCACGGTCTCGTCAAAGGGAAACAGCTCGTGTGAATCGCGGTTGGTGTGACTGACCCAGGCTGTGATGTCAGGTTTGATGATATGACGGACTCCGTCGATGTCGAACAGTGCCGATCTGGAATCCGGGTAAATCCGGGACATATACATGCTGCCGTGCAGCCCGTACGTGCCCAAGACTCGAACGATGCCGCCCTCGTTCGGTGTGTCATCCCACACAGTACCGCGCAGCGACATGAAGGGCACGAAGCGAACCGGGCCGACATCGAGAGGTGCACCGATTTCCTGTCGGGTATCCGCACGCACAACCGACCCGGAGCCGATCGCACGTCCGTTGTGTAACAGTTCGCGGAAGGTCTGGTCCGCCGGTCGGTACCGCACCACGCCGAGTCGGTTCTCACTGAACCACGTTGCATCCGCCATTGGCGGACCAAGCGGCCGGCCCGCCACATAAAAGGCGAAGTCGGGCAAATGCTCCGTCTGGGTTACAAAATCGAGGGTGCGCGGTTGGATCAAGGCGGAAAACGCCCAGTTCTCCCGCTGTTTCTTGAGATACAGAAGCGTCTCCTGCTCCTTCTCGTTGTCGAACTCGGACTCAAAGAACTCTTCGAGGAATCCCCGGTCCGAAATGTGGGAAAGCTCGAGCGAGAGCTGCCAGTCATTCTCCAGGTATTGCCGGTGCCGGAGCAGAAACCGGCCTCGAACGCCTTGCTCTGACTGCTCCTCTCGCTCCCGACCAAGGAAGTCCTTGCCACGCTCCACGAGCAGGTAGCTTCGGAGCAGACCGAAATACCGGTCGCGCTTATACGTGGCGTCGACACCGGCGGCGGGCCCCCGATCGGAAAAGAAATCGAGGGTCAAGGTCGAGTCGAAACCGTCCGGCGTCTCCAGCCCAAGCAGGTTGAACAGGTACCAGTCCGTCCCGATTTCCAGGCCGAAATCGTCGCTGAAACCACCTCGGATGCTCTTGATCGCCGTTTCTGATGTGTCGATGTGGCCGCGGATGTAGGGCCAGTAGCCGATCGGGTAACCACCGAGGTTCAAGGTGGCGTGACGGATGCTGAAGGTGCCTGAGCGCAGACCGCGTTGCCGACCGGTGAGATCCGGAGGCGTCCGGTTGATCAGTTCGACACGGCTGGCGCCGACGTGATAGTGCGGCGTATGGAATTCGCTCGTGGTGAGGATGGCATCAGCGGCCGTAATGTGATCCCGTGAAAGCTGCCTGATCTCGGCGGCGCGAACATACAACGGGATGTTACGCTGCACGATCACCGTGCGCACGACGGCATCCAGAATCATCGCACGATCCTGCAAGAAATCATAGTAGAGGCTGTCGGCGCGGATCATGTTCGGCCCTTGCCTCATGACCACGTCGCCCTCGAGATAGGCGGCCTCCACCTCCACCTCGCCGAAACCGGCGGAAAGGAGTTGGCGATCCGACGAAGCACGATTCTTGGCCTCTCGTCGTGACCGGTCGCGATCGGCACCGCCCGGCGGATGCCGCGCCTCAGCGCCCAACCCGACGGCTTTGGGCTCATCGGCGCCGCTGCGGCGCTGCGATGACGGCAAAAACACGACCACCGAATCCGCCTGGATTTCAAGGTAATCCCCGTTATGCCCGGTTGCACGGGAAAGGTAAGCGCCCCCGCTGACGGTTAGAGCCTGGCGGCCCCCTTCGAGCTCGGTAATCGTCAGCTCGCCTTCCGATTTGACATGAATCAGCGGGCGCGGCGCCACGGGTGTTTCGTACTCGGTCAGCCCGGACACATCGAACACCAGCAGGTGTACGTTTTCGTCGGCGGGAACGGCCGCGCGTTCGGCGATTGCCGCCCGGATTGCACTGCCCTCGACATAGACGCGACTGTCGGTCGAGGCTTGAAACGTGACGTCATCCACCTGCGTCGTAATCTCGCCGAACGTGCTGAGTGTCACGAAGAGAGCCGGCCCGCAAGTGACGGTGCCCCCAATCTCTCGAATCTCCGCGTCTTTCCAAAGGAGAACTTCCAGGCGGCGATACGGGCGACCCTGACACTCGTGCTGCGTGATCCAGATCGCCGCTTCGCGGGCACTTAGTGTCTGATCCTCGTTCCGGCCGAGTGTCAAGACAAACTCACCCATGAAATGCAGCACATCCGTCCCCTCCTCGTCCTTGAAGATGTAGGCTAATTGGCCGTTGAGGTTGACCGGGAGTTGGGAGATACCGCTGGGCGGCAACCGCTCGTCGACGGGGTCCGCGAGGGGCGCGGGCCGCTGGGCGTGTACCGTCGCACCGGCAATATAGATTAGCGCGCTGACACAGATGCTACGCAACATGAACATTGGGGATCCGGACAATACCGCGCCTGTTTCCTGGTCGTCCAAGACCGCGAGGCAGTATACCCGGCCCATCACGGATTACCAGGAAAGGTCGAGAAGCCGAAACGTCAAAAACGTCGAAACTTGGGATATGTCGGTGCGAATCACGGGGACGTGAACGGCAGACTCTCGATAGCACGGACCCTGTTGCTCATTCTTCCCCAATCCCCAATCGGCATTCCGCTAGCGCCTGTTGGGTCCGGTAACATGTCGGACGCCTTGCCAGCGGGTCGATATCGACCGCTCCGGCCCTGGCGGCGAATATGGGCGTTTGAGCCCCTGCAAAAAACGCCGCCGTGGGGCTTTTCATGACTCCGGAGATGTGTTAACATAGCTACTCTGGAGTCAGAACACCGCAGTGCCAACAGGGGGTAGGTTCTCGGTTTGCACTTGGCGTATTCTTTTATTTGTTCACTCACCGTCCAATTCCCCCATTGGACGGTTCCCTAAGGCCCGGTCACCCCGCCGGGCCGTTTTTTTCTACGGTGGCAAAGTTCGCTTGAGCAAAAGCGCTTCAAGCTGGCGGAGATATGCG
>CAZJTP010000301.1:0-3642 GCA_964548955.1 uncultured Phycisphaeraceae bacterium
GCATGGGCAAGGCCCGTCGGCAATCGCTCTGCGATTGGCGAAATGTCAAGGGCTGGCTATCTACGCGTGTGCCCTGCTGACCAATCAGCGAATCCGCGAGTACCTGGATCAGCGTCACCCGGAAATCGTCGCACGCCTCGAAACGATCATCGCGGAGGCGAAAGGATAGTACCATGGCCAAGTGGTCGCGCGAGCGGATCATCCGTGAAACCCTGCGTCGCGAAGCCTCTGGGCAGCCGCGGCAAGCAGCAAAAGAGCCATCACAATCAGGCTTAGACCGGAAGTGGCGGGAACCGTAGCCGGCGACGGAACGCAGTCATCGCCCGCGGTGGACTGCTCGTCCCCATCGAATGAGACGTACCCGGTGAAGCACTGCACTCCCACGGCCGCACCAGGCGGAGTTACGTCGTAGCTCACAGTGCGAGAGAAGTTGTCGAAGAATGGCGGCCATTTCACCTTTTGATTGTCGGAATCGTAGGTGCCGCCGTCGCTGATGTTGCTCACGTCCGTCCAACCGGCAGGCGGAACGTCCTCAAGACCAGCGACCTCGGTACCGGGGGGAGCGTCGACCTCGATCGAAACGCTCATCAGGGCGCCCGGCTCGTAGACCTCCGGCAAGTCGCGCGTTGCACCGTCCGCAAGAGCAAATGCAGCCGTGCCTATCCATACGAGAACCGCCAGTCAAGCCGCGATGCGTTTGCCCGTCTCCCTGCAACTGGGCTCTGTGGGGCCTCCTCCTCCGCGCCCGACTGTAAGTGCCTCTTTCGCCTCAGCCTCCGGGGTCTCTACGGATTACTCCTACTCCATCGTGATGGGGTAGTTTTTGCCGTCGAACGAGACAGTACCTGTGAAACCGTGCTCCTGAACGCGACGTAGAGAGCGGCTGACTGTTACGGATACCGTCCGCGGCAGGTCTCCGAAGAAGGGTCCCCACTTGACCTTGCCGTGAAGCCGGTCCCACTCTCCTCCATCACTGGCAACGCTCACCACCCAGCCCCTTGGAATCTGGAGGTCCAGCGCGGCAGCCGAGGTACCGACCGGCGGGTCGATCGAAACAGATATCTTGAGCCCGCGCACCTTGGAGATCTTGAGCCCGCGGGCCTTGTCGAGGCACCCGCGGCGGATCGAATCAAATGTAACCGTTGTGGTGGTTCCTGTGGCCCCAGTGGCGTTGCTGACTTGGCCTTGTCCGCCGCCCTCGCAGCATCCTGAGGGGGACTGGTCGCCGCAGGACTCAGGGACCCAGCTCTGTCCGCCCTCGTCCCAGCAGTAGCACTCGCCAACCATCCAGATGTAGGCACCTCCCGTCACGCCCGTAAGATCGTCGTTGCACCCGCGCTTCCAGGCGCAGGCGTAACGGATCATTTCGCACAACTCGACGCGGCCGTCCCCGTCCACGGCGGAACAGTCGTCACTGCAGCCCTCGCAAGCCGGCTGGGGTTCGTCGGCCGGAAGATCGGGGCAGCACAAGTCTTCGATGCACTCATCGCCGCAGATCGGCTCGCCAGGCCCGTTGTCGAAGGCCGCCGCACCGGTAAAGCACATCATGCCGACCGCTTCGGCTGGCGGGAGAACGTCGTAGGTCAGCTCGCTGGGGAACGGAGCAAAAAACGGCCCCCACTTCACCTTGTGGTTCTCCGAGTCGTACTCTCCGCCGTCGCTGATGTTGCTGATTTGAATCCACCCGGTCGGTGGCACGTCCTCCACAGCGCCGGTGAGCGCTCCCGACGGGACATCGAGGATGATATGAACCGTCTTGAGCACCTCGGGACAGTAGGCCATCGACCCATCTGCGAGATTACGCATGGCTGTGCAGGTTGAGCAGTCGTCCATGCAGTTGTCGGTGTTCTCGCAGGGCGCGTCACAAACGCCGTCGTGGTTGCACTCGATGGGCGTGTGCATGCACGCGTCTTCGGCCTCGTTGCACACGTCGATGGTGCAGGGATTCAGGTCGTCACAGCTGCGTGGTGGTCCTGACTGGCAGTCACCCAGATGACAGGTCTCATCACCGTTGCAGAACACCTCGTCAAAGCAAGGTGTCCCGTTCGGAACAGGGGGATTCTCGCACAGACCACCGTATGTGCATGTGTCCGTGGTGCACACATTCCCGTCGTCGCAATCCTCGTCCGTCGAGCACAGCGTTGCGTCGCACGGCCAGGGGTCGCAAACAGTCCCGTCGCCAAGGTAATCACCCTCGTCGACGATAGCGGAATAGCAGAACTCCTCCGAGCCTACGAGACACGGCCTGAAGTTCGCCCCTGTGCTGCAGCAAGCACCGCAGGCGATCTCCGCCTCGCAACAGTTAGGGTAACCCATGAATGCACAGAACACGCGGCTGACATCGCAGTAGTCTATTTCTCCGTCGCAGTTGAGGTCGGCATCGTTGCAGGTTAGAGGTGGATTCGGTGCGTCACCCTCCGCACATACGACCACGTTCAACAGGTCCGTTAGCCGGATGAGTCCGTCCCCATCTTGGTCAAGCACGCAATCACACCCTTCGCAGTCTCCCGGACAGTTGTCCGCATTCTCGCAGGGGCTGTCGCACACACTGTCGTCGTTACACTCGGCAGGCGTGTGCACGCACGTGTCTTCAGCCTCATTGCAGGTGTCGGCGGTGCAAGACAGCCCATCGTCACAGGTACGCGGCGACCCTTGGTGGCAAACACCCCACTGACAGGTCTCATCGCCGTTGCAGAATAATTCATCCGGACAGGGAGTCCAGTTCGGCAGGTCTTCGTGTACGCAGTCGCCTTCGACACACGCATCCTCGGTACAGAATCTCCCATCGTCGCAGTCGGCGTGTGTCGTGCACTCGACGGCGTCGCAGGGCCAGGGATCGCAAACGGTCCCGTCACCCAGATAGTCTCCCTCGTCAATGAGGACTGAATAGCAGAACTCCTCCGAGATCTCGAGGCATGGATCGAAGCTGCCCCCACCGTTACAGCAGGCACCGCACACGGTATTCGCGCAGCAGTCGGCCATACCGATGAACTGGCAATAGACGCGGCTGGCGTCGCAAGCGTCAACCGTTCCGTCACAGTTGACGTCGGCGTCGTCGCAAGTCTGTGGCGGCTCGGGCTCGACTCCGTTCACGCAATTGATCACGAACACGATGTCCTGAACCTGGATGATCCCGCTTCCGTCCGTGTCGCCGTCGCAGGGGCATGTCATGCCCAGCGATATCCCGCCCATCGCACTACATGTCGAAGCCGGTGCCGCGTTCGCCAAAGCGTGCGCAGATTGACCGGCCAGTGCCGCGCAAATCCCCCCAATCAGAATCACGGTTCCCTTCGTCATGGCTATTCCTCCTGTAAGAACAATAAAACGTGAAAAACGCGACGCACGCCGGTCCTCGTCGAGACCGGCCACACCCTAAGCGCGAAACGCGCGCCGTGCATCACGATACTCCGGTATGCGCCCATCCTACCACGATTACAGCCCGATATCCAGCCAAGCCACCGGCTTTCCGGCATCAGAAGCCGCACGCCAACCTGTACGGTGGCCACGATGCCCGCCTTGATGGCGTCCGGCAGCTCCGGCCAGGCGGTTGCAACGGCCCGCAGTTCGGGGTCATTCTGCAAAAAAAACTACGGTGGCAAAGTTCGCTTGAGCAAGATCGCTTCAAGCTGGCGGAGATATGCG
>CAZJTP010000302.1:0-3641 GCA_964548955.1 uncultured Phycisphaeraceae bacterium
TCATCGGCTCAAGTCACAGCCTCGCTTGAGCCTATCCGGCGCTGTAGTATTAATCTGATACTCGTATTACACCCATGAACCACGCTGCCGCCCCGATAAGCCCGGAATGGGCCTCGTCGCTGCTGCGTTCTTCATACTCACGCCACTTGATCGCATCACTCCTCCGGTTACAGCATCCATCTCCGCCTGCACGATGGCCACGTGGCCTTCCTCGATCTCCACGAACCGCTGAAAGAGCTTCTGTCCTTCCACTGGTAGCTCTGCGACCATCTTTTTGTAGAAGCTGCTGGTCTTGCGTTCCGCCTCTAGCGCCCTTCCGAGCATTTTCAGCTCAACTCCGTGATCCACGTCAGACATGCTCTCCGACACGCTGTCCGCCGCATCGGCAATGACCTCGCGAGACGGGACCTCCGGAACAACGGAGACGATCTACCAATGCTCCTCAATGCCAACTTCTCGATGGGTGCGGCCTGGGCGAATCGCCTGCGTAGGATATGCTGTCCCCCTCGCGATGATCAGCAGCCCTGGTGACAGCCCCGCCTTGACTAATTCTTACAGCATCACTTAGACCTCACATACGCCTGTTTTAGATCTTTTGCTTTTTACTTGTTTACGCTAATCAGACTCGTTAGTATTATTGACAGAGAAATAGTTGTCAAGTAATTTTTGAGATAAAATGAAGGCTTGACGCAGAATCCGGCGCTCGGCGCATCAAAACGTCAAGAGGCCGTCGGCAACGCAGCGTATGAAGAAAGCAGAAATGGATGCTCGCAAAGGCTTGCGGATGCTTGACGAGTGATCACTTGCAGAGGTTGGCCCACCGGTTGCATGACTGGACTCGCGGAATATCTCTAGAGACAGCGAACGGAGACCCGGTAAGCAGCGTGAGGCCAATATTAGCTCAGTTGATCTCCTCCATCAGTGCCGGGAGTGGAGGAACGCCGGCGCGCCGGATGATCGCTTGACGAAGCCGTATCGGCGCGGGAGGACGTGTGCGTTTGCACAGCCTGGTTTCGCTGGGAGTGCGAATTGGATACGTTGGTTGCGAACAGGGTGGGGAGTTGGATGGTGTGATCCAGCTTTGAAATCTCGGTTTGGAGGATGGACATGGCGTGGAACTACAGCGAAAAAACCAAGCAGCTATTCATGGATGCGGTCCATGGTAAGCCCGGAACTCACCTTGGAGAGATCGAGAACCCCGACGGCTTCGGTGAGCATGGTTCGATAGCGTGCGGAGACGCGATGCGGTTTACATTCCGAGTCAAGCGGCATTCCACGGACCCGACAAAAGACGTGATCGTCGAGGCCAGGTATCTGACCTTTGGATGCACATCTGCGATAGCCGCTTCAGAAGCACTCTGCACCCTTATTGAGCAAGGCAGATACACGCCGATCGATGCTCTCAAGATTAAAAACAGTGACATAGTGGAGTTCCTCGAAGGTTTACCGGAGCAGAAGATTCACTGCTCGGTCATGGGGGCCGAGGCGCTGGAAGCGGCCGTGTTCAACTGGGCGCAGAAGCGAGGGATTGATTTGGAGCGTCTGGGCATAGATATCCATGTTGATGAGCGGGAGGAAGGCAGAATCGTCTGCAAGTGCTTTTCATTAACAGAACCGTATATAAGGCGCAAGATCAAGGAGTTGAACCTGCGCACGATTCCTGAGATCACCAACGCGATAAAAGCCGGTGGAGCGTGCATGTCTTGCCACCATGTTCCAGGCGGGTTGCAGGATCTTCTCGACGACATATGGAGTAGCGACGACCATGGACTAAAGGCAGCGCGTGAGTTGAGGAGGGCCGGTGACGATGTGCCGAAAGAGGAAACCGCCCTGTCACCTTACCAGTTCGCCAAAAGAATCGAGAAGGCCATGGACGAGTACATCCGGCCCATGCTTCAGAAGGATGGTGGCGACGTTGAGATCGTCGATATCAAGGACACGATGGTTTACTGCCGCCTCCAAGGTGCGTGCGCAACCTGCGCCGGCGCGAGTCAAACCCTAAAAGTGATGGTGGAGACGACTCTAAAAGACCTGGTCGACGAGCTTGTGCGGGTTATCGAGGTTTGAGCCCGGAGGCAATTGATGAGGATTATCTACGCCGACAACAACGCTACAACAAGAATCGCGCCGGAAGTCTATGAGGCAATGATTCCCTTCCTCACCGAGGATTACTTCAATCCCAGCTCAATGTACGAAGCTGCGCGGGGTACGGCGGACGTGATTGCTCAGGCACGAAAGGAAATCGCCGGACATTTGGGGGTAATCGATCCGAAACAAATCCTTTTCACGTCCTGTGCCACGGAGAGTAACAACACGGCGATCCTGGGGACAGCCAAAGCTAACACGAACCGGCGCCACATCATCACCACTTCCGTGGAGCACCCGGCCGTGCTTGAGGTCTGCAAGGATCTACAGCGCAGCGGGTACAAGGTAACCTTCCTCCCGGTAGATGGAGACGGCAATCTTGACATCCGCGAGTTTGTGCGTGCCCTTGGACACAATACGCTGCTGGTCACCATCATGCATGCCAACAACGAGACCGGCGTAGTCTTTCCGATCGAGCAACTCTCGCTCCTCACCAAGGAGACCGATCCTACTATCATTTTTCACACCGACGCAACGCAGTCCGTTGGCAAGATCCCGATCGATCTCGAGAGAGAGTATCGACATGTGGATCTTCTTTCCTTTTCCGGTCATAAACTCCATGCACCAAAGGGAATTGGGGCGCTTTACATCAGACGGGGTACGCCTTGCCGTCCCTTCATGATCGGCGGACACCAGGAAGAGGGCCGGCGGGCGGGAACGGAAAATGTTCCATACATCGTGGGACTGGCCAGTGCCGTAACTCTCGCTGCGGAGAACCGCGAGGAGGAAGAGGCGCGAATACGGCGGCTCAGAGATCGCCTGGAAGGTGCCCTTGTGGAGAAAATCCCTGACGTCCAGGTCAATGGCAAGGGTGCGCCGAGACTACCCAACACCCTGAACATCTCATGTCATTACGTAGAAGGGGAAGGGATGCTCTACCAGCTCAGCGCTCACGGAATCTGCGCGTCGAGCGGCTCGGCATGTACATCGGGGTCGCTCGAGCCCTCGCACGTGCTCCGAGCTCTGAACATCCCCTTCACCGCAATTCACGGGTCCGTGCGTTTCAGTCTCAGCCGGTACAACACCGAAGAAGACATTGTCCGCATCATCGAGGTCTTTCCCAAGATCGTGGCTAATCTTCGCAAACTCTCGCCCTACTGGGATAACAAGAAAAACGCACCCCGCCCCGACGCTGACAGTCTGTTTCAGGATAGCCGATAGACCTGTTGTACTGAAGCCGCACTACAGCATTCCTCGTTTTCATGTATCCATGAAGAGGCCGTCTGTGGTCAATAGGCGTTTCGCATTTCTTGGCTGTCTCCATCCGGCGTCAACCTCCTTCCGGAGGGTATTGAAGCCGAGGGGTTTGGTGGGCGAGTATCAACAATGTCGACTGCCCATGGAGGTACGAACCGCCCTGTCCATACAGACACCGCACTACTCCACCGCAACGTCGCAATCGGCCTGCGCATCGTGTCAGGCCATTCGCCGCGCGGTAGTGCTAACCCAAGTTGAGCAGCTGAGAGGGTTGAACGTCCTTGGGGGTAGCGCCAAGG
>CAZJTP010000303.1:0-3638 GCA_964548955.1 uncultured Phycisphaeraceae bacterium
TTTCCCAGCAGGAACCCCTCTCTTCAAATTTCAACGATTAACCGGACATGCTCGAGTGCCCGATTAGACGCGCTAAACGCCTTGACGGATCAAACACGTGACCCGTGTGCCGCCGGCGACGCGACTGTCCGGCTTGGCGCTGTCGACGGCGCTTCTTCGTGGTTCCGAACAAAGATTGCGCTGCCTTGGCATACCCGACCACTATGGCGTGGTTCATCTGCCTCAGTACTTCATAACAACATACAGCTAAGCGCGGGCCGGAGATCCTCCCGGATATGGCGAAGCCCATGACCGGCTACTATTGAGATACCTACCTCACGTATCGAGCAGAACATGGAACGTATGAGTCGCTCTTACAACAAGCTCGTCGTTTCCCTGGCAAGCCTCCCCGGCGACCATTACGTGCGCATGCAGGCCATGGTCGATGCGCTACTCGCACACGTCCTGTGTCCGAATCGTGCAGTGGATAGCAACCTGTAGTATGAGAGCGATCTTATTACGGCGCAGGCTTCAGGCAGGCTGTCAGCGAAATAGAAGGTCGATTTTGGGGATGTCGACACTCGCCACTGGTCTCGGCGACGATTGACGAGTCGGCGAGAGAGGCAACGGCCTTAGACTGCAAGAGACGGATTGTTGTCGTCAGCAGCGGCCTTCCAGAGGCGATACGCCGCGACGTAGCCCACGCAGGTTCGTTGCCGGAAGAAGCCTCGCCGGACAGCACTGGCCATTTATTTGTTCTTCTTTTCTTTTTTCCTTTTTCGTTTGTCCTTCGGACTAAGCTGGGCCCTTTTCTGCTGTTCCTTCTTGCCTTTATCTCTTTTTCCCTTATCACCCATATCCGTTTCTCCTTGCTTGAACCGACATATCCCAAATGGCGTCTACCTAGCGACGTCACCGAGGCTCCTCATCGTTATCGTACCCATCTCCAACAGCCGCATGCAAGAACCGTTTACCGCCTTTAGGCCCTTGTCCTCCGAGATGTAGACCGCCCCGGAAGCTGAAGAACCGAGACCGGTCCTTTGAGGTTCCGTTGGGATCGGAGGGGCCGATGGGGTCGATACCTGGAGGTAGGCCCGACCCTGCCTGAACGGGCGGTATTTTATCTCCGGATTCTCTGCTTGACATTAGCGGAGACAGCACCGATACTACCCCGTAGAAGCACACCGCTGAAGCAGTACGAGTACTCTAGGAAGCAAGTGTTTGTTTCAACTCGGCTAGACTCCACTGTGCAAGAGAAGAGGTTATAGTTATGCAAGGAACCGTGAAGTGGTTCAATGGCACCAAGGGTTTCGGATTCATCACTCCCAGCGATGGGAGCGAAGATGTGTTCGTACACCACTCGTGCATCGAAGGCACCGGCTTTAAGTCACTCCAGGAGAACGACAAGGTCGATTTCGAGAAGACCCGAGGGGACAAGGGACCCAAGGCGGAGAACGTTCGACAGGTTGAGTAAACCGGGCTCCAGAATCAACGGTTGAGTCTTATACGGTCAGCATCTTTAGGGGTGCTGGCCGTTCTCTTTAGCATGTTCGCCGCTCGATGACTCGGCCGCAATTACTCCGCTGCCATCGAGGGAGGCGTCTCCGAGACGATAGCGAAGATGCTGGTCGTTCCGGAATCGTGGGAACCGTGCCCGGTCTCGGGCGTCCAAACAGGCAGAAACAGGATGGTGCGGTCACAACACGGTTGCCGCGCTGCCCCACTGTTGCATGGCGGAGATGTGGCTCGTGCGATCGAGATAGTCTCAATCGTTGGAGGATCACAAATGAACTGTGGACGAAAGCAACTGAATCGTGCGGCGTTACTCGCGGTGGCCTGCGGCGGCTCACTTTGGATCAGTGCCAGCGTTGCCCTGGCGGGGCCGATGGAGACAGACCAGCATGCCGTCGTGGCCGGGAATACGGAGTTCGCCCTTGATCTTTACGCCAGACTCAGCTCCGAAGATGGCAACCTGTTCCTGTCTCCCTACAGTATCTCTACCGCCCTGGCCATGACCTATGCCGGCGCCCGAGGCAATACGGCGATACAGATGACCAACGTGCTGCACTACCCGTTGGAGCAGGAGCGGCTGCACCCGGCCCTGGCAGCATTGGAATCATCCGTCAAAGCCGCCGGTAACGGTTCGCAATGTACCATCCACCTGGCCAACGCCTTATGGGGACAGCAGGAGTACGGTTTCCTTGACGAATTCCTCGCTCTCAATCGCGAGCATTACGGCGCTGCGTTCCACGAGGTCGACTTCGTACGAGACACGGAGCAGGCCCGACAGACGATCAACAAGTGGACGGCACGGCATACCCAAGAGATCATCAAGGAACTGCTTCAAAAGGGCAATCTGGATCCGGCCGACGTTCTGGTGCTGACCAACGCAATCTACTTCAAGGGCAACTGGGCGAGCCGGTTTGATCGGGAACTCACCCGCGAAGCTACATTCCTGATCAGCAAGAGCGATCAGACCGTTGTGCCCATGATGTACCAGAACCGACAGTTCCCGTTTGCCTCCGGTGACGATCTCGATGTGCTCGAACTGCCTTACGACGGCGACCGCCTGTCAATGGTGTTCTTGTTGCCCAAGCAGGTCGACGGGCTGGTGGCTGTTGAAAACTCGCTTAGCACGGAGAATATCGAGCGGTGGCTGGGGTTGCTGCGCCAGCAGGCCGTGAGAGTCAGTTTGCCACGCTTCAAGCTCGACTTCCGGGCCAATCTGGCAAAGATGCTCAAGGCGATGGGAATGACCGATGCGTTCAACGGCAGGAGGGCCGACTTTTCAGGGATGACCGGCCGGCGCGACCTGTTCATCGGGATGGTGATTCACCAGGCACAGGTAGAGGTGAACGAAGAGGGCACCGAAGCCGCGGCAGCCACGGCGGTTAAGATGAAGAGAGGCCCGGCAATCGCTACCTTCGTCGCCGACCACCCGTTCCTCTTCCTGATCCGCGACAAACACACCGGCAGCATCCTGTTCATGGGCCGAGTGGTTAATCCGGGGGAGTAGTCTCGCGGGAGACGGCTCTTTCCGGAGGTCAAACTGGGACACCTACCGCCGGAGCCCCTTGAAGACCGGGCCGCGAAGACTGTGTGTACGCGTGGGATCGGAGTATCGGAACGCACACTCGCTCGGCATTGCCAGTTGCACGGGGTGCCTGCGCGCGATTCAATCGTCGCCTTTCAACGGCCGCGCGTTTGGCGAGCGGGCAAAATGCTCGTCGTACCAGATATCCAGGCCCTCGCGGCGGCGAAAGATCTTCGGGCCACGCATCAGCAGCCGTAACGTGATGCCCAGATTCTCCCACAAGCTGCGGTGCTCGACCTTTCGACCCGACGTCATCATCGGTTCCGAGGCGACCGTGAAGATCCCGAGCTTCTTCAGCGCCTTGCACATCACGATGTCCTCAGCTGCGAAGTACCGCTCGTCGAAACCGCCGACGTCCTCGAACGAACCACGGTCCACCCACAAGAAACCGCCCAGCGTCAGCCGAAGCCAGAAGAGGATCCGGCTCATGATGCACATCAGCAGTCGCGCCGGCCAAGACAGCGCACCATAGACAATCGTCCTCGCTCCTCCGCCGATTGCACCCGCCGCTTGGGCCGCCCGCACCGGATGAGATCATGTGACCCCGTCCCCTGCGACGGGGCAC
>CAZJTP010000304.1:0-3616 GCA_964548955.1 uncultured Phycisphaeraceae bacterium
GGATTCACGGTGGTCCTCGAACGATCGTTTGCGTTTCCGTATCAGATCCTGCAGCGGATCCAGGAACATCGCGTAACGGGGTTGCCAGGCGTCCCCACCATTTTTGCCACAATGCTTCAGATGGCGCCGTTTGACGGGCTTGACCTGTCATCGCTTCGATACTTCTCCAACACGGGCGCGGCCTTCCCGCCTGCGCACATTCGTCGGCTTCAGGAGCTGTTTCCGAAGGCACAGGTTTTCTCGATGTACGGCCTGACCGAGTGTACACGCGTAGGCTACCTGGATCCCGCCAGGCTACATGACAAGATTACGTCCGTCGGCAAAGCCATGCCCAATGCGGAAACGTACATCGTCGATGAGCAGGGCCGAAGGGTTGGTCCAGGGGTCGTCGGCGAACTCGTAGTGCGTGGCGCCAACGTCATGCGTGGCTATTGGGGCAAGCCTGAAGAGACTGCCGAACGTCTGCGTGATGGGGAGATCGCCGGCGAGAAGGTCCTCCACAGCGGTGACCTGTTCCATGCCGACGAAGAGGGCTTTCTCTACTTCGTTGGCCGTAAGGATGACATCTTCAAGTGCAAGGGTGAGAAGATAAGTCCTAAGGAGATCGAGAACGTTTTATACGGCCTGGAGGCGGTGGCCGAGGCCGCCGTTGTGGGTGTTGACGACCCGATCGACGGTCAGGCGATCAAAGTCATGGTCGTTCCGCGCGACGGTGCAGCACTTACCGAGCATGAGGTTCGCCAACATTGCCGCGCGAACCTCGAGAATTACATGGTGCCCAAGTTTGTCGAGTTTCGTGAGTCGCTTCCTAAAACCGATTCGGGGAAGATCAAACGGGGCTAGCGCGCAAGCTCACGGATTCGGAGAGAACCTGACGCCCCATCACCCTGGTCCAAGCACCAACAGATCCTACGTGATGTGGCGGGTACAATGTTCACATCGCATCTGCCCGCTTAACGGCAAGTAGAGGGTAACCACTTTGTGCGGTATTGCCGGCATAATTCTTGAACCGGGGCACGACCCGGTGCCATTTGAGCCGCTTCGTCGGATGGCGGCCATGCTGGGCCACCGCGGCCCGGATGGATATGGACTATATCGCGACGACAGTATCGGGCTTGCGCATACGCGTTTGAGCATTATCGACCTCACCGGTGGGGCGCAGCCCATTCATAACGAGGACCGGTCCATCTGGATCACGTTCAACGGTGAAATCTTCAACTACGTGGAGTTGCGTGAGACGCTCGAAGGGCTCGGCCATCGGTTCTACACCCACAGCGACACCGAGGTGATCGTCCATAGCTTTGAGGAGTATGGCGATAAGGCCTGGTCAAAGTTCAACGGCCAGTTCGCGTTCGCGCTGTGGGACAGCCGATCGCATCGACTCTGGTTAGTGCGTGATCGAGTGGGAATCCTGCCACTCTACTATGCCCGTGTGCCTGGCCGCGTGCTCTTTGCCTCCGAGGCCAAGGCCATGTTCGCCAGCGGGTATCTTGAACCGCGGTTCGACGGCGCCGGTCTCGTTCAGGTTTTTTCGCGCTGGTCAGTTCCCTCACCGTCAACGGTCTTCGCGAGTGTTCGGAGCGTACCGCCCGGTCAAGCGATCTGCTTCGACGAACATCTTCACGAAACAACAAGCACCTACTGGCAAGCCAACTTCGCGGAGAACGGGCGGCTGGCGGCCATGTCGCGCGACGAGGCTGCTGAGCTGTTGGGGGATCACCTGGATCGCGCCGTCAACTTTCGGTTGCGGGCGGATGTCCCGGTTGGAGCCTATCTCAGCGGTGGGCTGGACTCATCCGTCATCGCGTGGCTGATTCGGCATAACGATCGCGGACGGCTTCAGACGTTTGCGGTCCGCTTTGAAGATCCCGAATTTGACGAAACGGTGCAACAAAGGCGGATGGCGGAGCTGCTCGGCACGGAACATCATGAGATCGTTTGCCGGAGTACTGACGTGGGCGACGTCCTGCGTGACGTTATCTGGCACTGTGAGACACCTTTGTTGCGGACGGCGCCGGCGCCGTTGTTCATGCTCTCGCAGCTCGTGCGCGAGAACGGTATGAAAGTGGTCCTAACGGGTGAAGGCGCGGATGAATGGCTTGCGGGGTACAACATATTCAAGGAAGACAAGGTCCGAAGGTTCTGGGCCCGGCAGCCCGATTCGACGGCCAGGCCGGCTTTGCTCGGCAGGCTTTATCATTACGTCGGACAGGGACGCACGCAATCGACCAATCTGTGGCAGCAGTTCTTCCGGCGCGGATTGACCGAGCTGGACCACCCCTTCTACTCACACAGGGTACGGTGGAAGAACACGGCCTGGTCATTGCGGTTCTTGGCTCCGGACCTGCGGGACGACATCGATGAGAGTCGGATCGAAGCGGATCTTGCACGAATGATGCCCGAGGATTGGCGCGAGTGGCACCCATTGGCACGGGCTCAGTTGATCGAAATTACTACTTTCATGAGTTCGTATCTGCTGAGTTGCCAGGGTGATCGGGTCGCGATGGCGCACGGCGTGGAAGTGCGATATCCCTTCCTCGACCC
This sequence comes from uncultured Phycisphaeraceae bacterium, assembly GCA_964548955.1. Taxonomy (GTDB): domain Bacteria; phylum Planctomycetota; class Phycisphaerae; order UBA1845; family UBA1845. The sequence continues at coordinate 2,545 of CAZJTP010000304.1, forward strand.
CGAGGTGGTTGATCTCTGCGCCGCCCTGCCGCCGGGGGTCAAGCTACGCGGGCTTCGGGACAAGGCCGCCCTTAGAAGCCTCGCGTCGCGACATCTTCCGGCAGACATCTGGCAACGCCCCAAACAGCCCTACCGTGCACCGATGACCCGTGTGCTGTTCGGCGCGAGGTCGCCGGACTATGTCGAGGAACTGCTGTCGCCGCCGTACCTTGAGCGGTTCGGTCTGACTGACTGCAATGCGGCCACGAAGCTGGTCGCGAAGGCCCGTCGGCTGGAAGGTCGAATGTCGGGGGAACGAGAGGAGATGGCACTGGTCGGGCTGTTGACGTTGCAGATCATGGCATACCTGTACCTGGAGTGTTTCACCACCCGTGCGGCAGAGTTACGGCGAAGGCTGGACGATCGGCCTCCATGTGTGGCTGAAGATCACACAGCCGGTCGAGCAGGCGCGCTACGGGCAATACCGGAGAAGACGCCATGAGCGTGGTTGAGAAAAACACGCAGGCGGCAGACGGCAACAAGACGGCTGGGTTCAGCCTGGAAGTCCTCGACATCGACTGTGTGGTTGTGTTAGAGGAGATCGAGCGCGCAATCCGCGAGATCGTGGCCAAGCGGTTGCGGCGGCGCGGTGTGGTCGTGGCGGTCAGTGGCGGTGTTGACTCGGCTGTATGCGCAGCGCTGGCAGTCCGAGCGCTGGGCCCGCAGCGCGTGTTGGGATTGCTCATGCCGGAACGCGACTCGTCGCCCGAGAGTACGAGCAGGGGAAAAACGCTCTGTAAGGCAATTGGGATCGAGTATGAGATCGAGGACATTGCGCCGACGCTCGAGGCGCTTGGCTGCTATCGCCGGCGTGATGAGGCAGTCCGGCGACTGTTTCCGGAGTTCGGGCCCGGCTATCGGCAGAAGATCACCGTTGCGGACAAACTGCTCGAGGAAGATCGCCTGAACTACTTCAACCTGGTTATTGAGTCGCCCGCCGGAGAGCAGCAGAAGAAACGGATGCCTCTCGACGTGTACCTGCAGGTCGTGGCGGCCACGAACATGAAGCAACGGACGCGCAAGCTGCTGGAGT
>CAZJTP010000305.1:0-3580 GCA_964548955.1 uncultured Phycisphaeraceae bacterium
ATGGCGGGCCACTGTCGTACCGGACTCCATCTGCTCATCAATGAGTACGTCAAAACGCGATCCGATGCGCTGCTCCGCCAGCGCAAAGGCGACTTCCTGCTGGGCGGTCATCAGGGCGTCAACGCGCTTATGCTTGACCCTCTCTGGCAGTTGACTCTTCATGCGACCCGCGGGCGTTTCCGGCTCGCACGAATAGGGGAACACACCGAGCGCGTCAAAGCGGAAATCCCGGATGAAGCGCAGCAGCTCCTCGAATTCCTTGTCGGTCTCACCTGGGAAACCGGCAATGAGCGTCGTTCGAATGGTCACACCGGGAATGCGATCACGAATCTTCTGCAGTAGCCGCTCCGTTGTCGCTCGATCGACTTCGCGATGCATGGCCCGAAGCACGCGATCGCTTATGTGCTGGAGCGGGACGTCGATGTATTTGCAGATGTACTCGCAGTCAGCGATGGCATCGATGATGTCGTCGGTCAGGACCGATGGGTACGCGTACATAAGTCGAATCCAACCGACTCCATCCACGTTATTGAGCCGCCGCAACAGACCGGCCAGACCGACGCCGAATCCGTCCTCGCCCCGTCCGTAACTCGTCGTATCCTGGCCTATGAGAATGAGCTCGACCACGCCGTCGCCGACCAGCTCCCTCGCCTCGGCGAGAATAACATCCGGCGGCTTACAGTGCATCGGTCCGCGGATCGACGGGATCGTGCAGAATGTGCACTTTTGATCGCAACCTTCCGATATTCTCAAATACGAATAGTGACACGGCGTGATACGCAGACGGGCCGTATCAAGCTGCGTGAACGGATGATAGTCGCTCAGGTAAACGTCGACCGCCTGATCCTGCTCAGCATGCTTGCGGCCCAGGACGGCTCGGACAACATCGTCGCGGTTGTTGACACCAACGAGGGCGTCAATACCGTCGATACGCTCAAGGATAGCCTCCTTGTCACGTTGAACCAAACATCCGACGACGACAACGCGCCGGACCTCGCCGTTTGCTTTCCGCTCGACCGCCTCGCGGATGACCTCGTCCGCTTCCGCGCGTGCGGCCTCGAGAAAACCGCACGTGTTAATGACAATCGCGTCCGCGTCTGATTCGTCGGATGTGATGACACAACCGGCCTCCGCCAACTGCCCGAGCATCTTCTCGGAGTCGACGATGTTCTTGACACAGCCGAGCGATACAAATGTCACGCGTACAGGATCAGTCATCGCCTCAGGTCATATTCCGGTCCGCTCTCGCCTGCATACGAGTCTAACAGATATGGCTGTGAATAAAAGGGGCTTCGGGGTGGCGTCAAACAGTGCGCGGTGATATAGCATACAGTGCATAAACCGTCAGAGAAGATGACTGACAGTTGGCTCCGATCGGACAAGCGAAATTATTCGAGGACGGCTCGGACAACGGGAAGTGACACTCATGAGAACGGTTAGAGCAGTTTCTGTTTTTGTGCAACGAGCCGCGGGCTTCAGCCCGTGCGGAATCACCGAGGCAAGCGTTTTTTCCATGAGCCCGAAACCGATACATGAAATCGGGAAATGCTCTAACCTATTTCGTGTGGCAGTCGCCGCGATGTCGATCTTGGCTGCGGGTTGTGGTTCGCCGTCAGGTCCTGATGACGCCGGAGACGGCTTACCGGGAACGATCGTGCAGAGTCAGCCGGGCTTTCTCTACCTCCTCCAGCCGGAGACCGTGTCGACGGAGGAGATTGCTGCACAGCCGTTCACCTGGGTCGTGTTGGAGCCTGGCCGAACGGGCGGTGCCGACGGCGAGTTCACCTCCACTGAGATCGAAACGATCCGCACCGACGGACCGTGCGGCGACAAGATCATTCTGGCCTACCTGAGCATCGGGGAGGCGGAGGATTATCGTGACTATTGGGATCCCGCCTGGGTTGACGACCAGGGGATGCCCCGCGAGGACGTGGCACCGGCGTGGCTGGGCCCGCCGAATCCTAACTTCGACGGCAACTACAAGGTGCGGTATTGGGACCCGGGTTGGCAGGTGGTGATCTATGGTACGGCAGGCGGCGATGACAGGACACCGCTTGACCGCATCATCGATGCCGGTTTCGACGGCGTCTATCTGGACATCATTGATGCCTACGAGTTTTGGAGCAGCACCGAGGGAGGCAATGAACTCACCCGGGCTTTGGCGCGCGGGCGCATGATTACGTGGGTGACGCGCGTATCCGATTATGCGAAGGTCACGCGTGGGGTCAGCACGTTTCTGGTATTCCCTCAAAACGCCGCTGATATCATCCGGACGGATGACGGTGAACTCGACGACCTCAGCGAGGCGTACTTCGCCGCCATCGACGGCATCGGCATCGAGGATCTGTTCTACGATGAAACGACTCCCCAACCCCTTGAGGATGTGCAATACCGGTTGGATCAGCTTGTCGAGTACCGGGATCGCGGAAGAACCATCCTGGTTACCGACTACGTTCTGAGCGAATCGTTCACACCCGCAAGCAGCAACTCGCGAGTTCTCGACTTCTACGAGCGTGCACTGGCCCAGGGATTCATACCCTATGCAGCCGTCGAGGACCGCGACTTGGATGAAGTGGTCATCCTGCCCGCCGAGCTCTGGTCCGTGAGCCAACCGCCCGTCGCGTGCCTCACCCCGAACGACTAGGCGTGAGCGTCAAGTTGGTGGGTAGAGTTTTGATCAGAGCCCGGAGCGCGAGCGACGGGTCGTGAGCAACCCCGGCGGGTGCCCGATCCTCTCCGAGCGTGGGGGACGGACTTTGACTCTGAAGTATCTCGCTGCGCGAATCCGTCCTCCGCTCCCGGAAGGGACGGGGCACCCGTGCGGTCCCGCATGTCGCATACGAGAACGAAACGCAAACAGCTCCGCGCGAATGGATCAGCCCGATGGTGAACATGTACATCGCCGACACCCTCGTCTAGGCCTATGACGCCGATCCCGAAATCCAATCCATGGTCGACGACGTGGGCCACCCGTCCATTTGGTTGTTAAGACTTTTCAGATGTGCGTTCTGAACTCGTAGCCACGAAACGTAATCTTGCCTTCTAGCCACACGCTTAAGGATCCCCCTTGTAGCCATCGAAGCGCAGAAGACCAGAGCGTACGTTGGTGGGGCACCAATCATGGAGATCTGGTTCAAAACAAGCTCCAGAGTCATGCCGGCTGCGATTGCTCCTGTTGAAACCGCCGTCTGCTCTACAGTGTTTGCCAAAAACCTATCTGCGGTCTTAGCTCCCTTATATACGAGAAAAGCGTTAACTAACCCATGAAGTGCTGCAACAGTTACACTTGCGCCAAACAACTGTCCGAAAAGATTCGATAACGCTTCGGGGCCAACATTATCAAATCCTGTCTGAACAACATCCGCTGCTTCAGCAGCAGTAATGTTGATAGGGATGACATTCGCATCTAAGCCGAGTTCAGCACCCCGAGCAGTTACATCTTCTGCAATATTGGCGGGTACAGCAAAGTCTATTGCCTCTTTTTCAATGAAGCCATTTGCCATAAATCCATCAGTAGGGCTTTTTGCAAAATTCTGCACGTTACCTATAACCATTAGTCCAGCAAGCGCACCAATAATAA
>CAZJTP010000306.1:0-3567 GCA_964548955.1 uncultured Phycisphaeraceae bacterium
GGTTCCACCGCCCTCGACCACCTCGCCATACTCGTTGACCAAGACCCAGAAGTCGTCATAGACCGGGCCGTACGGCTCATAGAGCTCATACCAGTCCAGAACCCACCACTGGCCCCAGACCGCGTCGTCCATCCAATGATTAATCGACGACTTCCAGCCCCAATAGGCAGGATCGGTACCTGCACTATCATCAAGGACCGCGGTGATGTTCAGCCAGTAGATCGTCCCCTCATCCTGCCACCACACATCCTCGGGTAGATAGACATCGTACTGGAAGTAGTGAGAGTGGTCGTTGGGTAGAACGTCCCCAGTGTAAGGATTATACCACCCTTCATCCGAGGGTGGGTCGAACTGCGTAACTACGAAGTCGGACGCGTAGTACTCCGGCCCGGCCATCCCCCCCGGCATGCTGTATCCGGTGCTGCTCTGATCTGCGGGAATGTCGTAGTGGAAGCTCAGGATGAAGTAGTCGATCTCGCCGATTATGTCGCCCTTCCACGAGCCCCAGAAGTGAATGTCTCTGATCCACCCGGTCTCGGAGCACATCCAGTCGTCCGCCAGGACCAGATCCTCCGCCGTGGCATAGACGTCCCAGCCGGTCGGATCGGGCAACTGCGGGAAGTGCATCTTGTGTCCGTCACCCGGATGCCACGGCGTCTCGCAGGCGTCGTCGATTCCGTTGCCGTTCATGTCGCCGAAGCAATATGTGCCGTCGCCCTTGTACTCGGCCCCGATGCTATCTTCACAATCCGCCTGCGTTTCGTCTATGCAGTCACCGTTGGGGTAGCAGCACGCCCCGAGCGGCGCTACCGCACATGCGGAATCGGGATCGTCGCCAACGCACGCGGTGTGTGTCGTTGATACGAAACCGCCCATGTCGGTGCAGCAGAGCCGTTCGACGTCATAGCATACGCCGCCGGGCAGGCAGCAAGCGATGGTAACACCCGTGCAGTTCTGTCCGATGTGCGAGAAACCGAATAGGTCATCACAGCACTCCGGATCGATGTCCTGACAATCATACGGAAAACCGCCAGTTGGTTGCGGGATGCAGCAGGCGTAGTCTTCAGTGCAATATGTTTGGGCTCCTTGTTCCGTACCGCCCAGCTCATCCCGGCAGCAGAGCGGGTCCGCGTCCTCGCAGGTGTCGTCTTGCAGGCAACAGGCCTCCTCCGGGCCTGCGCACATTGTGCCATCACCCTGGTAGACACCGTTCAAATTGTTGATGCAGTCATTTTCGTCGGTCTCGATGCAATGCCGATCAAGACCGCCCACGGCATCCGGATAGCAGCACGCACCAATGGGCGCCGGGCCACCGGTGATCACAAACGCGAGGTGTATCGGAGTCTCCTCTGGCAACTTTTCGATCTTGAGCCACTGCTGATTGTTCGGGTCCCACGATACGGCAGTGTCCATGAAGTAGTCGAGCGAGCTTTTCCATCCCCAAAAGTTTTCCGTAACTGTCGCTTGGACGGAGAGCCAGTAAATCGTTCCTTCCTGCTGCTCGAATGCATCTTGGGGGGGGATTTCGAAGTTGTATTGGAACCATTGCTCATGGTCGCAGGGCCCTACGTGTGAGTAGTATGGGGGCGGGACCATAAACCACTGACAAGACGGCGTCTGGGTAACTGTTCCCCACGGCAGCCCATTCCATTCCCACAACATCGTCCCCGGAATGCTCCATCCACTGGGACCTGTCGGAATGTTGTCGTAGATTCTGAACCGCACGTTCGTGATCTCGCCGATCTGGTTCAATGACCAAGAACCCCAGATGTGCACGTCCGTGACCAGGCCGGTCTCGTTGCACTGCCAGTCGTCGGCTATCTCGAACGTCGGTCCATAGGCTGCAACGTCAAAGCCGACCTGGTTCGGCATCTGCGGGAAGTGCATCTTGTGTCCGTCTGCTGGACCCCAGTCCGCCATTGCCGGCGTAACCACAAGCAAGGCGCAAACGCCCAAGGTCAAAACAGGCAGTTTCCAAATCATCTCCTTCTGCCACCAATGTTGAAATCCCCAAACCAAACGAGCCCGGTTTGTTCTACGAGTTGACATCAGCCTCTCCTTTCCGCGCAGGATTCCCAATCCCTCTTTGAAAAGCGCGTTTCATCCCTTGTAACGGTCGTCTGCCTTACGTCCGCGGTGCCAAGCCCGCCTCCCAACCCGGCCCGCATCCGGCCCATTATTGTCATTGAAGAACGATCAAATCATTGAGACCATGAAGGTGTCTGTCGGCCCGATTCGCCTCCGTTTGCCAACCTCCCCCAAAGATACACGCCCCTCCGTCAACCGGACGACCCGGGCGTTTTCGGCCGGCCGTTCACATCAGCATGGCTGCGCACACAGCCCGCGAGGCAACCACGTGTTCGCGCGCGCTCTTGCTGCTCTGCAATGCTGGAAGAAGTGCACAGGACCGCTGGTGCGGCCTGACGCTGAGCCAACACCATTGATCCCCCATGCTATGCCGCCCGACGAGCGAAAAGCGCACTCACACCGCTACTCGCAGGCCCCTCCCCAGGGCCTGTCCGGTAATTTGGAGTGTATCACGAGTGTATCATCGCTTGCAAGGGAAAAATCGGAACAATACCTGCGGTTGCCAGGCTCTCAAACACCGGATTGAGACCTTCTTATGCGCTTTGTTATCGGGCGCCCGCAATCCGCGCGCGCCTTGGGACATGTCCGACCGTCTCCTCTCCCTATCCTCAATCCGCACCACCGCCATCGGGTGTGTACGCGCGTTCATCAACGCAAGAGCTGGCAGGGTGATCCAATACGCAGATACTCGCCCAAGATCGCACGAGGACATGTAGGGATAAACGACAGGTCGATGGTGATCCCGCCTGTGCGAACCTCCGGCAAGGCTCGCACACACCGAAAGCTAGCCGGCGGCTTCTTCCGACTCGCTTTCCCGAGCGGCCTTATTCTTATTGCGTTTCTTAGTCCGATGCTCCTTCAAGGAGGCGGCCGCCTCCTCCCAGAGCTTGTACGCTTCCTTTTTCTCACCCCGTTTCCACGCTATGGCGGCGTTGACTCTCTGCCGCCGAAACACTTTTGTAGGTCTTGGCATCTCAATCCTCAACGTGGCCCAACTCATCACCGGCCGCTCATGCGGCCACGAGTGCACAACATCTTAGCGGGATTCTCAGAAAATGCCAGTGACGCCCGACCACAGCCCCTGCGGTTTACTCATGGGACGTCCTTGCGATCCTACGGCCGGTCGCTTCAGCGCCCTTTCGTCCCCCGTCGGTGAGGGCGGTAGCCGACGGTCGACCGGCCCCGTTGACGGCGCAGGCCACGTCGCCCCGATGTTTCGGATCGCAGGGATGTGTCATCACGGCCGGTGTCCTCGACTTGCACGCGGCGTCGGCGGGCTTCAAGAGCGGCCTTGGGCGGCTTGGACGGGATCAGACAATCTCGGCCATCGCCTATCAGGTCCTGTCGACCGGCTTGCCTTAGTGCTCTGTGCACCAGGAAGTAATTCTCCGGTTTGAAGAACTGCATGATTGCCCGTTGGAGCTTGCGCTCGCGGAGGTACCTGGCCACATAGACGGGTCTCATGGTCATCGGATCGAG
>CAZJTP010000307.1:0-3394 GCA_964548955.1 uncultured Phycisphaeraceae bacterium
CCAGTGCGTGCCGTCGTAAGTGTTGCAGATGTCGCCCCACATGCTCGTGTTGATCATCAGCGGTGCCGAGTAGTTCGCCTCATTGCCGGGATCAGCCGCACAGTCGATGGCCTGCACCTCATAGGTGGCGCCGGGAACGATCTCACAGTCAGTCACATGGAGCAGTCCCACTGAGCCAAAGTCGTGACAATACTGGGTCGCTTGCAGATTCGCGGACTGCATTGTGAGTGGTGGACCGCCAGGAGTCCACGCAGGACCACAACCACCGGGCGGCGGTGTGCTCTGCCCACTGTTCTCGCATATCTCCACCGGTTCACCGACCCACACCTGCGTTCCTTCATAGATCGAGAACTCGCTTGGCAGGCTGGTCAATGTCACGCGCAGCGCCGTCTGTAGGCCCGGATTGCCCGGCACCATCGAGATGTAGCGGTTCTTGTCGTAAACCGCCTCCCCGTCAGGCTTGGTCGGCGGCGGCGCCGGGCCCATCACCCAGAACCCGCCGCTTACTGTATAGACACCGCCGGTGAGTTTCCCGGCATCGTGCTGGCCGATCGTGCTGCTGACCTCATACACGCCGCCGTTGGCTTTCATGACACCACCACCGTCGATCGTATGCCATTTGGCCTCGTAATCAGCGGCAGCCAAGGAAGCATGTAAGGTGGGCACGACGCACCACAGGACGGCGCACAGCGAATACTGAACAGCGAGTGACGGAGAAATGGCACGGGCTAAGAGTCCCGAAGGGACGATCGAAGGTAGCGCCGTGCGTAAGCCCGGGGTACGCGGGCCCCACCCGGACCCCAAGCCCCGGAGGGGTGAAAGAATCCCGCCCTTTCTGCCGCCCCCACGGGGCTGGTGACACGTTGTGGCACCTTCTTCCCAGGGCTCACCCTTGACGCTTTGCGTAAAGGGCTGGCGCCCTGGGCTAGTAGCTGCCGCCCCTATGGGGCTTCCCTCCGTCGCTTTGTCGCGGAGCCTGCCCTTGACACGTAGGGTCAGGGGTCGCTTCGTCGCTTCCACACCGTTCATCGGGCACCTCCCTCCTCCGTGCAACTCAGCTTTGCCACGAGGGCTTCCAGCGCGCCCAAGCGTGCCCGGGTCTCCGCAAGCTCGGAACCCATGTCATCTATCCGGCGGTCTTTCTCCGTTAGCTCGGTCTGCTGGGCTTTGATCGCTGCCATCAGGAAGGCTGTATAATCGCCCAGGCTGACGGCATTGCCCCCGGGGCTGAGGATTTCAGCCGGGGAGTCCTCTGCGATGACACCCAGATGCACTGTCTGCCGGGCATCGCCGGCGTACGAAAAACGCACGACATCCGTGGCCTGGAGCTTGTTCAGGATGTCCTGGTAGTCCCCCAGGCCTAGCGGAGCGATGTCGCGTTTGAACGCCCGAGAGCTGAACACGCTCCAGGCGTTCGCGATCGCCAGCGATCCGTCGCCAGGATCGCCCACTTGCAGTGTTGGACCGGGCGGGGTATACTCAACGATCTCGTCGATTAAATCGGAGCTGTACCCGCCGAAGCAGTAGATTCTCCCCAAGACCGGGTCGGTGGCACAATCGAAGTAACCTCTTCCCGAGGGCAGTACACCACCCATGGTGACCAGCGTATCGGTGGCCGGGTTATACTCAACAATCTCGTCGACCGGATTAGACCAGGGGCCGTTGGTAAACCCGCCGAAGCAGTAGATCTTCCCCACCGGCGAGTTGGCACAAGCCAAGCCATTCCTTCCCGAAGGGAGCACGGCACCCATGGTGACCAGCGTATCGGTGGCCGGGTCATACTCAACGATTTCACCGAGGTCGCCGCCAGATTCCTCCCCGCCGAAACAGTAGATCTTCCCCGAGGCCGCGTCGCCGGCACAATCCAGCCAACCTCTTTCCGAAGGCAGCACGGCGCCCATCGTGGCCACGGTATCAGTGACCGGGTCATACTCAACGATTGTGTCGCGGTAATCGCTGCCGGAATAACACCCGCCGAAACAGTAGATCTTCCCCGAGGCCGCGTCGGCGGCACAACCCCCGCCACTCCTGGGATCAGGCAGCTCGGCACCCATGGTGACCAGCGTATCGGTGGCCGGGTCATACCGTTGGATATCCCGGGTGCCGTCGACGTAAATGTTGTTCCCACCGAAACAGTAGATCTTCCCCGAGGCCGCGTCGGCGGCACAAGACACGGACCACGTTAACATAGGCAGCCTGGCGGTCATGATGGCCAGGGTGTCGGTGGCCGGGTCATACTCAACGATTTCGTCGAGGCCGTATGGACGCCCCCCGAAGCAGTAGATCTTCCCCGAGGCCGCGTCGGCGGCACAACCCACTGCGTGCCTGTCCAAAGGCAGCGTGGCGGTCATGGTGACGATGCTGTCGCCGGCGCAGATGGGCCCGGCGGTGCCGATCCCGACGCTACCGTTGTCGTAGAAGATGTCGGAGCCCGACAATTCCCAGAGGCTCGATGGAAGCCCCGTCAGGCCCGACCCGTCGCCGACAAAGGCGTCGCCCGTGACGGTCCCCGTGACCTCAAGGGCAGTCGATGGAGTCGTCGTCCCGATGCCGATGTTACCGTTTTCTCCAACGCGTAAGCGCTCGGTGAACGTTGTGCCGTTGAATTCGCCGATCTGCAGGAACTCGCCGGTGTCCCAGGTGATGTCCCGGCTCGTACCTGCCAGATGCAGAGATCCTTCTATATGAAGCTCCGTGATCGGAGTGTTGGTCCCGATGCCTACCCTTCCCGAGGCCTGGTCGATCTCCAGGGCGTTGGGCGCCGCCGACACCGTTTGATGCACGTAGTGAATACGGAGCAGGGGTCAGCTCCTGGCGGGGATCGAGTGTCTCAACCGTGCAGGACGATGGACAGCAGACGGCCATCTCAAGCCAGCGGGCCTCACCGTTGAACGCCTGGCCGAAGTCCAGATTCACGGTGAACAGACCGTCGCCTACCTCCACGGCGTCGATTGTCAACGTGCTTGCCTTCTGGTTTCCGTCTGACGTTGCGTCCCACAAACTGAACTCAAAATCGCACGTATCGGTGACGGTGGAACCGTCCTTAGTGAGCTGCCCTTGGTACGTAAACACTGTACCCATTTGAGTCTGCCCGCTCGCCGCGCCTGCGGATACCAGCAGGATTGCAGCGAGACCCACGTTCGAGAGAATTGTCATTCTCATCTCAATACCTCCTTTAGAAATTGGAAAAACAAGTGAATCGGATACGGAAACATTGAACAACTGAAAAGCGATTCCCATGACACACGCGTGGCATCGAGGCTGTGCCTGACGGGAATATGGCCGAAGGGGGTAGCTGCTTCCGTGGCTGGTAAAACTGCTCAGTTGAAATGATCAGGATCGGCCGCAGCACCGTGAGCGCATCCCTTCCACCTCCGTGCCCGGCAACTCCTGT
>CAZJTP010000308.1:0-3343 GCA_964548955.1 uncultured Phycisphaeraceae bacterium
CTATTTTAACATCTCCCGGCCCTGTCTTGCATTGCAGACGGCTGATCTGTTACCCTGAGTGCAATCGCGTTGACGGCGTTGGTTGGCACCGTCCGGGCGGGGCCGGTCACGTTCGAGTTTGCGGGGGAAATCACGTTTATCACGGACGATGAGAACTTGCTCGGAGGCGCCGTTACGGTAGGGAGCCCCTTTTCAGGGCTGTACACGTTTGAATCGACAACGCCGGACAGTGATCCGGATGAGCCAAGACGCGGCCTGTATAACGATGCAATCACGTTCGTCTCCGGCGAGATCGCCGGGATTGCGTTCTCGGGACCTCTCGCGCCGACAGATTTTGTCGACGTGCTGGATTTTCCTAACACCAGTTTCGATCACTATCTCGTATATGCCGAGGTTGAGCTGCTCAGCACGGCGCTGGATTTCAAAGTCCGCCTCGGCGATCAATCCGGGACGGCGTTTCACAACGACTCGTTGCCGGCGACGGCGCCGAGTCTCGCCCTGTTTGACTCTGCCACATTCACAGTGTTTGATGGTTCGGAAACGATCCCATTCTACGTAAAGGGTCATGTCACTTCGTTTGTACCAGAGCCTGGGGCGGTTGTCTTGTTGGCACTCGGAAGCCTGATTGCTTCGAGACGAAATAGGTCTCGCGTTCAATATCGAATGTGGCAGGGAGGAGGAAGGGCTATGAGACGGATGATTCTAAGTGCAATCGGTTTAACCGTGTTAGCTGGTACGGTCCAGGCGGGGCCGGTGACGTTCGAGTTTGCGGGCGAAATCAACTTTGTCAGGGACGATGACAACCTGCTCGGAGGGGACGTCACGGTTGGTACGCCCTTCTCCGGCCTGTACACCTTTGAGTCCACGACACCCGACGCCGATCCCGATGAAACGCGACGCGGACTGTACAACGACGCAATCACCTTCGTGTCCGGCGAGGTCGCGGGGATTGCGTTCGCGGGCCCCGATGGCCCCAGGGGGCTCGTCGAAGTGTTGGACTTCCCCAACACGAGCTTCGATGCGTTCGGCGTATTTGCGGACGTCGCTTTTCTTGGCGCTAGCTTCGATCTGTCTCTGGATTTGCTCGATCGGTCGGGAACGGTCTTCCAATCCGATGCCCTGCCAACCATTGCACCGGATGTCAGTCTGTTTGATTTGGCCACGTTCAGCATTCTCGATGGGTCTGAGACGATCCCTCTTTCGATCAGCGGTGAAATCACAACGCATGTCCCCGAGCCAAGTACACTTGCCCTACTGGGGACGGGTCTATTGATTGCCCTGAAGCGACGCAAAAGGCGGTTACCCACGGGTCCGAACGGGCACGTCGCGGATGCGGCTGGACGTAGTATTGTTCTCCCCGTCATCGTCGCACTCGTGTTGTTGGTCTCGGTCCCTGGGAAAGCGGTCGAGTGTAACACCAACTGCGACGTTGGCGCCGGAGAGTGCGACGTTACTGGAAACGACTGTCAGCCCAATGGTATCGAGGACGAAGTCGACATCGCTGGCGGGACGAGCGAGGACTGCAACGGGAACCGCATTCCGGACGAGTGTGAACAGGGTGAGTGCCGACCCATCGACGTTGTTTTTCTCTTCGATACCTCGAGCTCGGTAGGTGTGTATTCTCCGACAATCCAACTCCTATGCGAGCGCGTCGACGGCGCCCTGAGTCAACTTGAAGCGTCGGGTATCTGTGTGCGATTCGAGAAGCTCGCGCTTTGGCTGCCCGGGCATGTAGACTGCACATGCTGTGAATCAAGCGTGCGTGTCATATACGGCATGAGAGCCTGCGAGTATTTTGACGTAGAGGTCCTCGGACAGTGCGGAGGATGCAACGAAGGTAATTGTGAGGACTGGGCGCCGGCTACCGCCGTCGTAGCCGCCCAAAAGGACTGGACACCCGGCCCGCGCATCATCATCCCCATCTCCGACGAAGGACCGCGTTGCGGCGACTATCTTCCCGACGCCGATGAGGCCGCCATCCACCACGCGATTCCCGCGGTGTGGGACAACCGCGTCATCGTCGGCCCCGTGGTCCCGCCTGGAGGACGCATCGAGGAGCTGGCCTGGAAATTGTCGGATGGCGGCGCGCGGGGCGGACACGTGTTCGACATCACCGACATTGATCTGGCGGAGAAACTCGCCGAGTTCATCCGCTCGGCCTGTCCAGACGATTGTAACGGCAACCTCGTTCCGGATAGCTGTGACATCGCCGAGGGGATGAGCCGGGACTGCGACGAAGACCGCATTCCGGATGCCTGTCAGGACTGGCCCGACTGCCAGGACCCACCTAACGGGATTCCCGACGCGTGTGACATAAGCTGCGGAGTACCCGCTGGGCCTTGTGATGTCTCCGGGTGCGGCAACTCGACTGATTGCGATGTCAACTGCGTTCCCGACGAGTGCGACACATTTCTTGACTGCAACGGCAACGGTGTTCAGGATTCATGCGATGTTTCCGGGGGCACCAGCCTTGACTGCGGCGGATTCACACACAACTGCTGCATCCCGCATGGTGGACCCGGGTGCACCAACTCGGACATTGAGAATTGTGTCTGCGACCTCGGAGGCTACGGCGAGTATTGCTGTGATCCGCAGGATCCGCGTGGTTGGGATGAGTTCTGTGTCACATTGGTCGAGTTCTGCGAGTCCGTAAGCTGCACTCCTGTCCCCGACGGAATCCCGGACGAGTGCCAGGCAGTTAACAGCCCGGATTGCGACGTTGACGGTACCCCCAATGTCTGTGAGCTACAATGTGGCCCGCCCGGTGGAGGGTGCAGTATCTACCAAGACTGCGGGACCGCTGAGGACTGCAACAACAACTGCGTTCCTGATGACTGTGAAGCGAACGAAGACTGCAATGCGAACACAGTTCAGGACATCTGTGATATCGCAGCTCAAACAAGCACCGACTGCAACAACGACAATGTCCCCGACGAGTGCCAACTCGAGGCTAATGACTGCAACAGCAACGGCGTCCCCGATGACTGCGAGCCTGACGATGACTGTAACGCTAACGATACCCGGGACATCTGTGATATCGGGTCCGGAACGAGCTTGGACTGCAACGATAACTCCGTACCGGACGAGTGTGATGTCGCGGGGCCTTGGAGCAATGACTGCAACAGCAACGATGTGCCCGACGAGTGCGAGTCACAGGACGACTGCCAACCCAACTGCGTGCGAGACTTTTGCGACATTTGGCTTGGGACAAGCCAGGACTGTAACGAGAACGGCGTTCCCGATGAGTGCGACATTGCCGACGGGACCAGCCAGGACCTTAATGAGAATGGTATCCCGGACGTAACTCTTCAGCCGTTTGCAATGTTGGTGTCGGGTAACGGTG
>CAZJTP010000309.1:0-3329 GCA_964548955.1 uncultured Phycisphaeraceae bacterium
CGTCTCCCTCCAGCAACGGAACAAGGCGCTCAAGGGTCATCAAAGTGCCGCGTATCTATTCCGCGGTCGATACTACTGGTTCCTGAATTCCGCTGCGAAGATGGCGTTCAAAGCGAACCCCGAGAAATATGTGCCGAAGTATGACGGGTACTGTGCGGAGGGGGTGTCCAGAAACAAGCGCTACCCTGCCGATCCGGCACAGTTCGTGGTCTTCAACAATCGGACGTATCTTTTCTACGACGCTAAGACCAGGATGGCGTTCCTGACCAATCCAGCGCCCATGATTGAAAAAGCCGACGCCAATTGGGCGACCCTCAAGGACGACAAGTAGCTCAATGCACCAACCCGGCAGCGATCCGTGAGGTCCTGACGGGCTTGTGCATCCCTCCGAAGGCGTCAGCGTCAAGTTAAGGGGTGAGCGTGGAAGTGGTGTGGTTCGACGTTTGATGGCATTTTGGAACGGGCCCGTGACAGAAACGGCGGATTCGCGCCGCACCCTCATGCAGCCTGAAAGGCTGATCGAGAGTATCCGTGGGCAAGTCCATCACAGGCAGACGCCGCCCACGGTAACCCCAACACCCGTTCCATTCGACCCTGCAAGGGTCGTATAAACGCCACATTGCATGTGTCCCAGAGATAGACGACCCTTTCAGGGTCGGGCGGCTTTGTAACGCCCGGATCCGGTGGCGGCGTTTGGGCATGGTTGTATTCCACACATCTCACCCTCCGGCGATCATCAACAATCACGTCCAATAATGATGGGCGTATAAAGTACTACTGACACTGGAGTCCTCCATATAGCCATCACCCGTGGAAATACTTGACTCATATTTGCACTATGTAGGGCTCTGTGTACAATACGATTATCGGTCGCCGGTGAGGTGATTCGGAGTACCCCGTCTTGGCGGCGATGTCTTTCAAGTGTCATCTTCTCGTCATCACCTGCGCTGTGTAGGCGTGGGTCGTCGACGAAGCCCAATTCAGAACATGAGAGAACGTCATGAGAGTCGGAATGCTGAAACCAATCGTAGTGGGAATCGTAGGTATGGTCGCCATTGCCGTTGCAGGCGACCGGGAGGGTTACGACTTCTGGTGGCACCATCCCTGTGCGGATCCTGAGGATCTAACATGCGAAGGCGGTTATCAGCGCGAGCGGCGGTCACCACTCGAGAGGTGTTGGTGCGAGGGCCTCTGGCAAGACGAAGACAGTTGGTGGACCAACCCCCCTGGTTACCCCGACGAGCCTGACGAGACAGCCATGATCCAACACAGCAACACTGGCTTTTGCAACGGTGGGTCGGATGATGGCGAGCGTTGCTCCGAGGACAATGACTGCGAGGGGATTGGAACCTGCGAAGACGTCGAGAAATGGCTCGCAATCCAACTCGATGCTAGCGAGACCATTGAGGGCCTGTTCTTTCGGACCAAGGCCCTGCAGCGTACCACGGACGACAGGTTGGAAGTAACGTTCACACGAGAGGGTTTGGGCACGAGAACGCTGACCGCTGGCTACCTGCGGATTGACGCTTGCAATGGTCCGGTCAAGCTCACGGTCGGGGGATTTGTGACACTCCAGACCGACCACACGGACTAGCGCACCTTTTCGGACCGAGTCACGGTTCACGCGGGCAATGCACCCGCTGGACGACAAGGAGACAACGAGTCATCCTGAATCTTCAGACATCGAAAGGAACGAATTATGAAAAACCGACTTTTCGTAACATCGATCATCGCGGCGGCCGTATCCGTCGCCGCCGCCTCGTCCTGGGCGGAAGACCCGGCATGCGAAACGACGTTCAACTACCGGGGGGCCGACAACTCCTGGCAGAATCCCGACAACTGGGACTTCCGTGTACCGACTGTCGACGACGTTGCCTGCATTCCCAGCGGGCAGGTGGCGAAAATCCCGCCCGGACTATGCGACGGCGGTTCGAGGGACAAAAAAGGGTGCATAACGGACGTGGGTTGTCCTGGCGGCGGTACGTGCGACCTCGACCCTCATCAGGTAGCTGAGGCCATCGTCGTCGACGGCATACTCTCGCTCAACACCTACACAAGCCTCACTATCAGCGCCGACTCCACTCTGGATGGTGACCTCCGTGTCGACGCCGAGGGGACGTTCCGGATCGACGAGAGTCTGACCATAACGGGCGACGGCGGGGAGCTAACGGCCGTGCTGGAGAAGTGTGAGTTCGGCCCGCCGACGATGGACTATGTGAAAAAGTGCGTTGGTGGCGGCAGTGACGGTGACCCCTGTAACATCCACGGCGACTGTCCCGGCGGAACATGTACTGCCCCGACATTGACGACCGAGGGTGTCGGCAGCACGCAAGGCACCTCGCTCGTCGTAAACGGTAGGTGGCAGATTGACGTGGCGTTGGAGAACAACGCCTACGTCGTGGCTGACGGAACCGAGTCTACGATGCCTTTGATTCTTCGGGACCGGGCCAAGAGTGGTTCCGGTTCCTGGATCGTCGAACCCGACTGCGTGCTGCAGGTCGATACCACGGTTACCGGAAGTGGGACGTGGGAGATCCCCTACAGCGGCAAGATCGTCATCAACTCCGACTGCACTAGCTTGAGTGGCGACGTCACAATAACCGGTGGAACGCTGGAGCTGAATGACGACTTCGACACCACGGGGGACTTGGAAATGAGCGCGGGTACAATCAACGTTGCCGAAGGGAAGGAGGCTGAGTTCGATTGACCCCTCACCGCGGATTCGACGCCCCGGCGGGCTGGTCCATCCCAGCCGCCGGGGCACTTCCTCTCCTGGTCAAGTAGGGGTTGTGGGAGGTCTGGTAAATTTAGCGCCATCTTGTAGGCGGCGCTGGATCTAGGTTGCGTAGCGAAGTGTCACAGCGAGCCGCATGCTTTAGCTTGCGCGGACGCCCGGATGGCGGTGCGGCCGCCCTAAGGTAGGTCGATCTATGCGGGCTTTTTTAAGCCCGCAGCTCGGTCGGGGAGAGGAATTTCGGGCGGATTCGACCTGGAAAACGGACGGGCGTTCGGTTATAATAGTTTTGCTCAACTCGGAGGATTATCATGATACGCCTCCTTATCGCTTCGGTGTCTTCGGTTATCGCGTGTTCCGCCTTGGCGGCGGAGGTAACTGGTGGGTCGAATGACCCACCCTACACGCCTGTGGGACAGGTGTCCGCGCTCAGCGAATCCTCGGACGGGCGACGTACCTGTGACACCACGTACGTCGGTCCGCCGGGCGGCGCGTGGCAGCTCCAGGCGAACTGGACGAACGGCCTGCCGCGTCCGGGTGACGTCGCCTGCTTCCCGGAGGACAACCGCGCCAAAGATGCGCTCAACGCCTTGGA
>CAZJTP010000310.1:0-3300 GCA_964548955.1 uncultured Phycisphaeraceae bacterium
ATCGTCCGGCGGGTTGATTTCATCCAAGTGCGAGAACATCCAATATCGCAGTTCGATCTCTTCGCCCTCCGCCGGCAGGTCCGCGCGGGCTAAATCCTTGACACGCGGTGCAGCTTCGCTGCGGAAGCTTCGCCCCCTTGAACCGCGTGTCAAGGACAGGTCCCGCGGCTCGGTTGGGCGCCGGATTTCGATGATCCGGCCTTGTTGCGGTGGATCGAGTATGGAACTGGTCACGATCTCGATGTAGCCGCCGCGGTCGATGACAAGGTTTTCATGCCAGTGCCCGGCGATGTGGAGCTTGACGCACGGATAGTCGTTGAGCAACTTGCGAATTGATCGCGGTGTCAACGCCGTGCCACTAGCCAACTGGAGCGCACCGCTTGGGTGATGCGTCGCGACAATCACACACTCGCCAAGAGTCTGAGCCCGTTCCAACTCACGTCCCAAGAACAGAACTTGCGGGACCGAGATCGCTCCCTCAGAGTACACCAACGTCGGCTGCTCGATCAGCGGACTGGCCGAATTCAGTGCGATCAGCCGCACGCCGGGAACGGGTGAAACACTGTACCATGTCCGATCCAGGTGTTTCACGTCAAAGCCGTGGCCCGGTGGTTCACCGGCACCCTCCAGATGAGCTTCGATGAAATCACGATCCGTAATGAACCGCCGCTCGGAGTTCGGCTCCACAAGCACGGGCAGGCTAATCTGCGGCGGCGGGCCGGGATTGGCCGGCGTGATCGGGGCCCACGACAGACGACCGGTCGGGTCGAGAACAACCGGAAAGGTAAACCCGATGCGATTCTCGAGCGGCAGCGGACTTGTGCGCCGGCCGAAAGTATCGGTCACAATGGGAAACACGCCCGCAGCGAACCGGTCGTGGTTGCCGAACAGACTGTACCACGGAATGGTCGGCTCCTCACCGTGGATGCCATATCGGTACAAGCCTTGCGCATCGAAGGGGTGATGCGGATCGAGCAACGGGTCGGATTGTAAGGCCGGGTCACGATCATCAGGCCCTGTTCGCGGATCGATCCGTCCGCCGTTGAATATGGTGATAAACCAGTTCAGTTCGTTGAGCTGAGCGTTGTCGACCGCATCGCCGGTGTGGATGACAAAGTCGATGCGGTGTTTGGCCACGTGCATCTTGTTGATGGTGCGGATAATCCCATCGAGCAGTTGGGCTGAGTACGCCTCGTGAGGTCGCCAGGCATTCCTCGAAAATGCCGCCGCCGCCGTCAACCGCCCGGGTGACTCTTCGTCGATGATCTGGGCGTCGGTGATGTGCACGAATCGCGTAAGCAGTTCGAACCGATCGGCGTCAACTGGCTGCGCCGATTCGTTCGGCAACACCCGGCCGGGCAAAACGCCGCATCCGGCACACACCGTGAGCATCGTGATAAAAAGGGCTTCCAGCACGGCGTTTGGAGGACCGGATTTCCAACCTGTCTCTTGACCGACTGGAGCGTTTCCCGTTGTTACGTGGCGAGCCGCGGGCTTCAGCCCGCGCGGGTGGTTCGGCAGTCGGTGGTATCCCGCGACCCGGAACGTGCTACACGGTAGCGGGATCTGCTCTAGGAAGTCGGTCCCACAGTCTTTGTCCGGCGGTTTCATGCGGGTGGGCTCTCGGTTTCAAGCGACGGAATAGACTATTGGGATTATCGGGTTGCGGGGATTAAGAGACAACCAAACAGCGTGGGCCAAGACGACGCCCAGAACCGGACCGCCTGCCTTGAGTGACTTCTGCTTACTCCCTATACTTCCGATCGAGTTTCAGCGACTTTCGATTGCAGGAGGAGTATTACCAGTGACTAAGATCAAGGCCACCAACGTTACGTGGCACGAAGGCCATGTCGGCCGGGACGAACGCGAGGGTCTGCTCAATCAGAAGGGGGCGTTGATCTGGACGACCGGCCTGAGTGGATCGGGGAAGAGTACCATTGCGTACACACTGGAGCACGCACTCGTGCAGCGAGGCCACCTGTCCTATGTGCTGGACGGGGACAACATCCGCCACGGGCTAAACAAGAACCTCGGATTCAGCGCCGAGGACCGCGAGGAGAACATCCGCCGCCTTGGCGAGGTCAGCAAACTCTTTGTCGATGCGGGAATCATCACGATCACCGCGTTCATCAGCCCATACCGTAAGGACCGCAACATCGCCCGCGAGACGGTCGGGCCGGACAGCTTCTTCGAGATCTTCTGCGACGCGCCGCTCGACGTGTGCGAGCAGCGTGATCCCAAGGGGCTGTACAAAAAGGCCCGCGCCGGTGAGATCAGGGGTTTTACCGGGATCGACGATCCCTATGAGTCGCCCGAGAATCCCGAAATGGTCATCGATACGTCGAAGGTGTCTCCGCAGGAGGCGGCCGTCGCCCTGTGCGAGATGCTGGAAAAGACCAGCAAGATTCCGCCGCTTGGGGAGTAATCACCGGGCGCCCGAGGCGCCCGAGCGGCTGTGCGGGTTCTCAAGAATTCGGCCCGCACGGTAGAATCTGCCATTTGCAAAATGACGCTACGGCAAACGCTCGTGCGAGAATACGCTCGTGCGAGAATCCTTTCTCGCACGAATGATCCGAGAAGGGATTCTTGACCCAGCGAAATGGCGGTACGGCATTCCCCGGACAATATTCATTCAGGTCCGGCACGGAGTTTGCACTGAAGTTGGTTAGTTTGATTACTGGTGGATAGACTCCCAGCCTCCGGTTGTCGATGTGACGGCACAACCGGCGGTTGCGGCATGTACGGTCTACCTCGAGTTGGAGCTTTCCGTCATGAGCAGCAGAGAGACTCAGAGTTGGCAGGAACGATACGCTGACATTGTCGTGACGGCCGAGCAGGCGGTCGCGTGTGTCAAACATGGCCAACGCGTTTTTATCGGATCGGGCGCGGGCGAACCCCAGTCTCTGGTCGACGCGCTTTCTACCCGAACGGACCTCAGTGACACCGAGATCGTGCACATCCTCACCCTGGGTGTGGCGACCTACGCGGAACCACGCCTCGGCGACCGATTTAGACACAACGCCTACTTCATAGGGCCCAATGTGCGCGAGGCGGTTTCCCAGGGACGAGCGGACTATACCCCCATCTTCTTGGGGGAAATCCCCGCCCTGTTCAAATCCGGGCAGGTGGTCATCGACGTCGCGTTTATACAGGTCAGCCCGCCCGATGAGCATGGGTATTGCAGTTACGGTGTGTCGACCGACATCGTGAAGTCCGCCGCCGAAGCCGCTCGCGTGGTGATCGCCGAGGTCAACAGCAACGCGCCGCGGGCGCTGGGCGAC
Source organism: uncultured Phycisphaeraceae bacterium (assembly GCA_964548955.1). Lineage (GTDB taxonomy): Bacteria > Planctomycetota > Phycisphaerae > UBA1845 > UBA1845. The sequence goes on from CAZJTP010000310.1 coordinate 3,282, forward strand.
TGCTTTATCCACGTGCGCG
>CAZJTP010000311.1:0-3286 GCA_964548955.1 uncultured Phycisphaeraceae bacterium
TGGCCGGCAAAAACGAGATGTAGCGGTTCTTGTCGTACCCCGCCTCTCCGTCAGGCTTCTCCGGCGGATCGGGCCCTGTAGTCCCCGACGTTGTCAGCAGCTCGAAAGCCATGTCAACCGTTTCGACCGGAGTCGGGCACTTCCAATATGTTACATCCCAGTCACCGTAGTCCCAGCATTCCGGTGGATACCGAGGCAGATCGTAGATCCTCCCGGTGCAGGCTTCATAGCGATTGTTTACGAAGCTCGTGTGCCAGCCCCAGAAGTGGCCGTCCTGCGTCCAAGTTGGCGGCACGTTACCGGTGAGAACCCTGTCCCCATATGCACAATAGGGCGGATCCCAAGTGACACCAGTGACGGCCTGGATATCCAGCCAGTACCAGAATCCGGCTTCTTCAGTGAATGCATCGTCCTCGACGGGATAATGACCACTCCGTGGATCCTGCTCTGAACATAGGAGGCAGCAGTCGCGCAGGTCTACCTTGTATTCATAGACCGGATGGCCAAGGCAGTCCCAGTGCTGCAGCTTGTACCACTCTACCGCCCAAATCGGTGCGTAGTATACTCCCAGTACAGTCGGATGCGGGTCGCACACATCAACACCCGGTGGGCATCCTGGGTTGATCACGTCGTCATGGTGGAAGCTGATGAACCAGCCGTCCAGTACGTAGGGTGGATCCCAATATATTGGCTCGTACAAGTCTTCGATGTAACTGCCCCACCATCGAATTGCGTCAACCGGGCGACCGTCAGACTCGAAGTCGTCCGCGACCACTTTGTTGACTTCAAGCTCGTCCGTCTCCTCACATTTGACGTGCGCCCAGAAGCCGGCGTAGTGCTCGGTTACGGTCCCGAAGTGCCACGTTCCATCGTAAAGCGCAAGGACGTCATCCGTACAACCGAGCTCAGCCTCCTCTGCGATAATCCACCCTGTATCGCTGCACGAAAACTCGACGACCAGCCAGATCTTGTCGGGGAGAATGATGTCAGTATAGGCATCGGCGGTTAAGGTCTGTCTGCCGGTCATCATAAAGCCGAGGCCGAAATCCGTCGCCGGAATAGCAGTGCCTGGGTAGCCGCCCACGTCCGTGTAAAGCTGCATGCCAACGTCACAGTACGGGGATGGTAGCCATACATCGATGTCATAGCTGGTCAGCTTGCGTTCGCTGCCGGCAAGTGTGATGTCGTCCGCCAGAAGTGAGTACCCCTGCCCGCCCGGAGCAACCCAATAGACCGGGCTGAGAGCCTCGGTGTTCTCGTACACCGTGGTTCCCTGCCTCGATGCGTTTGCGACGACAGGAGCTGAACCATCTCTAGGAATAGCCTGAACCACCCTGATTTCGCCTCGCATGGGCGACTCTGCCACCTTGCCGGCTGCCAAAGACACCTGCGCCTTCGACCGGCCCCGTGACGAGTCGGCGCCATCGTCTGTGCCGGCCACAGTTCCACCATTGGCCTGCGGTTGGACTTCCGTCCACCAGAAATCCGACGCCTCGTCGAATCCCTCCTCTGGACCGTGCGGAGGCTGAGACCATTTGGCCTCCGCCCCTTCACACACTTCATTTACGGCGCCCAAAGCATCGACACGAATCGGGTTAGGGGTCGTCGATGCAGGGTCGTTGGTGGACACACCGGTGCTCTTCATGGCCTGCACCATCGCGTTGGGCGTAAGCGATTCCCCACGGTCTACACATTTCTGGCACATAAGTGCCGCGACACCCGCAACGTGCGGCGAGGCTTGGGATGTTCCGGTATAGGCGCCGGTGCCGCCGCCCATTGCCGGGGCGTTAATTAGCCGTCCTGGAGCGGCCAATTCGTTACAGGTGCTGCGGTTCGAGAAACATGCGATCTTATCCGGTGCCGTGGTGCCGTCGTAGCAATTGCCGAAAGAGCTCCACATGTCCTGGTATGTACCGGTATTCGGCTCACGCCCAAGATTCTGATCATAGACCGCCGCAACCGCCGTCGCGGTCGACAGACATGCAGGACAGGACATAGACGTCGTGGAGCCCTGGTTCCCACTCGATGCAAAGCTCGCAATTCCAGCGCTCTTGGCCGCCTGCACGGACGCCTGCATGAGCATCGTCCACATATCCGCGTTGTCGCAGGGACAGCTTCCATACAGATCCCAGGTTCCCAGGCTCATGTTGATGCAGCAGAGCTTGTCATAGTCGTCCTTGTGGCTTACCACGTAATCAACCCCGGAAGCCCAGTCGCTGACCCAGCCACTTCCGTCCGCCTTGAGCACCTTGATTGCGAGAATGTCAGCGTCGGGGGCCACACCCACCGAGGCCACCTGCCCCTTCGACGTGATGATTCCGGAGACGTTGGTGCCGTGGCCGTTGTTGTCCTCCGCCCCGACGCCCGTCGTGGCGCCCTGATCCAGGAAGTGGTACCATCCGGTTGCTATGTTGTCCGAAAGATCCGGGTGATCACTGTCAATGCCGGTATCCAACACCGCCACCGTAATCCCCGTTCCCGTGTACCCAAGGGCGTGCGCGTCATCTGCGTTAATGAAGGGAACGCTCACATCAAGGTGGGCGTGCCCGCGGCCATCCGGCCCGACACCAACGACGTCCGGGTCCGCGGCAAGTTTGGCCAGTCCGGGTGCGTTTACACGACCGGTCATGGCAGCGAAGTTCTCGTACTGGTACACAGGCGTGAACTCGCCCGGAGGCAGGTTCGCCAGCACTCGGTTTTGAATGTCTCTGACGGCTGCCCTTCGCTGCTGCGGCGTCCCCCTGGCCGCCTGTACCGGTTGCAGCATCACGATTACGTAGGCAGTACCATCACTGCTTGCTTCGAGTTCTGTGTATACTCCACGCTCAACCGTTACGTCCGGTCGCTCAGGGATTTGGTTTGACACCACCTGCGCAGTCGGGGCGGCCGCTGGTGGCGAGGCTGCCGACGGATATGCTATTATCACCGTGACCACGGCGAGCAGTGACAACACAGCAGGCCGTACCGGCAGCTCAGGTAACCTCAAGACTCGCTTTGCCTCCTCCCGTGCTCTGAAATACGTACTTCTACAAGATTTGGTTCTCTCTCCAGCCATGATCAATCTCCGTTGTCAGGTGGTGATACCTCGCTCCGCTCAGATCTGTACGTGGCGGCTGCGCATCTTTGATCCGTTGGTGCTGTGGTGCTTTGAACGGCTCGGCCGTATCCGCTACGGTTATTGCGACACCAAGCCAAACCAAGCTTGCCAACACCAACACACTGATAGCTGTTCTTGTGATACTCATGATTTGTCTCTTCCTGCTGCGGCCTTGAACGGTTCGATGCC
>CAZJTP010000312.1:0-3222 GCA_964548955.1 uncultured Phycisphaeraceae bacterium
CCGAGGGCGGTAAAGTGGTGTTCTACGTCGATTACGGCTGGCGGGGACGCCAGCCGCTACACCGCTCTGCGGGTACAAGTCCTGCTCAACGGGTTGTCACCACGGTTCCAAAACGCATCATCACGATCGCGCCGAACTCGGCTGAAATCATCTGCGAGCTAGGTGCGTGTGACGCAATCGTCGGAGTGAGCAAGTTTTGTGTTTACCCGCCGGACTTGCAGAAGCGGCCGCGCGTCGGTGGATTGTTCGATCCCGATATCGAGAAGATCATCGCACTGCGGCCGGACCTCGTCGTCCTTCGCGGACGCAGCAATTCGGTCGAGCAGCTTTGTCGTCAGCGCAACATTGCCGTTTATCAGGACCGAACCGAAACCCTCGCCGACGTGGAAACGTGCATCGTCGAGCTTGGAGAGCGGCTCGAACGGGTCGACAAGGCGGAAAAGCTTCTCAAGCGGTTTCGCGGGCGGCTGGATGCGATTAGAAAACGGACCGCGAACCGGTTGCGACCGCGCGTGTTGCTGACGATCTCACGTCAGCCGGATCGACTCTCCAACCTGTTGACGACCGGGAAGGGAACCTTCCTTGACGAGATGCTCGACATCTCGGGTGGCACGAATGTGTTCGGCGACGTGGAGATGGCCTATCCTCAAGTCAGCGGCGAAGGGATCATCGCTCGCCGCCCGGAGGTGATCATCGAGCTGATGCCGGAAGTGAATCTGACGCCGGCACTGAAACAACAGATGCTTTATCAATGGCAAAAGCTCGGTTCGATCCCGGCTGTGGCCGAGGGACGAATCTTCTTCGTGACCGACGATCACTGCTTGATCCCATCGCCGCGGTACGTGGAGATCATCGAGAAGGTGTCACGGTTGTTACAACCGGAGACTGATAGTGGCCGGTGAATCGGATCCGATGCTAAGCCTCGACGATGTACGGTTCGGGTTCGCCGCCCGGCCGGACTTCCTCGGGCCGATCACGCTCTCCATTGAGCGCGGCGAGTGTTGGGCGATCGTCGGGCCCAACGGCGCGGGGAAAAGCACGCTATTGCGTCTGATGGTGGGATTGTACAGGCCGCATGGCGGTGTGATCAGACTCAGCGGTAGATCGCTGACCGACATGTCCGGTCGGGATCGCGCAAAGCGTCTGGCCTTTCTTCCGCAGCAACCACCCTCCGACCTTGATCTTGCTGTGCAAGATGTCGTGCTGATGGGCCGGTTCCCGCATCGCTCGCTTGGGCTGTTTGAATCGGTGGAGGATTACCGGATCGCGGATCGCGCGATGAAGATCACCGAGACACTTGGCTTCACCGATCGTCCGATGGCTACGTTGTCCGGCGGCGAAGCACAACGAGTTCACGTGGCCGCGGCGCTCGCCCAGGAGCCTGAGCTTGTCCTGCTCGACGAGCCGACTGCGTCGCTGGATATCCAACACCAACTGGCGATTTTTGAAATCCTTCGCAACCGTGCTGACTGCGATCGCCTTGCGGTGGTGGTTGTAACCCATGACGTGAACCTCGCAGCCCGGTTCTGCTCACACGTTTTGCTCTTGCACGAAGGACGCACGGTTGCAACGGGGCCGCCGGGCAAGGTTCTGACGCCGGAAGTGCTTGGTCCGGTCTATGGTGTCGAGCTTGCGACACTTGCGATGCCCGATGATCCAAACCACCGCTGGATTGTGCCGGTTGCAATGGCGCCGTAACGATGACCACAACACCCCTTACACGCCGCCGATACGTGCTGCGACTTGGTGCTTGCGCGATGGGGCTTGTGCTGCTTGTTCTGATCAGCCCCGGTATCGGCACCGAGTCGGCGTCATTCGGCTGGTGGGATGCCTGGCGGGCGCGGCTTGGTCTGAGCATCAGCGCCGACGAACTTGTCGACCGTCCGCTCGTTGACATTGACGGTAATGGAACAATCTCGGACGAAGAGTTGACCGGCTTTGTCGAAACGGCAAGGCAGATCGGTTTTGGTCAGCGGTTCCCACGAACGCTCCTGGCGCTCACTGTGGGGATCACGCTGGCGTTGTGCGGTGCGACCTTCCAGGTGTTGTTTAGAAATCCGCTGGCTACGCCCTATACGCTCGGGATCGCCAGCGGCGGATCGCTCGGTGCGCTCATTGCGATCCGGCTGGGATGGGGGATGACCGTACTGGGCATCTCGAGCCTGTCAATGTCCGCGTTTGTCGGCGGTGTAGCGGTCGTCGGGATCGTGTTTTTGCTTGCCCGCGGCTCGCGGAGGCTCACGTCGAATGAGCTGCTGCTGGCGGGCGTGACGATGGGGTTGTTCTGCTCCGCGATGATGATGCTCATAACAGCCGTCTCGAACGAGCGGGCGACGTTCACGATGGTTCGTTGGATGATGGGCTCGCTGGACCCGATCACGACCCTGCAAGGGGCAACGCTATTGCCGTTTGTGTTGCCGGCCTGGGTGGTCCTGATCGCAAGTGCCCGGGCGCTGAATCAATACCGCCTGGGTGACGAGCTGGCGACGACCCGCGGCATCAACGTCATGCGCTTGCAAGGGATCTGCGTGCTAGTGTGTACGCTGGCGACGGCGGGCGTGGTGGCGAAGTGCGGTCCGATCGGGTTCGTCGGCCTGGTCGTGCCTCACATGGTCGCCCTGGTCATGGGCTTGGATTATCGTCTGCTGCTCCCCACGTCGGCCATAGCGGGCGGGGCGTTTCTGATCATCTGCGATTGGGCTTCGCAGCTTACCATGCGTTTTGCAGGTTGGGTAACTGATCGCCAACTCGGCAGCGCAATCCTGCCGATCGGCGTCGTGACGGCGGTTGTCGGCGTCCCGGTCTTCCTCGTCCTGCTCAAAGCGCGACGAAAATGATCCGCCTTGGATCGTGGCGGACGGACAATGCGGTTACGGTCACAAACGTAAGAATATGTGAGAAGCGGGCCGGTATCGCTGGAATAATCACTAACGCTGCACGAATATGAGAGTCGTTAGGGTAGAGATAGTGCGGCATGGGCGTGGGTGCCCGCGGAAGGGACCTTATTCACATTCAAGGAAAAGATCATGAGCACGCAAATGAGATTCAGCAGCCTGTTTTTGATTGGATTGGTACCGCTTCTAAGTACCGGTTGCATTGTGGTCGGCGTGGGCGGTTGGGGCTGGTCGTGCTGTGGGACGACCGTTTGGACTGAGCCTGTCACCGAGCAACTCGCCATCGATACCGTTGACCTAAAGGCTTTGGAGGTGCGTACCCACAACG
>CAZJTP010000313.1:0-3176 GCA_964548955.1 uncultured Phycisphaeraceae bacterium
GCCTTGGCGCTACCCCCAAGGACGTTCAACCCTCTCAGCTGCTCAACTTGGGTTAAGTCATCCGGGTCTTGTGCGACGGCCTTCGGATCGACTTCGCCGAGCATGAGTTCGGCCAGGTTCGTCTTCGTCCCTTCGATGCGCGACGAAAGCACGGCCTCACGGCGAACGTACGGAGTAATCAGAAGGTGCGGGTTCGGCAGGTGTCGACCGAGCCCAGATAGCTCGCTCAGACCCGCGTCGGCCTGCGACAGGAGCAGGACCGTCTCCTCGTCGTAGCGTAGTGGCGGGGGGAGGGGTGCCGGTACGAAGGCCCAGTAGCCCTCGGCTGCCCGCACGAGACGCCCTGCGCCCGAGGATTCAAACTGTTTTCGGTCCATCACGTCCACTCCCGCGTCACCGCACTTTGAAAGTCAACGGCCGTATTCTTTCAAAGCTCGCGCGAGATTGCAAGCGGGTTTTCAAAGTGGGTGTCCATCTCGAAAACGTCATCCGGCTTTCGTGGCTCCAATAACGCACTAATTGTCGGAGGACGCCTGCCTGGCAACCATTGTGATTTCCTGTGGAAGCGTGCGAGAAGAGTTCCGATTTCGGACAAGCCAAGTGCAATCCAGCCGCCACTCAACGCCTGCGGGTGATCGGCGTCGTGTTCTGCGATCGGAACATCGTCACACCCGATTGGGCTAGTGGCCGGACAATGTCAATGTCGCGTGCTCCGATAATTGTGACCTTCCCGATGCCGAAGACGCCGGATAGGGTTTTCAGGAGGCACAGGCGGGCGGGCAACTCGTCGGAATCGAAGTGAAGGCGTCGGCGACACTCGACCGGAAAGACCTCCGGGGCCTGGATGATCTGGCTCAGGCCACCGGCAGGCGTCTCCACCGGGGCATACTCCTGTATACCGGATCGGAAGTGATTCCATTCGCACGGAACCTTCATGCCCTGCCTGTCAGCGCGTTGTGGCTAAGAGCCTATCTCAAAAACGGTTAAAATGGGCAAGTTTCCCGGAGATTACGCGAATCCGGACTATTATTGCGATAGGCTCTAACGGCGCGGTCTTGGCTGGGGGGGCGTCCGAAAACCGAAGCGGCAAAGAAATCACAGCTTCGGTCTTGCATTCCGTCGTTTCTCGAATAACATCGCTATGAGTCTAAACGGAGCTTCTTAGTGGGACCGGGGTCTGCCTGAACGGCGTGTTTCGGTTGCGGAACAGTTGGGTCTCAAATCGTTGGCAGGAAAGCCGTGGTCGCTACTTGCCGAAGACCTTTAGCATGAGCCGAGTCGCAGAACGGACGAGCCCGCCGGTACGGAGACGGGCGGGGTGGAAAAGCCTTGAATGGGATGCCGCTCGGCTGGTTGACGGCGGTTTCCCGAAAGAAAATGGGGCCGGTCCGGAGCAACGCCACACTGCTTCTGGCCAACCGCACAAGCTAGCGGGGCATGATCCTCTTCCGGGCGCATTCGCGTCCGAGAACTGCTCTAGCCCCACAGGTATGGTGTCAATCCGGGCAATTGCCGAGCGTGCAGAGGCCGCTTGCTACCTTTGTGTTGTTGCGGGACAGGTGGTGCGTTACACCGCGTAATGTACCGAGCCAAGACGGTCGATGCCGCACGGTTTGAGGAGCCCGGCCTGTACAGGCGTTCAACGTCATCCCGTAGCGTTGGATGACCCGATGACGCCAGCGGCCTTAAGTGGCCCAGAGCGCATAAGCTTTTTGTTTATAGTAGGTTACGGCGAAGTTGCCCTGTAACTGACGGGCACGGAGTGAGCGCGGCTTGTCCTTTTGCGGTCCGATCAGAGAACCAGAACCACGAGACTAGCAACGGGATTGGGTCCGGCAACTGACTCAAACGCTGAGTACATTTCACTTGGTTGCCGAACGCGAGGATGAGCGGACGAGAACCCATCATCGCATGTGTCTGTGGTGCCCGGCCAAACTTCATGAAAATCGGGCCGATCGTCGACGCGCTGGAGCAAAACGGCGGCGTTGAGACGCTGCTGGTGCACACGGGACAGCATTATGACGAGAAGATGAGCCGGCTGTTCTTCGCCGAGCTCGGGATCCGCAAGCCGGACCTGAATCTCGAGGTGGGCAGTGGCACGCACGCCGCCCAGACCGCGGACGTGATGAAGCGTTTTGAGCCTGTTTGTTTCGAGTATCGGCCAACGTGGGTCGTCGTAGTGGGCGACGTAAACAGCACGGTGGCAGCCGCCTTGGTAGCCACGAAACTGGGCATCAAGGTCGCCCATGTGGAAGCCGGGTTACGCAGCTTCGACCGGACGATGCCTGAGGAGATCAACCGTGTCGTCACGGACGCGATCAGCGATATGCTGTTCGTCACAGAGCCGAGCGGCATGGAGAACCTGAAACGGGAGGGTATCAGCGACGGCAAGGCGTACCTGGTCGGGAACGTGATGATCGATACGCTGTTGCGTAATCGGCCTCGCGCGGATCGGTCTGATATTCTTTCGGTGCTCGGCTTGGAGGAGAAGGGGTACGCTGTCCTGACGCTCCACCGTCCGAACAACGTTGATCAGGTTGACGTGTTTTCCGGGATTCTTCGTGCGCTTGAAGAGATAAGTGTTGACGTGCCCGTGATCTTCCCGGCACATCCGCGCACGATGAACAGTCTCGACGCGACAGGGCTTTCATCTCGAATCAAGACCTCGGCCGGGCTCCGCGTGATCGAGCCGCTGGGCTATTTGGATTTTATCAAGCTGATGGCGGATTCCGCGTTTGTGCTGACAGACTCGGGAGGCATCCAGGAAGAGACCACCGTGCTGGGGATTCCGTGTTTGACGCTACGAGAGAATACGGAGAGGCCCATTACGATTACCCATGGAACAAACAGGCTGGCGGGCACCTCGCCGGATTCGATTCTGACCGCATACCGTCAGATTCGTGATGATCCGCCTCGTGCGGCAGTACTGCCTGAGCTGTGGGATGGACATGCCACCGAGCGCATTGTTGCACGCCTGGTTTCATCCTGCTGAGACCCACTACATAGGGTGCGATAATCGTAAGCCGAGGGATCGTTCTCTCATAGTCAATGCATGACGTGGACTACTCTGGATTACGGTTCCGTGTGGGAAGAAAACGTCGGGGTAAATGTGAGAGCACGAAAGGTTGACAAGAACAGCATGGTGCCACCAGAAGAGCAGATTCGGTCTTATATTG
>CAZJTP010000314.1:0-3171 GCA_964548955.1 uncultured Phycisphaeraceae bacterium
TATTTTAACATCTCCCGGCCCTGTCTTGCATTGCAGACGGCTGATCTGTTACCCCCGATTATCGCGGCGGCGGGATGTACAACGATTATTATAGCAGCCCGACGGTGAGCAACTGCACGTTCAGCGGGAACTCGGCCGGCTGCGGCGGCGGAATGTATAACGACAGAGCTAGTCCAACAGTGACCAACTGCACGTTCACTGCGAACACAGCCGAGGACGGCGGCGGCATGTCCAACTTCGACAGCAGCCCGACGGTGAGCAATTGCACGTTCAGTGGGAATGTCCTTGACTCCGAGTACAGCAATGGCGGCGGGATGCATAACACCAACTACAGCAGCCCCACCGTCACCAATTGCGTCTTCATTGGGAACGCGGCTGACTACGGCGGCGGGATGCATAACGAAAGAAGCAACCCGAAAGTCACTAACTGCAGCTTCAACAGGAACCCGGCTGACTACGGCGGCGGGATGCGCAATATTAGAGAGAGCAGCCCGACGGTGATCAACTGCACGTTCATCGGAAATGGAATATACGCAACTGGCGGCGGAATGGTGAATCTCTCCGGAAGCCCGACGGTGACCAATTGCATTTTCTGGGGCAATGCGGGCAGAGAGATTTATACCGACCCTGACTGCACGCTAACTATCACCTACAGCGACGTCCAGGGCGGTTACACGGGTACCGGCAACATCAGCGCCGATCCGCTCCTTAGGGATACCGACGGACCCGATGACGTCCCCGGGACGAAAGATGACGACCTACGCCTGTTTCCTGGATCTCCGTGCACTAACGCGGGCGACAACACGGCCGTCACGGTAAGCACCGACCTCGACGGCAATCCGCGCATCATCGACGGCATCGTGGATATGGGCGCGTACGAGCAGCTACCGGTTTACAACGTGACGCAGCACACATCCCATATGACGATTCAGCTAGCAATCGACGATGCGCTCGGTTACGACGAGATCGATGTAGCGCCTGGAACGTATAATGAGGCGATCGACTTTCTCGGTAAGGCGATCACGCTGCGCAGCGCTATCGGGCCCCAGGTCACGAACATCGATGCCGCCGGGTTAAACACCAGCGTCGTGATCTGCAGGAGTGGCGAGGACCCGGACACTGTTCTCGAGGGCTTCACCATTACGGGCGGCACCGGGACCAATCCGGGAGACGGGTACATGTACGGCGGCGGGATGTACAACGTCGGAAGCAGCCCGACGGTCCGAGACTGCGTGTTCACCAATAATTCGGCTACGGGTGACGGCGGGGCGATGTATAACGAGTCCGCCAGTCCGGACGTAGCCGACTGTCAGTTCGTCGAGAATAGCACCGAACGCAACGGCGGTGCGCTGGAGAACTCCGACAACAGCAGTTCGACGGTCACCAACTGTACGTTCATCGGAAACTCGGCGACTAACGGTGGTGCGATGCACAGCTTGCAGAGCAACCCGACGGTGACCAACTCTATTTTCACGGGAAACACAGCTGACGACGGCGGGGGTATGTATCACGACTCCAGCAGTCCGACGGTGATCAACTCTATTTTCACGGGGAACACAGCTGACAACGGCGGGGGTATGTATAACGACTCCAGCAGCCCGACGGTGACCAACTGCACATTCAGTGGCAACGCCGCGGTTTACAGCGGCGGTGGGGTGTACAATGCAATGAGCGCCCACCCGGATCTCACCAACTGCATCGTGTGGGGCAATGCGGGTGGCGAGATCGTCAACGATGTCAGCAGCACGGCCACGGTCACGTACAGCGACGTCCAAGGCGGATACTCCGGCACAGGCAACATCGACGATGACCCGCTGTTTGTGGACGACGATGGGCCCGACGACACGTTCGGAACCGAGGATGACGATGTGCACCTGCAGGACGGCTCTCCCTGCATCGATGCGGGCGACAACACGGCCGTGATCGTAACCGCCGATATGGATGGGTACCCGCGCATCATGGACGGGGACGCAGACGGCACGCCCACGGTCGATGCGGGTGCCTACGAGTACTGGCCGGACTGCAACGGGAACAGCATACCCGACATGTGTGACATTGAATGCGGCGCGCTTGAGGGATTTTGTGACGTCCCCGGCTGCGGTCTGAGTGGTGATTACAACTCCAACAGCATCCCGGACGAATGCGAGTGCCTGGAAGCCAATGCACCGACCGCGCCCACAGGAGAAGCGGGTTATGAGAAGACCCGCTATATCTCCTTCGTCCTGGGCAGTCCGAGTCTGTCAACCGCCATGCGGGTGACGTTGACCAGCCTACCGCCCGAGTTCGCAGCTTACGAGAACACACACATGTGGGTCGGTAAGCCGATTGAGATATGCGAGAACTCGGGACAAGCCTTCGAAGTCGATCCGGAAGACTGTGGCCCGGCGTGGATCGGAGGCCCTCCGAACACGATGCACTATGCGAACCTGCAGGCGGATAAATACTGCCATGACTTTGGCGCAGTGGGGCTGCTTCACGTGACCGACTGCGAGATCGTTCCCGGGGCTACATACACCGTCCAGGCCATACACTGCTATTGCGATACCGGTGACGACGCGGCGTATTCCGACCCGCTAACGATCCACACGAGTTCGTGGGGCAACATCTGCGGCGCTTGGGACGGCGACCGTTGGAGCACACCAGACACGAGCGTTGATGCGACAGTTGATGTCACCGCCGATCTGGACAAGTTCAAGAACCTGCAAGGTGCTCCGATTAAGCCGAGGGGTGATATCGACCCGAACGTTGCGGACTGCAAGGTTAATATCTCAACTGACGTTACTCAGATACTTGATGCGTTCAAGGGTCAACCGTATCCGTTCGCCGGCCCGGGCACGTGCCCACCGTAGCGGCGCGAACGTCGATGCCCAGGAGCGATCGGTTACTGGAAAAGGAGTGATTATCCGGTGCCCGTTGTGATGGCGGGGACGGCGGTGCTGGTGTGCCATCCGATTCGAGCCGCCGAATCCGGCTGAGGCCGCACAAATCGCCCCGGACTCGCTTTACGTGCCGGCCGACAAGAGGTAGAATGAATCGCATGAAACGATATCGGAAACTGCTGCACCTTCGGAGCCTGCGGCGGCTGCGGGGCGCTTGGGTTGTCGCGGTGGGGGGGGTGATCGTGCATCTGACGGCTGCTTCCGCCTGGGCTCAGAAGCCGGGGCGAGTGGC
>CAZJTP010000315.1:0-3169 GCA_964548955.1 uncultured Phycisphaeraceae bacterium
CTAAGATTCCTTCCCCTCCCGTACCGCCAATACGGATGGCGTTCAAACGCCAAAACGCTGGTTGCCACGTGCGACAAATCGTCAACGCCTGGACGGGATCCCGACTTGTCGGGAGGACGCCAGTTGCACTGCACCCGTGCTTGAGTATCCTATCGTGCACGCCCGGTCGTTCTCGCCGGGCAACGGACGGTCGCCTGGACCGTGGTGCGCTATGCCCGCTCCATCGGGGCTGAGGTTACCAGGTTTATGGGCGTTCCGTTGCTATACGGTCTCTTGAAGACCGCCCAGGTTGACACTCTGAACACACAGGATTGGACCATGCCACCAGAGCTGATTCACTCGTATCTTTCCCGGCGAGACCATTCAAAAGTCGATCCCAGCTTCCTGACGTACCTCGGGAATCTGGAACGCGTTGCGAGCGTGTCGCCCGAGATTGCCAAGTCGATTGTGCGGGAGCTGGCGGATCAAAGGAGCAACATAAAACTGATTGCCAGCGAGAACTACTCTTCCCTTGCCGTTCAGTCGGCAATGGCCAACTTGCTGACCGACAAGTATGCGGAGGGTCATCCGTTCCACCGCTTCTACGCCGGGTGTGACAACGTTGACAACATTGAGGAGTACGCGTGCAAGAAGGCGTGCGAGCTATTCAACGCTGAGCACGCCTACGTGCAACCGCACAGTGGGGCCGATGCGAATCTGATCGCGTTCTGGGCGATCCTAGGCACTCGTGTGGAGCTGCCGATGCTCCAAGAACGGGGAGTCGGGCGATCGACCGACCTGTCGCCGGTTGATTGGGAGGCGATCCGTCAGCGTCTCGCAAACCAACGGCTCCTTGGTCTGGACCTCACCTGCGGCGGGCACCTCACCCACGGAATGCGCAACAACGTCTCGGCGAAGATGTTTGACACCCGGTCCTACATGGTGAATCGCTCGACCGGGCTTCTCGACTACGATGAGATTGCGCAACTGGCTCACCAGCTAAGGCCGCTAATCCTTCTTGCGGGATACAGCGCATATCCCAGGAACATCGACTTTCATCGGATGCGTGAGATTGCTGATGAAGTCGATGCGGTACTGATGGTGGATATGGCCCACTTTGCGGGTCTCGTGGCCGGGGCCGTGCTTCGAGACGAGTTCAATCCTGTTCCGTACGCTCACGTCGTCACGTCCACGACGCACAAAACACTGCGCGGCCCACGTGGAGGGCTGATTCTGTGCACATCGGAGTTTCAGGAACAGGTCGACAAAGGCTGTCCGCTGGTGCAGGGCGGGCCTCTGCCCCACGTGATCGCAGCCAAGGCCGTCTGTTTCACCGAGGCCCTCCGACCGGAGTTCAAGGAATATGCTCAGAACATCGTACGGAACGCCAGAAACCTTGCGGAAGCCTGCTTAAAAGAGGAGATGTCCGTGGTGTCCGGCGGGACCGACAACCATCTCGTTCTGCTCAATATGACTCCGTTTGGTCTGACCGGCCGGCAAGCGGAAAGCGCACTGCGGGATAGCGGGATCACCCTGAATCGCAACACCATACCGTTCGACCCGAACGGAGCCTGGTACACCAGCGGCCTGCGACTCGGCACCCCGGCTGTCACGACACTCGGAATGGGGGAGAGCGAGATGCGGGAAGTCGCTTCGATCATACATTCAGTGCTCTCTCACACGGCGGCCGGAACCACCAAGGATGGAAAGAAGAGCAAGGCCCGCTATGTGCTGGATCAGCCGACGCGTGAGAAAGCCAGTGCCAGAGTCCGAGACATCCTCTCCAAGTACCCCGTCTATCCCGAGATCGATCTACCGTTTCTCCAAGAGTGTTTTGGCCTGGGAAATTGAAACTGGAACTCCGCGCGCCTTTGGCGGCGACGCAACTCGCCGCGCGAGATACCAGCGGCCTTTCGTCTTGTGCCGGTTGAACGTCCGCAGCCTCACGTACTCCCGACAGCCGTGCTCGCGCACAACGAACATTGCCAACTGCCGAACAGCTCCCGTCGGCGCGAATGAGGTACCTGCAGCTCGGCGTCGGGTCCGTCGGGATTTGAGCGAATGCAGCGATGATCCTCGCAAACCGACCGGTCCGACCGGATCGGCTCCGGCTGCTGGCAACACGGACCAGAGATCCCCTGCCATGACCGGTTCGGAGGCCCAAAACACGCCTGTTTCGACTCCGGGGGTCCTGAGAGACCACCAAGCTCGATTGCGTCAGTTTTCCACGTCTAGAGGGCACCCTGTGTCAGGGGGAACGCCAACATCTGGCCTATGACCAGCTCCGGGAGATGCTCAGGGGGGTACCATGACAAGTCGGCATCCTTGGCCGCTGCCGAAGCCATGGACTACTCGGCCAATCAGAGTTTCGTGGCAGTGCCGATAGCGAGCTGATCGCCCCGCTAGGCGCACCGACATCTCACTCTCATGCGTTTGAGTTGCCAGGTTTCGTCCTCCGATTCCCGCCCGGTACGGGTGCCTTCAACTTGTTTGCGGGGATAGGCGGATAAGGCCGGGTGTGGCTATGTTAGGCTGGTAAACAATCGGAGAGCGATGTACACTCGATAACCGTCCTCGTCCAGGACGGCGAGGAGACTGGCAAGTCAAGCTTTATGACGAAGCCCGGGTCACGCCCAACATCGATGAGGAGCCGGTGCAGTGCAGTCAGATCTGATCGCCGAGAAGCTGGTTGAAGGCACCATTCTTGAGGGGCCGCACTTCGGCGAACCTGTCCGGGTGCTGCTCGCCAAGGCGCGCGGGGGCCGCGTGGAGATCGTGGCCGAGGGCGTCAACACCAAGAAGACATGGAAGAAGCTCCTCAAGGCCGAGGACTTCGAGTCTTCGGTCACGATCAAGTCCAGCGGCGAGATGCGCCGTGACGATGAGGCGGAGGCCGTCACCGTCGAGGTCTCCACGAGGCACGAGGAATCGCAAGGCCGCAAGCCCGTCTCCGTGGAGAAGGACAACTGCGGCTGGGACATCACCTCGCTCGCAGGCGGGCAGGTCGCCCGCTACATCGAGGTCAAGGGTCGCGCGGGCGACGGTGATGTTTGCCTCACCGAGAACGAGTGGATTAAGGCTCAGCGCTTCGGCAAGGACTACTGGCTCTACATCGTCACAGGCTGCAAGTCTGAGCCGAAGCTGCACATGATCCAAGACCCGGTCTCGAAGCTGCGCCCGAAAGAAGAGG
>CAZJTP010000316.1:0-3099 GCA_964548955.1 uncultured Phycisphaeraceae bacterium
AAGGTGTCGTAGGCCGTATCGGGAGGACCTATGACCGGCATACCGGGGTCATCGATGACCACATAGCCCTCGAGTAGGAAGAACAGGGGAGAGGCGCCCCATATATACATGAAGTTCTTTTCGGTCCCGGTGATCTGACCGGCTGTCTCCGGGTCGGAGTACTCGAGGGGGTATGCCCAGAAGACGGTGGGGCGGCGCTCGCCCTCCTTGTAGTCCGGTGGAAGATAGAGGTTGAACGAGAGCGGCACGCCGTCCTCGCGGGTGTAGGTAACGATCCGTTTGGTGATGCGTCGGAGTTCGGGGGCAGGATCCGAGAACCGTGTCACGGCCGTGGCTGTGGATGTGAATCCCGCCTCACCCGGTTGTGCTTTAGTCCTCTCGCCGAGGCGCCGGATGAAGTAGTTTGGAACTTGCGTCGGTGATTCTCGTCGCGTCAAGAACTCGCCGGCATCGACGTCGATCCAGGCTGCGAACCGTTCGACTTCAGAGCGGCTGCAACGAAACAGGCGCTCCGTTTTCAGCGTCTCAAGATCGAACCGGTCCAGGAAAGGCCGCGCCCCTTCTGGTGAGGCTCCATAGCCGGAAAGGTAGATCGAGTCTCCGTCTTCGATGAAGGCCCATTTCCCGTTGGGGAGAAGCCGATGGACCGGATAGCCGGGGTGGTTGTAGCGGTCATTTACGCTCAGATCGAAGATCAGCCGGGGCGGCTTCGAGGGCGCCCTTAGGTTCTGCGCCCAGGTTCTGACCCACCGTCGCTCGCGTTCCCATTCGGTGACCAGGGCCTGTCTTCCAGTCTCGCCCCATAACAGGCGGACGAAGCGGTGCTCGGTCTTGGCCAACTCCTGCGGCGGCGACTTGAAAGACGCTGAAAGCATAAGGATCCGATCCCGGTGCGGGACCTTTCTCATGGGATCACCTCCATCGAGAGCCTCCGCCCATACGAGGGTTGCCGGCGAGGTTGGCAACCAGTGAACGTCGCGCGGTCCGGTGCGCTCGCCGTGAATCGGCACCTGATCGGCGAGGGGCAGGTGCGCGACACGGTACACGGCCTCACCGGACCGATTCCAGACCTCGATCTTCGTGGGAAAGCGCCAGTAGGCGTGGAGGTACGAGTAAGGGCGGTGGATCCGCTCGGTCAATATGTGCCGCCCGTCCGGCGCGGGCTGAACCGACGAAAAGATGGCGGGCTCTCCGATCATCGTGACCTTTCCGTCCGGGATCCCGACAAGGGCTAGCTGAGAGGTCATGTAGTAGTCGAACAAGACCTCGTCATGCGGTGTCTTCAGCGTGTTTCTTGACTCGTACGTGCTGCTGGCCGACTTGCCTATGCTCTCCTGCACGTTGGGGCCCGATGGCACCGCGGGAGTCTCCGGAGCGTCTCCGCGGTCGGAAGGAACAGTTTTCACCAGGAGGCTGCGCTGATCGGGCATCCATTGTATTTCGTCACCGAGGAGGGGGTTCACGCGAACCGACGGGATCTTGCGCAGGTTGCCTGTGGTTATCTCTGCGACCCAGAGCTCGACCCTGGTGGCGGTCGTGTTGGCGAACGCGATGAGGCGACCGTCGGCGCTCCAGATCGGAGTGCTCAGATGAGCGTCGTCGGGCAGCTCCAAACGCGTCTCCCGACGATCTGCCAGCCGGAGGATTGTAAAACCTGTCCGGTACATGCGCCCGTAGGTACTGTTCGATCTCGGATCGACCCGAACACCAGCGAGTTCGAAGTAAGGTCTTGCACGTACCTTAAGGCTGGAGTAGACCTCCCGATCCGCGAGAATCATGGTGTCCCGGGTGGGACTGACGTGCGCCGAGGGAGGCCACGGAGCGTTTAGTACCTTAAGAACTGACTCCGGCGGTTGCTTATACGTCTCGCCACCGGAAACGACACCGACTGACAGGAGCACCGCTGCCGCGAGTGTAAGTTTGTTACGCATTTGACCAACTCCGCTATCAAGAGGCCCATGGTTCGTAGTTCCCACAGTGGGGCGTTGATTCTAGGCCAGATCGCCGCTGAGTGAAACTCCCACGGACGCTGGCGACTTTTACGGTCGAGAAAACCCGATTCGAGTGACAGCCCTCGGACATCCGCAACCGCAGGAACTTCAAAACCGTCCTGGGCTCACTGACCAGGTCGTGAGGAGAGCCTGTGTTGCCCTAGGCGGAGAATCCTGCCTCACGCAGGATACGGGCCAAGTAGGATTCCGAGATTTCATGATCCTCTTGTCGCAGGTGTAGTCGGATCTGCCCCAACGTCTTGCCTTCCCGCCGCAACGCTGCAACCCGTTGAGAGATTGCCTCTCGTTTGGGAGAGGTTTTCCGTCCCGGCCGATTGGAGACAAAGAAGTGATCGAGATTGGGATCGGCGGCGAAATCCCGCACCATCACTTGCACCGATCCGATATGAAGTCCAAACCGATCCGCGATGGCCCTGGCCGTGAGATGTTCCAGGAAATACGCACGGCACACCTCAAACCGCCGGTGCATGGGCACGGTGGGCTTGGCGAACATGAGGGCCAATTCGTCGGAACGCGCCATAAAAACGAGTTTAATATAGAATAGCCTACGGCTTTTCTTTACGCATCGCCACAATGGGGGTCTGGACCCTTTCTGCGTCCGGCCCGCGAAAAACCGTTCAATGGCCTCCGCACCAGCGAAACTCACAGGGCATCATATAGTGCAAGCCTGCCCGTGGACTACTTTCTTTAGTACTTATGTCACCAAGTCAAGATCATGGCAAGAGGAATTCGGAAAGGTTTTCAGGTTCGAAGTAATGGGTGGCGTTTAGAGAAGTCCCGAGCCTGCGAAAATCGGCGTGGAAGCGTCAATCACAGATGCTCGTGAAAACGCCCAAAACCGCGGTTCTCGGCTCGGATAGGATTTTCAGGATCCACACCAGGAGACGTCCTACAGCGACCAGACGTGAATCACGGCGGCGTTCATCTCGCTCACACCCAGGCCTCGCTCCACCATGAAGAGACGTCCGCTCCGTCGGTCAAACGCCATGCCACCAACGTTCCAGCAAGGATTGCCGTCGAGATAGAACTCGGCCGGGCGCCAAATCGTGTAGGGCACTACGACCCATGGATCCTGTAGAGCCGCAGC
>CAZJTP010000317.1:0-3077 GCA_964548955.1 uncultured Phycisphaeraceae bacterium
GCCTATTTTAACATCTCCCGGCCCTGTCTTGCATTGCAGACGGCTGATCTGTTACTCATACTTCTACTACAGTTCGTGGGGACCATCGCAGTTTGGCATCGCTCGTGCCTCGTACTTGGGATCGGTCGCCGCTGTAACACCCGGCCGCCTCGACTTTGTCGACACGGTTGTTGCCGAGTGCAGCACATCACCCTTTTACCTGAAAAACGTTGGAACTGAGGACTTGCACGCAGTTGTTTCCACGTCAGCTCCATTCTCCATCAGCGGACCGGACAACGAGTACACGTTGAGTGCGGATGAGGCGGTAACCGTCACCGTAGAGTTTTGCCCTTCTGCAGAAGGTACTTATGAGAACGACTTCAGTGTCGCCTGGGAAGGGTCCATGATTCGCCGAGCTGTTACCGGCCAGGGCGTTGCCTGTCTCGTTGATGCTGATTGCAGCGACGGTGAGTTTTGCAATGGTTCTGAGACGTGCGACAGCGAGCTGGGCTGTCAGGCGGGCTCGGATCCTTGTCCTGGTCAGCTTTGCGACGAGGCGGGCGACCGCTGCGTTGATTGTCTCGGACACGCAGATTGCGACGATGTCATAGGATGTACGGCTAACACCTGCAACGATACCACCGGCGAGTGCGAGTATCCGGTGGAGTCGGGCTCCTGCCTGATCGATGATGTCTGTTACTCTGAGGGCGCGACGAAGCCTGGCAGCGAGTGCGAAGGCTGCCGACCGTCAGAGAACGCGACCGATTGGTCGCCGCTCGCAGACGGGACCGCGTGCGGTGATTCTGCGGACACGGCGTGTGATAATCCCGACACGTGTGATGGACAAGGCGTATGTCAGCCAAACCACGAGCCAGGCACCACCGAATGCCGGGTGGACGCGGGCGACTGCGACGTTCCGGAGTACTGTGACGGAGCCGGCACCTGCCCGGATGATGCCTTCGAGCCCTCAGGCACGCCATGCGGTGATCCGACAGACGATGCTTGCACGGATCCCGACACATGTAACGGTGAGGGAGCCTGTCTCGGCAACAACGAACCGGATGGAACATCCTGCGAAGACGAGTCGTTCTGTAATGGTATGGAGACCTGCTCGTCGGGCACGTGCGTGGACGGGCCGGATCCGTGCCCAGGCGTTTGTAACGAAGAGAACGATTCCTGCCCATGCGCTCATGACTCGGATTGTGTGGAGGATGAGCTCCCGTGCACAACGGTAAACTGCAACCAAGCGAGTGGCTGGTGTGAATGGCCGGTGGACTCTGGCTCTTGTCTGATAGACGGCCTGTGTTACGCCGATGGCGATACGAGCCTGGACAACGATTGCCTGGTCTGCAACTCATCGACCAGTGTAGGTGCCTGGACGCCAGCACTGATCGGCGCGGCATGCGGTGACGACAGCGACACGATATGCACAGATCCGGATACGTGCGACGGATCCGGAACCTGCCTGCCAAATCATGCCCCCGATGGCACATCGTGCGAGGATGATCTGTTCTGCAACGGCGCGGATGTGTGCAGCGATGGTGCGTGCGCGTCTCGCGGCAATCCCTGCGACCCTGGCTGGGTATGCAACGAAGACTCTGACGTTTGCGAGTGTGATGATACGGGCGACTGCGACGACGGCAACTCATGTACCGCCGACTCATGCGTAGACGGCGCCTGCGTCCACAGCGCGATCGATCCGTGCTGCGGGGACGGCACGTGCAGTGGAGGAGAGACATGTAGCAGTTGTCCGCAGGATTGCGAATGTCCTCAGCCGTGTCCGAATGGGACCTGCGGTTCCGGTGAGAATCCATGCAATTGCCCGCAAGACTGCGGGAATCCACCATCGAGTGAGGTTTTGGGCTCCACGTGCGATGACGACCTGGATAACGACTGCGATGGTCAGATGGACTGCAACGACGAGGATTGCCAGGAGTGCACGGAAGATTCCGATTGCGATGATGGCCGGTTCTGCAATGGGACTGAGGTGTGCGTCGAATGCTGGTGCGGGCCAGGATCATCCCCATGCGCAAACGATGAGTGTTGCGACGAAGCCACGGACACGTGCAGGCCGGGACGCCTGTGCACATTGGATGCGGAGTGTGATGATGGCGATCCTTGCACAGTAGACACCTGCGTTGATGGCTGTTGCGTGAACACGCCCGATTGCCTCAGCAGCGGAGAGTGCGATGACGGCGATCCTTGCACAATCAACCTTTGCGATCAGGGCTGTTGCACGTACGAGCCAGAGTGCGATGCGGACGCGGATTGCGACGACGGGAATCCATGTACCGTCGACTCCTGCGATGATGGTTGCTGTGAGAACATAGCCATCGAATGCGATGACGGCGAATACTGCGAGCGCGAGAGCGGCACATGCCGTGAGTACTTGACCGTGGTAATCCGACCTCCTCTGGGGCGATCCTTGAGCATTGAGGACCTAGAGCATGGCTGGGAGCTACTTGTCGAAGTTGCCGCTTACGGGGAAGGCTGCACCGGCGAGGATGTGTGCCCGTCGGACACGTGCCGTCGAATGTGCCTGGGATTGTCGGATTCCTGCGAAGCTTTCTGCGCTTTTGGCGAATGGGGTGATCCTGTGCCCGACCAGGACAAGCACGACAATCCACTCCGTTTGCAGGTGAACTCGGACATGGACATAGAGTTCACGACAACGGCCTGCGTTGCTGACGAGGACTGTGATGACCCGAGTGAACCGTATTGTGTCGATGGTTCGTGTCGCGA
Source organism: uncultured Phycisphaeraceae bacterium (assembly GCA_964548955.1). GTDB lineage: Bacteria > Planctomycetota > Phycisphaerae > UBA1845 > UBA1845. The sequence continues at coordinate 2,722 of CAZJTP010000317.1, forward strand.
GTGTCGCGCCGATGCCGATTGTGAGGACGATGGGCGTTACTGTAACGGGCTTGAGCAATGCGTTGACGGTGCGTGCCTGTCGGCTGGAGATCCGTGTCCGGAGGGGCAGATCTGCGACGAGGCTCTCGACCTCTGTTGTCGCCCGGGTCTTTGTGGAGCGGGTTGTGGTTGTACGCCCGACGCCCCGGCCGTTGGCCTGATCTTCCTGGGACTGATGAGTATGAGGTTGGTGGGAACACGCAGCTCTCGCCGGTATGACAGGGCGCAAGCTCTGACGTCACGTCGGTCTGTACGATGTTAGGAGGTAACAGATCAGCCGTCTGCAATGCAAGACAGGGCCGGGAGATGTTAAAATA
>CAZJTP010000318.1:0-3026 GCA_964548955.1 uncultured Phycisphaeraceae bacterium
CAAGCGAAAACAGGATCTCGGAGCGGTGGGACATATGTCAAGAAGGTGCATCTGGTCGTCGTGGGAATCGCACGCTGTGGCCCGGAAGTTGTCGTCCCATTGACTGATAACTGACCGGCAAGGTCACACCCTCGACCCGCATTCCCCGCAGTACTTGCCTCGTCGCAGCAGCAAGGCATCGCAGACTCGGCAGCGTTTTGCATAGATCGCGACGACGGCTCCCGAGGGCAAGAGGATCAGTAGGGCCGCGATCACCGTAATGGCCGTCCCGGTTAGGTAGCGATCGCACAGGTGCTGTGACCATGCGACTATGCCGATCTTCTCAAGCCAGTTCACGACCGTGCTCAGGTTGGCGAGGCAGATGAGCAACGCGACGCCGCCTGCGACGCATCGTTTTCTTGCAGCAAGTGTCATAGCGAAGTCTCCATCGTTCGTTTCCCCACACTCAATGATATCACGAATTCTGCCACCGCGCCAGCAGATTTCGAAAAAGTTCTTCTAATGTCCGTGTCTAGCGCGAAGACTCGCGCTAGCGCGTCTCTAGCGCAAAGGAAGACAACGCCGTCACGAGGTATCGCACGACAGGCGCCGATTGCGCGATGAGAAGCTGGGTGAACGATCACGCCTCGCCGTGTGCCTGGCTCTTGCGAACTCGTCCTACCGCCAGTTCCAGAACCAGTACAGGTAATCCTCAATCAGTTGGCGATTCGGGTTGCGCTTCGTGACCTCGATTTCTCCCAAAGGGATCGTGATTTGCCGCCGCCCGAGTCGGGCCTCGCAGAAAAGCCCGAAGAACTCGTCACAGTCGTATTCATCGGGATCGGTAGGAGCGATGACCGAAACATCGTTCTCTGGACCATCCTCAGGGCAGTGCCGGGCCTCGAACGGCAGCGAGAGATGCTGGCGCAGGTGGTTCCAGTACATAACCAGCGTGCTTGGATCCACATCGGGGATGGGATCATCACCCGTTAGGCCGAGGGTCATGCGGATTCGGTCATCTTGGTTGTCGAGAGACAGCGCGGGCGTGTCGATCGCGCCGGGTTGCTCAACGGATACCGCCTCTTCGCCGTCCGGTTCGAGATCGTCTTCCGCCAGGTAGGTCTGCTCGTAGTCGAGTCCATCTCGCTCGCATCGCTTGCGGAAGACGGGGTGGATGCCGGCGAGTGTGTCTCGGCTCCAGGCGACGCAGTAGTGGGCCGGGCCGTTCCCCGCCTCTACCTCGTTGATCTGACCGATCCAACCCCCCATGGGGATATCCGGGTAGTCGGGATCACACGTTCCGTGCCTGACACGGACCATATCCCCGAGGCTGAACCTCGGTCCGTGCAATATGTCGTTGCCTTCTGCCACGCGTGTACTCCACGGCCACAGAGCATTCATCGGCAACGGCACGTGGCCGCCGTGCCCGGATCAGAGAGCCTTACGGTTTGGCCTCCCACATCTTCAGGTACTCGTCCAGCAGCCTCGGTCTTTCCCAATAGTCCGGGATCAATCGCAGCTGGAAGTCCATAAACTGCTTGTCCTCAGGCGATCATGCTCCAGGTGCCCGGCGCCGGCCGGTACGAGGTGATGCTCTACGACGACCTCAACCCCGACCTCGGCGACGAAGAAGAGGACCCGGCGCACTGGGTGGGCGACGCCGACCGGGACACGGTCTTCAACGTGCTCGGCGAGTGCCTGCGGCGGCTGGAGGTTGAGGACCTGATCGGTCAGGTCCCCGGCGCAGCGGACTACGAGCGCGAGGAGCTGTCCGACGAGTGGAAAGAGTACCTGGACCGGCAGGGCGCGACCGAGCAGGGGCTGCTGAACGTGGTGGCCGAGTGTCTGGACGAATTGATCGTCCGGCCGGGGATGGCCGAGATCGACGACAAACCCCAGGCCACGTGGTGGCAGCAATGGTGGGCCCGACTGTGAGCCGGGTAGTTCGGGCTTTGCCCGACGCCGCGTGGAATCGTCGGGTATGGCCCGACGTACGAGAGATGAAAACGGGCCGCAGTGGCCCCGAGGTAACACCAGTCCCCAAACACGGGAGGATTCACAATGACCCCATTGACCGTAGAACCAACAGGTGCCGTCGAGCCCACCAGCGCTCGCGAATCCACGACTGTTGTCGAGGCCACAGGCAGCCCAAGCGTCTTGCGCCGTGCCCTGTGCGAGCGTTGCCGGTGTCCGCGTCCCGTGAGCGAAGTGCCCGAAGCGTCTGGATTGGGCGTGGCGATTGGATCATCCGAGGCGGTGCCATCAGGCGACATGCCCGGTGGGGCGGGGGAGGGCTTATCCCCCCAAGAGCAACTGGCCACGTTGCTCCCAGGGCTTCAGGAACATCCGAACCTGGACTGCGCGACGTTGGGCTATCATGCCGGGCAATCCGACGCCACGACGCGGGACGGCTACTTCCATGCTGCCATCAACGAGGCACGATCGTTTCTCGAGGCGCTGGTCATCAACATCGCCCTGGAGGAGGAGCGACCGCGTGAGGAATCGATCGTCGACTTCCGCAAGCGGAGGGAGGCGCACTGCGGTTTCCCCTCGTGTTGCCGCTACCTAAAGGAGATCGGCTTTTTCAACCTCGACGAGCGGGTCATGGTCCAGCACGCCTACACTCTCGACCGTGCCGGGGGCATACCCGAGGGGGCGAGCGACAAGTCGTGGAGCCGCCTGGTCCGCCGGATGGTCTGGACGGCCGGGCAGTATGTGATCCGGCGTTACGACGCGTGGAAGTCGGGCTGCCGCTGCTAGAGCGGATTGCCAGCGGATTCGGAGCGGAGAAGTCATCCTCCCGACGGACCCGCCAGCGTGACTTTGTAGTGCAGACCTTGGGGGTCAAAAGCCCCTTCTCGACCCCGCAAACGCGGTTCAACGCTCACTTTTGCGAAGGTTGGATTAGCGAAGTCTGCTTCGAGCGCAGCGAGAGTGTCGGACGCTCAGCGGAAGTCGCGAGTGCCGCGCTATATCCGGCAACACCGGAATTCGAAGGCCGCGTTGGTGGATGGTGGCAAGGGCAGGATATAGGCCACGGTCGTGGA
>CAZJTP010000319.1:0-3025 GCA_964548955.1 uncultured Phycisphaeraceae bacterium
AACACGATGCTCGATACACTAACCCGGAGCAACGGGCTTTCATCCCCATCTGATCACGAGCGCTGGCCGCTCCCTCACGGTCGCGGCTCGGATAATCCAGGCGATCTAAGCAGCACACGATTGACTAGCTCCGTCCGGCCCTTGACATTTCGCACGGGTAAGGCCCGTCGGCAATCACTCTGTGATTAGCGAAATGTCAAGGGCTGGCCATCTATGCACGTGCCCTGCTGACCAACAGCCGGATTCGTGAGCACCTGGATCAACACAACGCGGATAGCCGTAGCGTCTTTAAGTGGCTGGTCAAGAGAAGCTGTGGATCGGTCATGCGGCCACCTCCTCTCCACCCAGGAGCTGGTCGTAGATGTCGGCCGGCCGAACACCGCTGTCCACCTCAAGAAGCTCAGGGCAGTCGCGACTTCCATCGCCAATACAGCTTGAAGCCCTGCCGAAGCCGGCAGACACCCATCCCGTGATGGCAAGCAAGCAAACTGGCCCAAATGGCATTCTCGATAGCCACCGGGACAGGAGCTGCTGTAGCCATCCGTGGTCAGTGCTCCAACTGAAAGTGTAGATAGCCCGAGCGCTTCTCTTTCCCGTTCGCACCGTTTTCGCCGAGATAGAAATCGATCTCGAGTGACTTGTCGTGGCAGTCGTACACGGAGTGCCACAACGTGCGCCCCGGTACAGTACCCTGCCCGACGGCCCGGACGCAGCGGTTGGCGTGCTTGATGTCATCCAACGTCCGTTTGGTCGGGGCTTTCTTGATCTCGTCGTTCAGCCGGCGGTAGCGCGCAAGGCTACCCGTCTGAGATGCGTGAGTCGACTCGGCTGTCGGACGCGCGAGCGGATGGACGGGGTGATTGGTCACCCATTGCGGCCCACCCTTGCCATCAACTACGTAGCGGTGCTTGCGATTGACCGAGTACTCCCATACGAACGAGTTGCCGTCATGATCGCCGATGATGTAGTGGCAGGCTACAAGCGCGTAGTAGAAGTCAATCGACGCTAAGGCTTGGCGCGCTTCCTCGACATCGGCGCAGTTCTCCAGAAGATAGCGTCCGATCTCGACCTCGCTCAGACCCACTTGCCATGCGTTTGATGGTGTGGGCGCCACCCCCGTATTATTGGCCAGGAGCGCAACGGTGAGGCCCTCCGAATTGACGCCATCAAAGCACCCGCCCAAGAGTTCATAAGCACAGAGATAAAGCGACGGATAGCCGCGATCGGGGTAAACCTCGATCACATAGGGATCTTCCGTCGTCCTACGCTTGTCCTTCTGCGCTGAGGGGCCAAGCAGGTCCGCCCACGTACCCGTGGACCAGTCGTAGTTGCGACTGAGCGTAGCGTGTCCGGAAGCGCAGTGCGAGGGCGGGTAATAGACCACCGAACAGCCGATGTTGGTGGGAAGGTTATAGGGCAGCACGGTGGTGTCCAGTCCACCATCAAGAGTGGTGTCAAAGTGGTCCTTGACGCCGAGGGCGCGCTCGTAGTGCATGGGATAGACGCTCCTGTAGAACTCGAGTCGGCGTTCAGCAATGGGCGGATCGAAGCGCACGAGCTCTACACCGTGGCGGGATTGTGCGGTCTCCGCCAGCTTTCGGCCGATGGCCTGTTGGCTGCCGCGCAGTTGCAGATGGCGTACGGTCATGAAATCGTCCGGTCCGCCCGCCACCACGCGTTCGGAGAACTTCAATCCCTTTTGGCTGGGCTCAAGGCCGACTGCGAACGAAGTCGTCGCAGCCACAATAGCCAGAGCCGGCAACACTACCATTAGATGATTTCTGTGTTTTCGAACGTACATGTTTGACCTCCTACGTTTACACCGTTAACATCATTCGCAAAAAAAGAGTCACGACGCCAAACCCTCGAACAGACGCTGCAAGGAGCGTCTGAAGGACCTACGAAATCGTACGGGGTGATCCCCAAATCGCCCACAGCGGTACAACGACACGAAGCCATGGACGTGCGCCCAAATAGTCAGCGAGGTTTCCAAGACGTCGTCCTGCCTGAACTCGCCGCCTTCAATGGTCTCGGACACTATGTCCAAGAGGATGTTGAAGGTGGCCGATTCGCGCTGCCGGAAGTCGTCCGGGTAACGACGCACACCCGTTCTGGGTAGCAGAAACATAAAATCATAATACTGTGGATAAGCAAGTGCGAAATCGGCGTAGCCATCCAGCAGTCGCATCAACGTGTCTCGGCCAGTCCGACTCCTGGTGGCCCGCCGCATTTTGTTCTCCAGGATCGAGAAGCCCTCATCGACAATAGCGGCGACGAGAGCGTTCTTGTCGGTGAAATGACGGTAGATGGCGGTGGGCGTGATACCGACGTTGGCGGCGATGCGCCGCATGGAGATGCCGCCTGCGCCCTCGTTCATGAAGACGGTCCGAGTCGCGTCGCAGATGCGTTTTCGTACGTCAGCCATGTTTACGCTGTTAACATGCCAGGCGACATTTGTCAAGGGGTGTCGTTCCTGAAAATATCATTCCGTTGGCTTGCGGCTCGCAGATTCGGAAGTACGTGTGATCTGACCTAAGGATCTGGAGTCGATCACGAGGATCTGACGGTGCATGAAGGCCGAAGCGGCCGATCATGCAATGCGCGCAAACAGGTGGCTCGTTGATTGATACATGGTGACGCTCTGAATCAGCTACGCTGCTCAGCGATATCGATGATGCAGCCCGCCGACAATCGGGATCGAAACCGCTTCGCCAAAACAGCTAGCTGTTGTTGCAGAGCGAGGTACTCGGCGGCAAGTTCGGTGCGGTCACGAAGCAGTGAGCGAAGAAAACTGAAGATCATCTGTGCCCATCCCATGCATCGCTCCCAATCCCTCTACCTCTTTGTGTCTACTTGAAGAACGCCGAGCGTGCCGGCGGCGAAGTGAGCGTAAATCGCGGATGCCTGCGCGAACACCCGAAACCGTGATTCCTGCCCGGATCGAGTTTTCAGGACCCACGTCGGCGATTCCTGTGATCAACCCGTCAATACATGGGATATGATCCGGAAGACCACGCCCCTAGGC
>CAZJTP010000320.1:0-2956 GCA_964548955.1 uncultured Phycisphaeraceae bacterium
GCCACGGCACGCTCTCGTCTTTCCGCAATTCCTCCGGCCTGGAGGCAACGTCGCCGTAGCGGCGTTTGCTGCCGACTTTGGGCTGTTGATCCGGCCTGGGTAGGTGATGGAGCTTGGCGTCCTTGCGGATTCTGCCGATGAAGGTGGTTCGATCCGGAAGGTCTCGAAGCACGGTCTTGTTGGTATAGCTTCCATCGACGCTGACCACCAGGTTCCGGTCCTTGGCATGGTGGCGATGATCCATCTCGTGACGGAGTTGCTTGATCTGATCGCGTCCGCAGGTGGAGAGGTTGTTTTCCCTACACTCCTTTCGATAAGCTCTCTTCTCCTCCTCGCTGGCGGATGCTTTGGGTTTGGGGACAGGCGGCTGTGGAACTGGTGGGTGACGCGCCCGTGGAGGATATCTTCCTGACGACCGCCACGATCGAATAGGGCAACTACCTCACGGTTCAAGGCGCCGATTGAGCAACCGATCCGAAGCCGCCCTGATCCCGACACTTCGTCTACGAAACCCCCCGTGGCGCAACCGTGGCGAGGGTTTTCGTATACGTAGACAACGTAGACGGCTTGAGAACAAACTCTCGGATGAGGTCGCCGTGACCGTTCCGGTCCTACCTGTGGCTGCGATCCGGTCCGACCGTGAGGGGCAGTACAAGCGCCCCCGGACACGGTTCATAACATGAGGATGATAGGGACAAGGATACGGCGGATTCTGGTGATCAATCATGTCCCTGCGTGGCCAACGCAGGGCGATAAGAGACTACTTGCCCCGTCAGCGCGCAAGCGCAATCCGTACAACAACCGAACAGCGAAAACCGACCAAGAGAATGCGATTGCCCCGGCATCAGTAGCCCATCGACGTCATGCTGTTTGACTGCCGAGCGGTCATCCACTAAACTACTGCATAATTCACGCGAACGGCGCGCTGTGCGCCGATCCAAAGCCGGAGCGACCATCATGGATTCTTGCCTCCCGCGCTTGTCCGACGCGCGTTGCCGCATTGCCTCCTGCGTCGCTTTCCTGGTCACGTGCGCCTGCGGCTGCGCGGCTGGCACGCAAGCCGAAATGGCACAGCAGATTGATCGCGTGCTGGCTGGCCTGTACTCCCCGAGCGAGCCGGGGGCCGCGATTCTGGTCGCGAAAGAAGGCAAAGTGATCTTCCGCCGAGGCTACGGGTTGGCCAATGTCGAGCATAGGGTGCGAATCACGCCGGACACCGTGTTCCGCATCGCGTCGATCACGAAGCAATTCACTGCCGTTGCAATTCTGATGCTGACGGAGCAGGGCCGACTGAGTTTGGACGATGGCGTTGCGAAGTACCTACCCGGTTATCCTGAGGGCCAGCGGATCACCATTCGCCACCTCCTCACGCACACTTCGGGCATCTGGGATTATGTCCGGCTTGAAGAGATTCGACGGGGCATGCGAAGAGACGTGAGCGTCGATGAGCTAATCGGCTTATTCAAGGACAAGCCGCTCGCGTTTGAGCCGGGCGAACGGAAGGCCTACTCCAACTCCGGCTATACGCTGCTGGGCGTCATCATCGAGAAGGTCTCCGGCCGGTCGTATGCCGAGTTCCTTCAGAAGAACATCTTCGAGCCCGCGGGCATGCACAGTTCAACGACCGATACGCATGACAAGATCATTCCCCATCGCGCCGCCGGCTACGTGAGGAGAAACAGCGAACTGTGCAACGCGCCGTTCATCAGCATGACCGAGCCGTTTGCCAATGGCAACATCGTCTCGTCGGTGAACGACCTGTTTCGCTGGAACGAAGCGCTTTTCCATGGACTCATAGGGCCGGAGACGTTGAAGCTGGCCTTGACACCGACGACGTTGAACGACGGGAGTGTCACCGACAGCGCCTGCGGCTTCGGAATCAGCCAGATCAGAGGAAGGAAGGCCGTTATTCATGGGGGGATAATCCACGGGTTTGGCGGCTATGGCCTGATGGTGCCGACTGAGAGGCTATACGTGGTGTGGCTGTCGAACCACCCCATTCCCGGGCCACGCCAGCCGTCGGATCTCGTCGCCGAACTGGCGGCAATCGCGCTGGATGAACCCTACGTCAGGCGGCCCGCAGTAGCGTTGCCCGAGGGACTCCTGAACGCCTACGCCGGCGCGTATGAGGGTTTGGATCACGCGCGCACCGCTGACACGGACCGGGTCGCACTCGAACGGCGCGGTGGGGCGCTGTGGCTGCACATCTTTGGCATGCAGTTCGAAACGGTACCGGTGTCCCGAACCGAATTCTACCTGAAGAACCGGTTCCCGGTGTCCTTCACGATCCGGACGAATGACAACGTTCCCACGCACCTCGAACTTGACTGGCCGCTTGGTGTAAACCAGGTTTTTCGCTGGCAGGATTGAGTTAGTCCCCGATTTGGTGGGTTACGATAGACCCTCACAGAATCCGAATCTCGAAGGCGGAATGGGCGTCGCGCGTGTGATCTTCTTGTTCTTCCGAGCGTTTCTCTTGCCGCGCTCTAAGGTACGACGAGGTTTTGCATTGAGTACGACGGTTTTGCAGTGGGGGTAGTTTGTGAAAACTCCCTGGACGCCTTGCTTTTGTGCAAGACGCAAAGTCCAGAAAGCTTCGGTTTTGCGCAGCTTCTTTACCCGCTCACAAGGCCGGCCACACGTCGCCGGCGATCCTTTGCCGTCTCCTGTTCGGACGTCTCTCGGCGTAATTGGCCCTCGACCCATTCCAGGTCATCACCGGTCACCGTTACCCTTTCGCCGTCGCCAAGGTTCTGACGCTTCCGAGCACGACGGACTGCATTGTTCAACAGAATCCTGCATCGCCGCAGGCTCCCGTGCCCCAGGTCGTTCGCTACACCCTGGAAGTACCACGCAGCATCCGGCGATTGGCCTTCAACTTGCTGCGACGCGACAAGACCGGCATCAAGGGGAAACGACTCCAGGCCTGCCTGAAGGAGGATTACCTACTCCGCAT
>CAZJTP010000321.1:0-2926 GCA_964548955.1 uncultured Phycisphaeraceae bacterium
TGCCGTCGTAAGTGTTGCAGATGTCGCCCCACATGCTCGTGTTGATCGTCAGCGGCGTCGAGTAGTTCGCTTCATTGCCGGGATCAGTCGCACAGTCGATGGCCTGCACCTCATAGGTGGCGCTGGGAACGACCTGGCAGTCGGTCACATGCATCAAACCGACAGAGCCGAAGTCGTGGCAGTACTGAGTTGCCTGCAGGTTCGCGGACTGCATGGTAAGGGCGGGACCGCCGGGAACCCACGCGGGCCCGCATCCCTCCGGCGGCGGTGTGCTCTGCCCGCTGTTCTCGCATACTTCAATCGGTTCACCGACCCATACCTGTGTGCCCTGGTGAGCTGCGAATTCCGGCGGCATCGTCGTCAACGTCACGCGCAGCGCGGTCAGCTCTCCCGGATTGCCCGGCAAAAACGAGATATAACGGTTCTTGTCATACCCCGCCTCTCCATCCGGTGTCGTCGGCATAAAGAGACACGTGTCGGCACAAGTCTTGTACAGGTTGAAGACGCCGCCGAGCGTGGCACACTCTTCCGCCGTCACCTCATCCGAGATGCACGTAGGCGGGTACGAACTCGGATCGCAGCATTGCCCCGTTGCGACCCTGATCAACGCGGGAACGTGACCGATCATCGGAAGGTAATGGTTGTACCTGTCTTTCATCCATGTGACAGATGCAACGAGGTCAACGGTAAACGTGCCCTTAGCGTCAGGTGAGACTTCCAGCACTACCGTACCGGCGTAGTGCGGAACCCCGTTATCGACGGCCTCGGGGCTGAAAATCAAAGTGCTACCATAGATGTAGTCCGGGATGCCGATCCATACGGCTGGTAAATCCAGTTTCAGGCACCCTTTGTAATAGCCCGGACAATCAGGATCCAGAGAGAAGTCCTGGAAGCCGGGGCTGCACCCACCCAGCGGATTGCTCGGGTCGTTACACGTTCCAGACAGGTTATGCCCGTGCGCGGCTTGGCATTCGGCATCCGAAGTGCAAGGCGGGTTCCACGGCACCAGCTCACCCTCCAGACCGCTGGTGTATCCGGACGAGTCGATCTTTGCCTGCCAGGTTTTGACAGGATTCTCCACGCCCCAGTTGTGGTACCAGATGTCGAGCCAGACGTTCTGCCCACCGGCCGGCATCACGATCTCGTTATCGACGATCACATGAGGACCGGACGCCGTCCTCGGCTGCAGCGTGACCGTGAAGTCCGTCGGCCCGTAGATATTGCCTGCGAAGCTCGAGCAGAAGTCAGCAACACCGCCGTCGCACGGACCTCCGAACGAAAGTGTCGACGCATCTTCGGCGTCGAGGTCGGTACAGGTCCCGTAACCGGATGTGTCGTAACACGGCGTGGGGAGGCCCAGATAATCGCAGATCGAATCCGGATACTGGCAGGGGTCGGTCCCGACTTGACACGTCTCGCCCAGATCATTGCAGCAGTGACCCGCGCCGTAGTACTGCCCGTCAGAGTCATCCTGTAACTCAAACACGTCCTGATCATTACGGAAGATATCCCCGATCTCCGGGACCTTGCTCGAGAGTCTCCATCCGGTCTGGCAGGTTTGGTCCCCTGAGAGGACCATCCACACGCGCTGATGCGGTGCGGTCACCGGCGGATCGAGTTCGGCGCGCAGCATGTACACGCCGGGCCCTGGGACTCCCGTGAACGTGTGGCTCGCGATCGGTGCTCCTGCGTACCCGTCCCCGGTGACGTCGATCACATTGAACGGGTCACCGTCCCACAGCTCAACCGTATAGTCCGCAAGCGTCGTCTCGTTCATCAGGTCCCGGATGTCTCGGAAGATTAGGATCTCGTATGCCGAAATCGTGTCCTGGGAAGGATCGAACCCGTTTCCGAGAATCATCTCGTCGGCGATCATCGCGCCGGGGAATACCAACCCTGTATCCGGCAAATAATTAATGGAGAGCAAAACCCCCGAGTCGTATTCGTTCTTGTAGACATAGGCTTCCGCGCTGCCCCGTGTGGCACTCCGTCGCCTCGAGCTCTGGTCACTGTAGATCACCGGGATCTTTTCAGGGACCTCGGCACGTTCAAATGCAACCTCCGACTCGACATCCATGACCTGGACAAGGTTGCAGACGTGTGCCGCCTGCGGCCCCGGCGGGGCCTTGGGTTGTTCACCTGCCGGCTCCGCGCTCGCGGCGGTCGCGCAGGCATTCGTTGTAGAGTCTGACGGAGATTGAATACCGTCGTTCGCCGGTGCCACGGCGATCGCTGTTTGGGCGAAGAGAAGAAGAATTCCTTCGATTCCCATCATCGCTGACACTCGCCTGGTCCGCAACAGGCGCCAAAGATCCCCTGCATTACTGCGTGCTGTACTCACGATACACTTCTCCTCTCGATTAACCTACCCACTCCGTCGACGCATCCAATAATTCGAGTTCAAACACCCATCCACCATTTAACCGCAATCACAAACGCGGCTTAACGTTCAGTCCCCACCGCACTACAGATACACGGTTCCGTCGTAACAGGAGCTCGCCGTGAAACCGGCAGCAACGCCCGAGGCCGATACGACTCGTCCAAGATCAACAACCTGTTTTTGCGCGGTCTTATCAGAGGTTCATCGTGCCTACCTGCGCGGACTCGTTGGAAACGCTCGCCAGCGGGGTTTGGCATCCGGATGCAGGCGGGTGGCCAAGTCGCTCGGCTTTCTCGATTCACGAGCTGTAATGAGAAGCCAAGGATAGACCGATGGGTAACTATTCGAAGGTCTGCCGGAAAGGACCTCTTTGCAGCGCGCATTCATCCCGCTACCTCGCCCTCCCCGACATTGCCTCAATCTACTTGATCATTACCAGAACATCAAGCTTGGTTATAAACTTATACTTGGGTTTTTCTCTAACTTGATTTCTTGTAACTCTTCAGCCGTTTGCAATGTTGGTGTCGGGTAACGGTGGGAGTTGTC
>CAZJTP010000322.1:0-2902 GCA_964548955.1 uncultured Phycisphaeraceae bacterium
AAGACTTCATCGGCTCAAGTCACAGCCTCGCTTGAGCCTATCCGGCGCTGTAGTACTAAGATCCGACGCTGTACTGTCTGCGGAACTTCAAACCGTTCAGCTGCCGATCTCGAAGCTTCGACCACAGATGCACTTCGGCACGCGGCATCTCACCGCGCAGAGCGCGGCGTGTCTCTTTCTCAGAGGTCCGATTGTACACGCGCGACACGGCCGTTGCTCCACCTATGCCAACCGATTCCTCAACCTCCCCCAACCCCTCCTTATCAAGGAGGGGAGCAATTTGACCCCTGCCCGCCAAAACCGTCTCGCTTGCCCGACACGCTCTACCGATCGATGCGTCCCACTATCTAACCACACTCAAACAGGACCAGGACCACGCGCTCAGTCCTGTAGGGCGGATCATCAGACCCGCCGGAAAAGAACGTCATTCCACTTTGTCGGGTCTGGCGACCCGACCTACAGTTGTCCTCCCTCAAAGAGAACCAGGGCGACGCGGTCAGTGGCCGGCTTCGGTCTGTGTCGATAGTCGGTCCCAGCCGGGATGATCAGACCATCCCCCGGCGCCAACTCGACGGGACCGCCGTCGAACTCGAGTATGAGGCGACCCTCCAACACATACCCCGCATGACCCTTCGTACACCATTCCGGATGTTCCATCCCACGGAGGTATTCCACCAGTCGAATCCGTCCTCCTTGCAGCTCCCTCACCTTCTGACGGAAGCGGTCGGCCGGCGATTCCCACTCCATTGACTCGAAACGAACGACACAGGCGTCGTAATTCATATCAGACCTCCCGACCACGTTGTCCAAGCTCACATAGAATCCGTCGTGCGGGCCGCCGGAGGCCGGTCACTCGACCCGCCTAAGAATCCCTCATTTATCCGTGTCGGGTCTGCTGACCCGATCTACAGTTACAGCTTTATGGCGCTTCCGTACTCTACCGCATTAGATGTGCGAGATCAATCCGCCTGGGCGGGCGGATGTCCGGGCTTGCGATCCGGGCGTTTCTGTTGCTGAGGGGGCCTGCGGTCCTTGTCCTTGCGTCGGAAGGGTGCCGCCTGCCGCGCCGCGACCCGTTCCAGTTCTTCGATGCGCTCCTGCAACTGTTCGACGAGCTGGCGTAGGCTCTGGATCTCAGCTTTGAGCGACTCGTTCTCCACACGAAGTCGGGCGTTCTCGGCTTCGAGCTCTTCGATGCGTCGGCTGCGCAGGTCGGCATCCATGCCCTGGTTGCCAGCCCGGCCGTTCCGCGGGGCACACCACTCCATCTGTCGGATCGCGCATGGCCAAAACGCCACCTGCAGCTAAACACGTACGAGCTGCCAGTGGCACCCAAGTGATCCCGCGACGCCGTTACACAGAAGACGGGAATGCTCTATGGAATCTTAATGTCCTGCGTGTGACACTTCTCCCCGCTCGTTTCATAGTCATGCCAGCAATAATTCACGGTGTACTCGCCAGGGCCCAGGCCGGCAACCGTGGATTCCACCTCATAGCAACATATGCAGTAGCACGGGTTGGTCAGGATTTCCTCCTCGGTCAGCCACAGCAGCGTTCCCTCGACGGACAGCGAGACTTCGAGATCGTCCGGGCAACAGTTATACGTTGCGTTCTGGTGCAGCACGTGAAGTGTTCCAGGCTCTACTGCAAGCTCGAATTGATCATCTTCGGTACAGGGTTCATCGTCGTTGCGGCTGCCCTGACTCAAGCATCCGCTGTTTGAGTAACCTGTCAGGTACGGCCCTTCCGGAATCACGATGTCCTCGACGTGACAGCGCGGACCAACTTCGTAATCCAGCCAGCAGTACTCCACCGTGTACTCACCGGGCATAAGATTGACAACAGTTGCATCAACATTAAAGCAGCATATACAGTCGCAGAATCCGCCCGGAGGAATCTCCTCCTCGGTAAGCCTGAGCATGTTGCCTTCGATGGAAAATGACACCCGAATATCATCCTGGCAGCAGTTGTACGTCGCATTCCAATGGATAAGGTCGAGCGTCCCAGGCCTGGGGATCAGCTCAATCTGATCATCCTCAGTACAGGGTTCAGTGCTGGGATCGCGAGCACCTTCACTACCCGGCAAGCATCCGCTGTTTGAATAGCCTCCTACACGCGCTCCGAGATACCCATCGGGCCCATCGAAGGGATACGGTTGACCTCTGAACGCGTCGAGGATACGCGTGACATCCGTCGAGATATTGATCTTCCATTCCGGAACATCCGGATCAACGTCCGCCCTCGCCTTGATCGGCGCGCCAAATGCGTTCTTGAACTTGTCCAAACATGCGGTGACATCGACTGTCACATCAACACTCTCGTCCGGCGCACTCCAATGATCGACGTCCCAGGGGCCACATATGTTGCCCCACGAACTCGTATTGATCGGCAGCGGGTCTGAGTAGTTCGCCTCGTTGCCGGGATCGGCCGTGCAGTCGATGGCCTGTACGTTGTAGGTCGCCCCTGGAACGATCTCGCGGTCGGTCACATGCATCAATCCCACCGAGCCGAAGTCGTAGCAGTACTGGGTTGCCTGTAGGTTCGCGGACCACATCGTAAGGGCGGGACCGCCGGGAACCCACGCAGGACCGCACCCCTCAGGCGGCGGCGTGCTCTGCCCGCTGTTCTCACATATCTCCACCGGCTCACCGACCCACACCTGCGTGCCCTCGTAGGCTGCGAACTCGGGTGGTAGAGTCGTCAGGGTAACGCGCAGCGCGGTCTGCAGGCCCGGACTGCCCGGCAAAAACGAGATGTAGCGGTTCTTATCATAGAACTCCGAGCCGTCAGACTGAGTCGGTGGATCAGGAGCCACGGGAACGCAATCGCAACACACATCCACGGTCCCGGAGGGATTGGCAGTCAGGTTTCGTTGGCATGTCTCTCCCTCGAGGCAATCACC
>CAZJTP010000323.1:0-2831 GCA_964548955.1 uncultured Phycisphaeraceae bacterium
TTTCCCAGCAGGAACCCCTCTCTTCAAATTTCAACGATTAACCGGACATGCTCGATAGGATCGGGCGGGGAGCGACCGTCACAAGGCCCCGAACGCCTTCTGCAGCCTGGCGAAGTCCGTCATGTCCACGTCGGCGTCGTCATCGATGTCGGCAATGTCACAGCCGGGGTAGGCAGGTGGCCGATCAGGGCCGTTGAGACACACCGTGAAGATTGAGTGGTCCACGAGATCCAGATCGCCGTCGCCATCCAGATCGATTGGAGGATCTACTACCTCTATGTGGATGATCTTTGCGATACGCTCACCGTCTTCGTCGGTCGCGCAGAACGTTATGTCCTGACTGACATCGCTCATCGCCGGCCGCCAGTAGAACAGTAGGCCGTCGTAGTGTAGCGAGGATTGTGCGCCCGGCGGCATATTCTCAATGTCGTACTCGACTGATTTGCCCTCCGGATCCGTGGCCTTGATGCAGAACTCACTCGTCTCGGTACGGACGAATACTCGGTCCTCCGGAGCCGTGTACCACACGGGGGGCAGGTTGAAATCTGGGTTGTAACAACCGGTTCGGTACGGGTCATGTCGGTACATGCTCCACTCGATGTTGGCCCGATCATACTGGCCATATAAATCCCAGACCGCAAAGTATGTTCCTGTGACCGTGATCTCGATATCGCCGTCTCCATCGAGGTCAGCCAGCACCGGCGTCATGCTTGTATGGGGATGTTCAGGGTCGATCGCCCTTGGAATCGCTTGCAGAGGAGTTCCGTTATGACGGAACACAGACAGGCCACCGCCCCCACCGATCAAGACCTCCATGCTGCCGTCACCATCGATGTCGCCCACTGACGCACCACCACCAGGACTTGCCACGAAATACGACCACCCCGTGTCAGTCCCGTCGTGATGGTATGCCTTTGTAGGCGTTAGTACTTCGAGGTCACCATCTCCGTCAAGATCCGCAACAGCCGGGCTGAGATTCCAACCGCTCCCGGTCCATAGCAGACTTCCTGTGTGATCCCATACGTGCAGGCCGTCGCCAGACTCGCTGTCGGGAGTGTTATAGATGATCTCCAGATTACCGTCACCGGTCAGATCGGCCAGGACCAGCCCATGGCCTGTACTTGCTAGCGTGACAGGCCAACCGTCCAAAGGCTCGCCGTAAGAATTCAACGCGAAGAGCTTGTTCCCTTGCGTGCTATACCTTCTATAAGTTGCGAAGACAAGTTCTGCTCGTTCGCCTGCGTCGGGACTGCCAGCATCAATATTGCCAACGGCAATGGCCGTGACAGTATGGCGCTCGCTGGTCGGGAACAGGGCCTGCCATTGTGTCTGCAGGCCATCCTCTTGCCACTCAAGGCTTGTAATAATGACGCAATCGCCTGCAGCACCAATGCCCTCCACAACGACTTCGAGATCACCGTCTCCGTCGAGGTCATAGAGTGTCGGGCTCCCACCATACTGCGCCGGCTCAAGGAAGACCGGCGGGACTATCTGATTACCATCCTTACCCCACAGACAAAGGTCCCGATAGCCAGTGCCCTCCCGCTCTCGCACAGCCACTATTTCGACGTGACCGTCCCGTTGGAGATCTCCTGCGGCGACGTGACCGATGCCATCCTCACCACCTGGGAGAATCGCAGTGACGTCCCCATTGGGCACGGTGATGTGCACATCGCGCCCGTCCGAGATGAGTAGTTCAGTGATGCCATCCCCGTCAACATCATACGGTATCGGCTCGACGTAACGACCGAAGTACTTCGGCCAGCCGCCGTCCTGGAGTTGCGCTTCGTTTGTCACAACGAAACCGATCCGGCGAGTGTATCCTCCTGCAGTCCCCACGTCCAGGAACAGTGCAGCGTGGTAGACAGATGCAACTCCACTGCTCAGTTGGACCTCGAAGGGGTCGTGTTCGTTGCCTCCCTCCTGACCCGAGGCAATATCCCCAAAGTGTGAGGTGGCGCTGATCGTGAATACCCTACCATCCGCGCTTGTAAGCGTCGCCTGTACGTTAGTCGCATCGGCCCAGATGTTCGTCAGGGTCACGGACAAGAACGCCGTCTCGCCGGGATCCAGAACGCCATTACCGTTGCCCAAGGAGCCGTCCAGGATCTCATAGTCAGCAAAGACGAGGCCGGGGTGTTCTTCGTCAGCCAAAGCGTTATACGCGTTCACGCGACCTGAGCCGATGAGGTGGGCGTAAAGTGGGTTCTGCGTTGCGATCGCGTCCGTCGTCCCGAGCAGCCGTGCCATTATTTCCTCAGAGGACAAATCCGGATAATGGGACAGGATCAGGGCAGCCACGCCCACGACATGTGGGCAGGCCATCGACGTGCCCGAGGCGATGTAGTAATCGGTGTCGACAATATGCTCGCCGTTACCGTACATGTCAGTACCGGTGGCTCGCAGGGACAGAATGTCGGAACCCGGCGCCGAAATGTCTACCCAACTGCCGTAGCTCGAAGACGTCCTTTTGACATCATGTGAACTTGTAGCCGCAACGGCGATCACAGGCTCATACGAAGCTGGGTAGTGAGGCTTGGCGCACTCCTCGTTCCCGGCTGAGGCCACGATGATTACACCTTGACTGTGGGAGTACTCGATTGCAGATTCCAGTGTCTCAGACGGGGCGTCGTAACCATAGCTGTTCGAGATGATGTCGGTACCATTGTTGACGGCGTAGTAAATTGCCGCGGCAGCATCCTCCGCGGAGCCGCGGCCATCTTCTCCAGCGAACTTGAGGGCCATGATCCTGGCGTTGGGGCACAAGCCGCTGATGCCGATTCTATTGTTGAATCCGGCCGCGACTATGCCCGCGCAATGCGTACCGTGCC
>CAZJTP010000324.1:0-2789 GCA_964548955.1 uncultured Phycisphaeraceae bacterium
ACGAGGTTTTCGAAGTTGCAGATGCCCTGATCCCAGAGGACCCTTTGCCCGCACCCAGTCATGCCTACCTTGATGACTATGTGCACATTGACGGCATTCAATTCACGTCGTCAGACGATTGGGGCAATACGACGATCGCCGCTTATGATATAAGAAGTTTCGAGGGCGACGGGCGACGGATCGTTGCGTTTGCCAATACCCACGTGCGTTCACTGGGGGACGACGAGGCAAAGGCGCTGTTCGAAGCTCAGGGCCTGGAATACCCTGTGCATACGGAGGCTGAGGCAGACGAATGAGAATATCGCGAAGTCGAGGTTGGTGACGATGATGCCGGCCCCAGCGAGGGTGACACCGGTGGGCCGCCGGACGAATGTGTGCCGTCCCTATGGGACTGGATGTGTCGAGGCCGGGGCCCTGGTCCCACGGCTCGCGCTGTGGGCTACGATCTGTCGTCCCTACGGGACTCAAACTGTGCGTGCGGCGCGTCGCATACCCACAGCTCGCGCTGTGGGCTACGATCTGTCGTCCCTACGGGATTGTCCGTTCGGAAATGGTGTCATCGACTCGCGGCTGACGCTGTGGGCTACGGTCTGTCGTCCGTCCGGGACTCTATATGGTGCGGCCGTGTCGCAAAAGTGATCCGGGAAAGTGGATGTGTGAAGAAGAACGGCGACTCGGAGCCCCGGAGGGGCGGAAGTCGTAAGCCCACGGCGTGAGCCGTGGGTTTCAAGATCGGTCTAGGTGAAGTGAGCCCCAGGGGGGGCGATACAGAGATGTCTCAGTGCTTCGGGCGGGTGGATGACCCAGGCCTGGGTCACGCGGAGTGACATGGCGCATTCGAACACGAAGCTCCTCTATCATTGCATCTTCTCCACCAAAGGCCGTCGCGCCTTTATCAAAGATGCCATCCAGCAGCGTCTTTATCCTTACATTGCGAGCATCCTGCGCGCGAAGGACAGCGACCTCTTGGCGGTAGGTGGGACGGCTGATCACGTGCATTTGCTCGTTGAGCTTCCGGCCACGTTGCCAGTTGCCGATGCCATGCGCCTGGTTAAGACGAACAGCTCGAAGTGGCTGCGGGAGACCTTCCCCACGCATAGGGCATTCGGCTGGCAGACCGGGTATGGTGCTTTCACGGTCAGTGCGTCCGCCAAAGATGACGTCATCCGTTATATTGGCAACCAGGAACAGCATCATCGGAGTCGGACGTTTGAAAGCGAGTTTGTGGAGTTTCTGAATCGGCATGGATTGGAGTACGACGATCGCTATATTTGGGATTGAATAAGTGCCGTCCCTATGGGACTGGATGTGTCGAGGTTGATCCCTGGTCCCACGGCTTGCGCCGTGGGCTATGGACTGTCGTCCCTACGGGACTCAAACGTGGCGATAGAGATTATGGGTAAGAAAACACGAGCATCCGGAAGAATCCCAAAGGGTGGTAAAGTGAGCAGCGCGGCGAAGGCCTCGTCAAGAGCGCCGTCGAAGCCACGGCGTGCACGCAAGGACGGGAAGGCCGGGGTGAAGTTGGAAGGTCTGGCGAGAGATGTTGTCGAGATGGCCCGTCGCGAGCAGGACCCGGCCATTGCTATACCCACCCGCGCGCTGAGCAATGTCACGTTCAACGAGAAAACCCGCCACGTCGAGATGGGTGACAACAAGCAGTCACGGAACTTCTTCAACTACGGCCAGGCCAAGCGTTTCATGCAGACGCTGCTGGTGGGGTCGAAATGCAAAGAGCTTATCGAGATGGGCAAGACGGCCAGCATCCGTCAGATCTACTACCTCAGCAAGCACACCATCAAAGGCACGAACGAGAAGACCTTCGACGACCAGAGCGAGTCCGACCCGATCATCGAAGACCTCGAGGTGGCCATCGATTCACTGCGCGAGGAGCTGCATGTCTTCGCCAGCAACCGGGGCAATATGGCCGGGTATGTTACGCTGGTCGACGCCGGCAATACGCTGGACTGCACGGCCATGGGCAGCGCGGGCTACGCCGTGCCGAGCATCTGTGAGCCGGATGTCATCCAGTTCAAAAAGTGCAACGCGAAGTTCATCCTGCACGTCGAAAAGGATACCGTCTGGCGGCGCTTCCACGAGGATCGGTTCTGGCAGAAGCACAAGTGCATCATCTCCCACGGGGGCGGTCAGCCGGCCCGCGGGATGCGACGGCTGCTGCGGCGAATGCATGAGGAATTGAAGCTGCCGGTCTTCGTCCTGCTCGACAACGATCCGTGGGGGTATTACATCTACTCAGTCATCAAGCACGGCTCGATCAACCTGGCCTACGAGTCGCGGCGGATGGCCATCCCCGACGCCAGGTTCATCGGCGTCTCCAGCTTCGACTACGACCGCTGTGACATGAGCGACAACGTCAAGATCGATCTTGACGCCAACGACATCAAACGCGCCAAGCAGATCGCCAACTACGCGTGGTTTCGCAACAAACGCCCCTGGCAGCGCGAGATCAAGAAGATGCTATCGAACGGCTTCAAGATGGAAGTCGAAGCCATGATCTCCAAAGATCTCTCCTACCTCACCGAGCACTACGTCCCCACGAAGCTCAAAGACAAAAAGCAGTGGTTGGATTAGGGGCTGACTGGGAACCATGTGCGATGTAAGCGAGCATCTTCGCGCAGCGGCGTAGCCGTACAGGGAGTAGCGGCCGGCGTCTCGCCGGCCGAAGATCACTACGGCCTGTGGGGACGCAGGCCGCTACCTGTTTAAAGACGAGAAGCAGTGGTTGGATTAGGGGCTGACTGGGAACCATGTGCGATGTAAGCGAGCAT
>CAZJTP010000325.1:0-2724 GCA_964548955.1 uncultured Phycisphaeraceae bacterium
GCCACCTCACTGGACCTAGAATCCCTTATCGATCCTCACACGCCGGTAACGTCGGGACCACACGATCATCTATCACCGTCCGGCGCGCGAATGACAAAGCCCCGGACTCTACCCTCATGTTCACGCTGCTTTCGGCAAAAAATGCGCGGCCACCAGGACCTCGTTCACTGAGCGCTCCAGGCGCTGATGCCCGATACCCCAACATGTTGGTGTTTAATCGATAACAGCCACCGGATGTATGAAAACACTCCTGCCGACATAGCCGGAAAATTTATCAAGAAAAGTCTTGACGTTTGGATTCCGTTCGGTTAAATTGAAAACCAAACAAACAGTGAACAGGTGGTCAGGGATGGCTATTAGCACGCTTGTCGCAGCACGGAAGCCCGGCGCAAACGGAACACGTCGACGCGGCCAGACAGCCGACGACGAGTTACCGGTGTGTGTGTTCGGCCCCGGAGGTGATTATAGGACTGCGTGGCTCCCAGGACCGATTCCCTTCAACGGGAATCAACATGCCGCGCTTCGACGCGTGCCGCTGCCACCGCAGCCCGTTTCCCTTGCAGCCGTACCGCGTGGTGTAATGATGTGGTGGTCGCTGCTTGCAGGGGCGTTGTTAGCCGTACGGGATGAAATACGTCGCCACCGCCAACTGCGATCGCTTGCTGCGGGCGATGAGCTGCCACTGGTCGCGATCGGCCCCCATGGCCTACATAGCTACGTGGAGAATCATGATGTCCAAACGAAAGAGCAAACTAACCGAGGAGAAGCGCTGTCTGACACCGCGACAACTCGAGATCCTCACGTTCATCCGCGACGCGCGGCGGAACCTTGGCTATTCCCCGACGTTGCAGGAGATGGCCGACGAACTCGGCATCAGCAAAATCACCGTGTTCGAGCACGTCGAGACGCTCATAAAAAAGGGCATGCTCACGCGGCGTTCCAACAGGGCTCGCTCTTTGGACCTGACACCCTCGGCACAGTTGCCTGACGACCGGTCAACGTTGATCCCGATCCTGGGTCGAATCGCCGCGGGCCGACCCATCGAGGCAATCGAAACATCCGATACGATTGATCTGGAGAAGCTCTTCGCCAGCCGACACCCCATCGGAATACTCACTGTGGTCGGTGACAGCATGGTCGATGACCAGATCCGCGACGGTGACTGGGTCGTTTACGAGCAACGCTCCAATCCGCGAAATGGCGAAACGGTCGTTGCGTTGATCGACGGCGAAGCCACCCTTAAGCGCTTTTACAAAGAAAAGACTCGCATCCGGCTTCAACCCGCCAACAGAGAGTTCAAGCCGATCTACGTACGCAACGTCGAGATCCAAGGCGTCGTAATCGGCGTCCTCCGCCGATTGTAGTCCGATGGTCTTGGTCCCTCCCTCCGAGACCTGCGCTAGAGCTGTTTCTTTTTTCGTGTAGCGGGCCGCGGGCTCAAAGCCCGCGCGGCGCTGCAAAACCCGATAGAGCCGGAACATTGATTCGGCAGTCTATGACTAGAATCCATATAACTGTCCCGTTCGACTCTCGCGGCCGCCTGTCCCATTTACCCTCCACCGCGAGAGTACGCGAGCATCCGCCGTCCGCCATCCCGGCCACCCGGCACGTTCAGCATGAAAAATGGGCCGCCCGTTTCGAGCGGCCCATCGCTATTACATCAACTTACTGAATTTCTCTATGCCTTTCTAAAACCTCCTCAAAAGCCCCGCAGGCGGGGCGGGTTAAAACCCGCTCCGCCCGTGGGATCATCTGACTGAAACTAGGGCTAGTAACCGCACGGCGGATCGCTCGGGTCACCGAACGGCGGCGGCGGGTAGTTCGCACCCTTAAAGGCGTCAAGGACGAGCGTCACGTCGTCGCTGATTCCGACCTTCATATCCATGGTCTTCGGCGCAACGTCACTCCGAACCGAGGTGAGCGGCTGGCGGTTCGAAATGTTCTTGAACTTATCAAGCACGCCAGTCACGTCCGTGGTCACGCCAATGCTGCCATCGGGCGGCCGAGCCGGCTGCGTCGAAGTGTCCTTCACGCAGTCACCCCAGATGCTCTGCTCCAACCGGATGAACGTCGAGAAGTCCTCTGGAGCCATTTGGATGCAGCCCACCTCGACGACATCGATGTCGTATTGTGCGGGTATGCCCCCTTTCGCGCTCGGTACGATCCCCTCGTGGTACACGTGGATGATCCCGTCCCAGCACGTGTGGCCGCCGCAGTCAGCACTGCTTACGCACGTCTCGCCTTCATTCGAACCGGCGAGACAGTACCGCCGGTTCCAATCGTTCCAGTAAGGATCGCACTGCAACGTCGCCGCCGCAAACTCCAACGGCAAATCCTTGCCGGGGAAGCCGCAACCAGCAGGAGGAGGCGTGCTCTGACCCGAGTTCTCACAGTACACTTCCAGCGGGCCGACCCACATATCCAGCCCCTCCCACGTGTCGTACGGGACGGGGATCTGGTGGAAGTTCACCCGAATCGCCTGCTGTCTCTGCGGATCGCCGGCGCTAAACGACAGGACGCGGATCTTCTGGTTGATCGGATCGGGCGGGCTGTCGCCCTCGATCCAGAGCCGGTCTACCACCGCATCCGACGACGGGAAGCAGCCTCCACAGGCAACCTCCAACTCGCCCTGACCGAACCGATCGTTGGCATCGTACGGGCCTGCATAACCACCGACGCGGATCAGGAAGCACTGGCTGTCGATTGCCGCAAACGTCGACATGG
>CAZJTP010000326.1:0-2706 GCA_964548955.1 uncultured Phycisphaeraceae bacterium
GCAGCTGGTAGTCGTGACCACGCGCAAGGTCCGAACAGCGGTGATACACCGTTTGTTGGGTGTAAACGAGGGTCGCAGGTCGCGAGGGTGTCACTGATAAACCGATTATGGACGAGCACCACGGTGCGA
The DNA here is from genome assembly GCA_964548955.1 of uncultured Phycisphaeraceae bacterium. Lineage (GTDB taxonomy): Bacteria > Planctomycetota > Phycisphaerae > UBA1845 > UBA1845. The sequence continues at coordinate 130 of CAZJTP010000326.1, forward strand.
CTGATCCAATCAGTAATCCACTTCTCGGCGATACTCTGCGAGAAGACCGGTGTTCTCGTACAGGTGGCTTCCACCCACGTCCGTCTCTAAGCCGTTCACCCGCCTGAGAAGGTCAGCAAGGCGTCAGGATTCGGGATTGCGGTCGATCTAATCCCGCTCGTGTTTGGACAGTTTTTTCCCGTACCGTTAGTTTGGCGCGAAGGACCGTTGGAAGAATGCGAAGTCGGCCAGCGTGATTAATCCGTCGTCGTCCTCATCGAACGCCGCCAGACATTGTCCGCCAGCCGCGCCTTGGCTGCTCATGCATTTTACAAAGCTCGCATGGTCTACAAGCGACACTCGCCCGTCACCATTGAAATCACAAGGGATGCGCGAACCGAGATCACGGTAGATCACAGCACCTCGATCATCGATCGGAAGGGCGTCCACGAGACTTTCGGGCGACTGAGCTTCGCATGTGTAAATGGAGACGGTCTGGCCAACAAGCAGCGTGTCAGTTCGCTGCGTAGAGCTGACTTCCACAAGCAACTCCAGTGGAATACGCAGCACGTAGCTGTCGCAGGCATCGGCGTTCTCACCCATAACATAGCGAGCAATCTCGTTGCCATCGCTGTCACGTCGGGCAATGATGGTCACCTCCGCGTCGGCACCGACCGCCACACCGTCGATGAGGATCTGCCCGTAAAGGATCGCATCGGGCTCGGGAATGCCGGCAAAGATGCCCGTCTGCCATGCGTTTGCCAGCACGAGTGCAGCGAATAGTGTCGTGCGTTTCATGGCATGTCCTCTCGTTATGCCCACTTTCAATGGGAATAGGCCTGAATGATGATCCGGATGTCGGTGATCCCTTCGTTGGCCGCCGGGTCGCCGGTTACTCCATAGATGAACTTCATCAACGCGCCGCGGATGACCGCCGGGTCGGAGGAGCCGACCCAGTTCCCGCCGTCACCAGTGGAAGGCTGCCTCCCTCACGCCATGCCGACGACACCACGCCCGGGAGAGATACTCTGCAACGGTTCGTCAAGGAGCACTTCTCCGAGGCCTCCCTTCGGGAGAACCCCCTCGAGAAGTTGGTGTCGGATTATTTCCAGACTCTGGGCGGTTTTGGGGGATACGAGACAACGAGGAGGGCAAGCGTAGGCACGAACACGAGTGGACTGGAGGGACATTCTTTGCCGAGATCACAGTGTACCCGGATACCGATTTAACCATTGTGGACGCCGCGAACTGTGGCCCCTCGGTAGAGCCGTTTCTCAAGAAGATGAAGGACGCCATCCATCGGCGGATGACGCAAGGCGACTGAGCTGGTCTTCTCATGCAAACCGAGACAGTTTTCAAGATTAGCTTTGGGATCTGGGTTGTTCTGTTCTTTATCATCCCGATCGGGTACGCCCATCGCAAGGCTATGCGGGAGCATGGTTCGCGCTTTGCCCAGGCTGCCAATGAATACCCGCCGCTTCTGTGGGTCCGGGTCTTGGTGGGGATTCCGCTTTGGGCTTTCTTGATCGATTGGTTGGTTGTTCTCCGCGCATTGGTTTCCATGGGCATCTGTGTCGCTGCCCGTCTGGGCGCGCTGGAGTGGTGTCGGTTTTGGAGGAGGAGTAGCAGGTCTGATGATGTGGACAATGCTTGCGCTGGGTAGCAACTATCGGGGGGCGATGGGGCTACATCCGAACCACAAGCTCGTCACACACGGACCTTACCGATTCGTGCGACATCCGATGAACGCGGTTTTTCCTTTGGTGTCGATCGTCTTGTTCCTGCTGTCGGCCAATTGGGTCCTCGGCGTAGTAGCCCTGATCCTCATCGGCACTATCAGTATCGTGCGTGCTCCGATTGAAGAAAAGCAACTGATCGAGAGGTTCGGCGAGGAGTATCGCACGTACATGCGACGAACGGGGCGCTTCTTTCCGCGCCTCCGTCGTCGAGGCGATTTGAAGTGAATAGGAGATCTAGTGTTGATCGGCAGTTGTAGGCAGAGACCAAGCCAGTGACGCTAAATGCACACCACAATCCGCTGCCGATTGCGGTTGGTCAGTCAACACACAAACCTGGGCCAGCGTGTGGATGCATCTCATTGATCCAACGCCCGCTACGAAGGATTGTGGCGACCGGCCCCGGCGCGTCGGACGCGATTCGACGGAATAGCCGAGTCTGTGTCCGACGCCTCCGCCTCAAGTTCTCGGATGCCGAAGTGGATCGTCTTGCGGGTCAGCCCGTTCGCAACCGCCACCGCCGTGACACCTACTCGGCGCAGCGACAGAGCTTCGGAGGCAGCCCACCGACGTCGCATACGCTCATTCATCGCCAACTACAGACGCTCGTACTTCTCTCGAATCCATTCGACGACCGATGCATCCTGTATTCACACACAATCAGCAGACAAAACCCAAGATGATCACTTTATTTATGCGAGAACTCTTAAAAACCAGACTATCATGCGCTATGGCGGGCACGTGCCCGGACCGGCGAATGGATACGGTCGACCGCGAAACGCGTCAAGGATGCGGGTGACATCCGTGGAGATATTGACTTTCCAGCCCGGAACATTTGGATCGACGTTGGCCCTCGCCTTGA
>CAZJTP010000327.1:0-2671 GCA_964548955.1 uncultured Phycisphaeraceae bacterium
AGATAGCACCCGCCCCAGAGCCTCACCAGATATAAATAAGATGCGATTGCCCTGCTCGGGAACGTCGATGGCCTGCCCACACGTTGCAGGTGTAGCAGCTATGATTCTGTCCCATTTCCCGGATCTGTCCTCCGAAGAGATAACGGCACGGCTGCTCGGCACGACGGAAGTGATCGCCACACAGAACCCGAGCTACGCTCATCTCATTGGCTCAGGCGGCCTGAATGCGTCCTACGCGCTTACCCATGAAGAGCATCCTGCGATCGTCTTCGGTGACTACGCCATCGTGGACGACTCTTTGGGCAACGGCAACCAGGTCCTGGACCCCGGCGAGACCGCTTCACTGTCCGTTATGTTGAAGAACCTCTGGGCGGACGCGACCGATGTCCACGCAACGCTTTGGAGCGCAAACCAGTATGTGACGGTTACGCGGTCCGCTGTCGACTACGGTGATATTGCCTCCGGTCAAACACAGGAGAACACGGTCGAACCGTTCGAGGTTCAGCTCAGCTCGGCCGCGCCGCCAGACACTCCGGTCGAGTTCTCTTTGAACATAAGCACTGGAGAAGGCTATACACGGCTGCTGGGCTTTGTTGCCACGAACGAGATTCGGCTACAGCGCGGTGACTGGCCCAAAGCCTGGGGCCGCTACGAACAGCCCATACCCTACGATATCGACGGTGACGGATTGGTCGAGCTGATCCTTAAGCGGGCAGGCATCGCCAGAATCTACAAGCCGGATGGATCCATATTTGCGCAACTAGGGGACGGCTTGGACACCGTCGCGACCGTACTTGTAGGAGATCTCCAACGAGATGGACATGTCGAGATCATAGCAGTACGCATTGGTCGATACACTAACCGGCCCTATCTCTCGTTGTGGGACAAGAATGGTGATGAAACATGCCCTGCGTTTCATCCAGAACCTCCTCTGGGCACGGCGACAATGGTTCTGTCAGACCTAGACGGAGATGACGATCTGGAGATCATTCTTGGCGGCGCGTCCAGCAATGGATTTACAGTCCAGAGCATCGACTGGGTCGGATCGATGCTGGAGACACGGTGGGTCGTGTATCCAGAGACACCGGATTGGCCTTACTCGCACACCAGGATCACTGTTGGTGATATCGACGCCGGCCTGCATGGCTCGGGTGCCTCTGCTCATGTTACGATGCCGAGCGGGCCCGAACTACTCTTTGCTGTGCGTGAGGACGGATCGGAGGTGGGCCAGCTGTACGCTGTTCATTCCGACGGTCAAGTTGCCCAGGGTTGGCCCGTGCCCGCGGTGTATGCGTCGTATGGACCTGTTCTGGCGGACCTGACCGGCGACGGAAATCTGGAGGTCATCTTCTACGGCCCTCCCAACGCCCTTGGCGAAGGGCTATATGTATGGGACCATGCTGGCAATCTCCAGTGGACCGCAACAAGCGGTGGAGGATCGCCTGTTATAGCAGACCTCGACGGAGATGGTGATCTTGAAGTGCTTACACAGACGACCGCCTTTCACCACGACGGGACACCCACCGGCTGGTACTACAATGTGAGAGTTGCCGGGGGAGCGTCGGTGGGAGACATAGATAGCGACGGAGACATGGAGGTCTTGATCGGTGGAGCCGGCGGCGACGGCCTGCGAGGATTCCACTATGACGGGACGCCAATCGACGGCTTCCCACTGTTCATCGATCCCCAGCACAAGCATACATCAATGACGCCGGTTCTGGCCGACCTAGATCGCGACGGCGATGTCGAAGTCACGATCACGGGAGCATACTTTGCGGTCTGGGACTTGTATGGCCGGTATGATCGAGCCAGGGTCGAGTGGGGTATGTACCGGCACGACCCGTACCGAACCAATTGCTACAACCCGGATTTCAACCTGCCTCCCGTGTGGTACGCGGCTCCGGAGGACCGAATAGTCGTCCGTACCGAGACGACTGACTTCTACATCCAGGCCACAGATCCGGAAGGTGAACCGACTATTACGTACGAGGTTCTCGACGCTCCGGCCGGTGCCCAGTATGGGCCCGAGGGCAGCGGCCTGCGGTTCACCTGGCAACCGCAGACTGATGATCCGAGCCAAGATGTCACGTTCTGCGCGACCGACGAAGACGGTGAGCGCATCGCCAAGACTGTTCGCATTGCGGTGGTCAACGTTCTGATCGATATGGACGGCGACGGCGACATGGACTTGAAGGACTATCAGCGTTTCTGGGGTTGTTGCCGCGGCCCGGCCGTCCCTCTTGCATCACCCATCTGTGGTAAGGCCGACGTTGACAATGACAATAACGTCGACCTCAAGGACTTCGCCGAGATGCAAATTGGGCTTGGAACTCTCGCCAAGTAGGTGAAGGCCGGCGTCCCATAATCCATGTCCGTGTAACCTGTCGTCGTCGGTCGGTGGCCGATCCTAATATTCAGCATAACAGAGGCTTATGTCGCGGTTCGGCGCCGACCGTGGTGGAGACACTTTGGAGCCCCAAGCCAGGGCGGTCAAGCCCTTGATGAACATGGGCTATTCCTCGAAGGTTCTTCAACAACAGTTTTTTCCTAAAAGCAGTGTTGCGTCATCCAGTAAAATGGATTACACTTTAATCACCAGTTGGGGTCCCCACCTGCTGCCCGCTAGAATCAACAGAGGGAGGGTAACGCTGTGGGAGCATCCAAGGGCAGT
>CAZJTP010000328.1:0-2652 GCA_964548955.1 uncultured Phycisphaeraceae bacterium
GAATAACGCCTTTTCTCTGAATCACCATCACGAACTTATGTAAGACCGCTTAGTCGCGTGTGACCCACACTGCCAATGTAACGGAGTCCCCACGACCTGTCGAGCTTGGTGAGGTTGCAAGGATGATGTAGCTCCCAAGCTCAACGGAGTTTGTGGTGTTGACCTTGAAGTTGGCGTCGGCGGTGGCCCAGCTGCCCGAGACTTTGTAGTACCCGTCATTGAAGCCGTGATATTCAACTGCACGACATCCTGAGCCGATTGCAGTCGCAATCTTCCATGCACATTGAAATGATCCTCATCCGTTGTGACAACGATGGGGGCAATCAATGAGGGATCTGCAAAACCGTTCTATGGAGGAAGGCCCACCCAGGCAGGTACGAGCCTGATGATGATATGAAGAACCGCACAGGTATATAGCCCAGCCACCACGTCGTCACCTACAACGCCCCATCCGCCGGGCCAGTGTTTCTCCACCCAGTTGGCCGGTGGGACCTTCACAATGTCAAGCGTACGCTCGACCACAAATGCCACAGCGGCCAGGCGCCACGTGAAAGGCACGAATGCCACGGCGAAGAGAAAACCGACCAATTCATCCCAGACCAGCTTGCGGCTGTCCTTCTCACCGAGGATACGATCGCCTTTCGCGTGCAGCCACACCGCCGCCAACGTGAACGACAACATGCCCACGGCGTATCCGACGGGCGGCCAATCGTGCATCACCCAAAAAAGCGGCAGCCCGACAATACCTACCGTAACGCTACCCGAGGCAGGCGCGTGACCCAGCGGACCGATTGATCCCACCAACAGCAGAATCCGGTGCCGGGTTTGTAACGTCTCAGTCATATGTACCATCGTGGCATGTCCCGGCCCCTACCGCAAACACAAATCTTACGGAGCCAAGCTCAAGGGCCCGCCTGGGTTCTCAGGGTGGCCTGGGTACGCGCGCCTGCTTACCCGTGTCCTGGGGCGATCAAGCACGGGCAAACAAGTCTGCCCATGCCCAGCTCACCAGTCTATCGTAGACGCAGCACCAGCGGAGTTCCCATGTTGTGAAAAAACGGGCCACGGGCGTGGCGCAGTGACGGTAACGCCCTAGTAACAAACCACTTAGCAGCTTGCCTTAAATGGTGAAGTGGGTTATAAACACCGATCTTGCAGGGCGACGGAGAGGTCGGCGCCGCCGGATCACTGTTTGGGGATTGTCGGATTTCCCGTCCATTGTTGCGCTGGGTTCAGGATGACCGGTCGTTTCGGAAGACCGGCGTCATAATAGTCTTTTCTGAAGAAGGGATAACAAGTCATGAGTGCCAATCTTATTGACCGCGGGGTGGAAACGCGGCGTTTCATGATGAGTGGCTGGTGGCCCATCCGGTGCTGCGCTCGGGCCGTGTTCGTTCTTATGATCGTGGCGATCACGCTTGCCGGAACGTCACAGGCGTTTGCGCAGGAAGCACCGGCGAAGGCGTCCAAGAAAAAACCCGCCAAGGATGCTCCAACCTCGGTGGACCGGGAACGAATGAAGCTGATCGGCGGCGCGTCCGACACTGAGAAGACGGGCAAGCCTGCGTCGACAAAGCCCGGCTCCAAGGGTGCCCGCCCGGTCATCACGTGCGACAACTCAACACATGACCTTGGGCCCATATGGGTCGGGCCGATCCTCAATCACACCTTCACGATCAGAAACGATGGAGACGAGACGCTTGAGATCCGCAAGGTGAAACCAAGCTGTGGATGTACGATTGCCGGATCCTATACGAGCAAGATTGCACCGGGAGAATCGGGCGAGTTCCCCTTCGCCGTCAAGAGCACGAGGCTGCGCGGCAAGTTTGACAAGGCCATCTCGATCATGTCCAACGACCCCGTGACGCCCGTTTTTCGGCTCCGGCTTCGCGGCGAGGTGAAGCAGTACGTGGAGCTCATTCCTCCCAACGTGTATTTCGGCAAGCTTGTGAATGACGAGCCGACGACCAAGGTGATCACGCTCACTAACAACACCGAAAACCCACTTGAACTGGAGCTCGCGTCCCCGCTGAAAGGCAACTTCGACGTCGAATTGGTGCCGAAGACGCCGGGGCAGATGTACGAGCTTCATGTTACGGCGAAACCGCCGCATCCACCTGGCGTGTTCCGCAGGACGGTTACCCTGAAAACCAACATCGACGCCCAGAAACAAATCAGGGTCGATGTGCGCGGTAGCGTTCCGGAACGCTTGGACGTCTATCCGACCGTGCTGACTTTCCGTTCCAGTAAGCGGGGCGTGAAGGAGGCTGACATCGGACTCACGCGGACCATTCGGTTCACCAACTATGGCCCCAAGCCGGTCAAGGTGGTCGACGCAACTGTCAACGATCCTGCCGTCACCGCCAAGATCATCGAACAGAAGGAGGGCAAGGTCTACAGCGTCCAGGTCGATTTCCCACCCAGCTACAAGGTGCCGGCCGATGGACGTACCGTCACACTCAAGACGGACGATGACAAAAGATCGACCATCAGGATCCCGATCCGAGACGTCGAAAAACGTGACAAGAGCCGAACGGCACAGAGCAAACCCAAAATCCAAAGACCGGCGGAGGAGCTCATCGGCAAGGCCGTTCCCGCGTTTGAGCTGACAACCGTCGAAGGGAAAAAGGTCTCCAACGATACCCTGGCCGG
>CAZJTP010000329.1:0-2586 GCA_964548955.1 uncultured Phycisphaeraceae bacterium
TCGTGGCAACAACGGGTTCCGTCAGAGATTCGCTCGTGCAGATCATCCCCGATGATCCCCGTGTGGCGTGCGTCACACCAGATGAGGCTATGGCCTTCGTACGCGTCGTAGAAGGCGGCGACAGTGGTTGATCCCGGCTAGGTGCGGCTGGTCATCGTCATACCTGAGCGGCCGCTTCATTCGCCGGGGAGCGTTAGCTGGAAGCCGGCGAAGTCTTTGAGGTCGATGTCTCCGATGGCGTCAGCGTCGAAGTCGAAGGCCTCGCAACCTGTGTCGAAAGGACCGCTGTCTGGACCGGTCATGCAAGCATCCCAGGCTGCGAAGTCCATTAGCTCCACGACCAGGTTGCAGTCGTAGTCGCCAATGCCGTACTCATACGCGCCTATGTCCAACCGGCCGCAGAGAATGCGCTCATGACCGTCGTGATCCATGTACGGAACCAAGGGCGGATCGGGATCGCCCCTATTGATCAACAGCGAATCTGACAACAGACGGAGGTTGTCATCCTCCGTTCCTGGGATATCGTCCGGCCCATCAGCATCGACGAAGAGCGGCTCGAAAGAGACATTGCCCACGCCCCATGCTGGAGGGACACCTCCCTGCATGCAACTGTAGTTGACCTCCGGAGGATAGTCCGGGGTGTGTGCGACCCCGTGGTACACGCAGCAATCACTTTGATTGTTCCAGAAAATGGAATTGGCGATCGTTGTTGCACCACCATAATTATTCCACATTCCACCGACACTGCGAGCCGAGTTCCCGACGAACGTACAGCCAAGCACCAGGGCGGGGCCGAGGCCGTGAACCAGACCTCCGCCAAAGTCTGCCGAGTTCCCACTGAAAACACAGTTGAGCAGGATCAATCCCCCGGTCGAGCCCAGCCCACCGCCGCTATAGGTGGCGGAGTTTCCGAAGAACCGGGAGTTGACTATCTGAGAGAATCCGCTGTTGTACATGCCACCGCCGGACGTTCCGTGGTTTCCAATGAAGTCGCAGTCGATGATGTTCGGTGCCCCGTTGCTGATGCCTAGCCCGCGGCCGACGTTGCGGATGAACTTACACCCGCTGATTAAGCCGCTACCGTTATACGCTAACCCACTTCCTTCGTTTTCGATGAACGCGCAGTCCGTTACGATCGGTTCATCCCCCCAGACAATGTTCATGCCAGTACCGGTGTTTCGGACGAATGTGCAGCGTGTGAGCACCGGATTGCCGAAGTACGTCTTACCGCCTCCACCACTGCCTGCCACATTGTCGGAGAAGATACAGTCTGTAACCGTGGGATTACCGTACCAAAAGTACATACCGCCCCCCCCCATCCCTCGTTCGCCATGAAGGTGCAGTTAACTAGCGTCTGGCTCCCATGATCGCTGTAGATCCCGGCACCGTAGGCGAACGTTTCATCCTCACCTTCGGCGATTGCATTTGCTTCGCCGGCAGTGATAACGAAACCGTCCAACAGGGCCGTTGAATCCGTGCCGCTGGCCGTTACTACGTGGTAGCTGTTGTCACAGTACGTGCTTCTGCATAGATCGCAACAGAGGAGGCGAGCAACAAGTGCGCAAAGAGAGTCCCACGTATCCTCGCACGGAAATGACATCGAGGTAACCGTCTGTTCGCAGGCTTCATCGTCACAACCGGGCTCGTCCGTGGCGATACAGCAGTTGCTCTCTGGGGTCCATGTTGGATCGTCGTTATCGTCGAGGTCGCCGCTCAGGATGGACTCGAACGCGGTAGGATCACGGGCGTCGGGATCAAGCGCTCCACATCCAGCAAAGCCACCCACCAAAGCGACACCGTTTTGCAGCGCAAAGCTCGCCTTCCGATCACCGGGGATCTGCCCTTCGCCTTGATCGGGCCTGTACATGCCCTGGGCTACGCGGATCTCCGTAATCGATCCGTTAGAGGCAGCGGACGCTAGGGCGTCTTGGAGGTACACGTAGGCGTCATACCAGCTAGACCCGTCGTTTGCTCCAGTCGCGTCGCTGTCAACGAAGACGACCATTTGAGCCAGGACCTGGCACGGCACAAGCAGACAGAGAGCGACCTGCGCCAAAGGCGGAGCACGCATCTCCTGTCTGAAGCACGCACGCCTCTCAACCCATCGCGTCCTCACGATTCTGCATTCTCCTCCGGTGGGTAGCCACACCGCCACCACCACCTTCTTCGGCTCGCTGTAATAGTATAGGGCACCGCAAGGTCGCTTTCGGCAGAGAAATGGCGGCCACTTCGCAGAAACGGGCGTGCTGTTGGTAGAGGCTCGGACACGTAGGGACCAGGACGAACTGATTGGGCCCTCTGTCTACTGTTCTTGGTCTGCCGGTGACTGTAAGCTACGTCAAAACAATAGGTTACGTGATCCTGCATTCACTCAGTAAAGAAATACTGGAACGGCGACTAGGCCGATCGGGCGTATAACAAACACGGGCTGCAAGTCGGCTGTTCCCCAATTGCAGTTTATTTGTGAAAGCGGGCTTGCATCGTCCGGTAAAATGGGCTATACTTTAATCGGCAGTTTGGTCCCCACCTATTGCCCGCTAGAATCAACAGAGGGAGGGTAACGCTGTGGGAGCATCCAAGGGCAGT
>CAZJTP010000330.1:0-2526 GCA_964548955.1 uncultured Phycisphaeraceae bacterium
CTATTTTAACATCTCCCGGCCCTGTCTTGCATTGCAGACGGCTGATCTGTTACGTGCAAACTTGATGTGTTTGTTTGCGATGGTGGCCCCAATCCTGGGCAATTCTGCCACGACGATGGGGATTGCATACGCGGGCACCGCTGCGTTCCGGCTGCAAGTGCTCGCGACGCAACCGATCCGCGCAGGGCGGATACCGACAATGACGGCACCAACGATCCTCAGGAGCATCAGCTCATCGCGACCGACGGCCAGGCCCGGGACCCGCTCATTCCCGATCAACTGATAACCGTGGGCTACGATCGGTTCGATGTGGTGGCGGACGGGGATTTGGATCGATCCGGGCGCTTCAAATTCGAGTTCGGCATTCGGTGGCCCGCCCAGCAGGCGAAAGAGGTTTGGATCGAATCGCGAGATTTATTCAATGGCTTTGAATGCCGGTTGGGACCCCATGACGGCGAATCATGCGAAGGTTTGCACGATTCCAGTTGCGCCCCCGGTGTCTGCGCCACGTTAGCCCATGTTATTCCGGTTTGTGAAGGAGGAACAAACGACGGCAAGAAATGCTTCGAGGACTATTCGCTCGGTGATGACACTTGCGATGTGCACGATGCGAGCGTCGATGCCCTTTGCCCATGCGGCCATTGCGTGACTCAGTCGTGGGGAGCGCCGATATGCACGGATATGCGGCAGGACGGGGTCCGCTGGTGCGACGATGTGTTTAAGCCTCGGGCCTGCCGTCCCAACGGCGAGTGCGATGAAAGCGGGTGGATATGGGAGAACCGCTGCTACTACGACAACAAGAACGGCGATCCCTGCTGGTCGCATGACTACTGCCCGGGCGGACGCTGCAATATTCCGCAGGCCGTTCCGCCGGGGGCGGCAGATGAGGGATGGTGCGAATCCATTGAAAGCACTTATTGCCAGTATGTCTATGCCAATACTACAGTCACTGAATATGTGCAGCTCAATGAGAACGACCACCTCCTCTTCGAGGAGTACGTCGATGAGGCGATGAGGTCCTTCGTCGTACGGCATGACGAACCGTTCGCACTCGATGGATATGTAAGGATCACGACGGCAGATGACGTCGCTGCTGACACGTTGTATGAGTGGCGCACGGTCGAAATTCTCACCTTGCCCATTGAGACGCCGTTTCGGGAATTGCACTACATAACCGACGCAGGAGCGCATGCTGCCGGCGATCCGGACGAACCGGTAGAAATCAAGCTCCATGGATGGCTTTTGGTTGAATAGATCAAGGATCTTGAGAAGGCCGTTGGGTGGCATGGTCAAACTTGTTTGCCCTTGCGTCCCACTTGCCGAAATACACGGACAAGCTGCTGCTTGCCCACGCAACCCGTAAGTCCAAGTGTAACGGAGCAAGAGAGCATGGTTCTCGAGAAGGGCATTGGGTGGCATGGGCAAACTTATTTGCCCGTGCTTCCCACTCTCCGAAAAACACGGGCAAGCTGCTGCTTGCCCATGCCACCCGTGGCTATGAGTATGCGCGCTTCTTTGCTGATCTTGCCGGTTGCCTTGCTGGCGCTTGCGGGCTGTGCAGAGGTCCTCGATGATCCGGCTTTGCGATCACTGCCCGCCCTTCAAGACGACACCCAGGTCGAGGACGCCGCCGGCGACGACGCAGACGAACGCCAGCAGCTCCTGATCGCCTGGCTGCTCAGCGATCAGGACCGTGACGGGCTACCCAACGGGATCGAACTGGATTTCGGACTGGACCCCGAAGATCCGACGGACGGTCCGGACATCGATGGCGATGGCCTGTTCAACTTCGAGGACGACGACGTCGACGGCGACGGTATCGTCAACGCCACTGATCCCGACGTAGATGGTGACGACGTCTCCAACAACAACGACGAGGATCTCGACGGCGACGGAGTCCCCAACGAAATCGACTTCGACATGGACGCGGACGGAATCCGCGACGAGTGGGACCTGGATTTCGACGGCGACGGGGAGGAGGGCGAAGGGCTGATCGAACCCCCCGATTTCGTCGCGGAAGAGTTCCTTGAGGAGGCCACGTTGACCCTCGAAGGCGATGACGATGATGATGATGACGACGCCGATGAAGAAGATGACGACGGCAACCCCTTCGAGGCCTATGTGGAGTACCTCGTATACCTCATCGACAAGAAGGGAGACGCATCGGCACGCGACAAGCTGGCCGGGCTGCTGAAACAGGTCAGCTCCTGGGACAAGCACCCGATCAAGACGGACAGTTATGAGGCCAAGCTCATCATCGATCAGATCTCCGACCGCTTCGACAAGAAGAGCGCAGTCGACAAGATGGTGTTGACGTCGGTGCTCAAGCAACTGGCATCGGCAAGACCGGGCGAAAACGATGACGCTACTGTGGCGGTGGACGTACTGTTTCGTCAGGCGATGATGGTTGAGAACCCGGACAAACCAGGCGGGCACGACGAGCTGCAGAGCCGGCTACTTGTTCTTCGAAACCTCGTAACGGATTTCGGCGAATCCGACTTGAACACTTGCTCCGACGCGGTCGAC
>CAZJTP010000331.1:0-2500 GCA_964548955.1 uncultured Phycisphaeraceae bacterium
CATAACGGATCACCCCGGCATCTGCTGATCGTCGAGCCGGAAGAACTGGTGCGTTGGTCCCTGGTCACGTATATGGCCAAGTGGTTCGCCGTGGACTCCGTGGATTCCAGAGCCGGGGCCGATAGAATACTGGATGAACGTCGGATCGACGCCGTGGTCGTATCCGATGACTTATCCGACCAGGCGGCCGAGGCCATCGAAACGCATGCTCGGTCACGTAACCCTTCCGTGTGCGTGGTGCGGACCGTGACGAATCCTTCGGGAGACAATGAGCCGGCGCCGGACACGCCACGTGTCGAGAAGCCCTTTGAGCTCTCGAAGCTGGCTAGCCTGCTGGGCATTCGGGTCGCTCCCGCTTGCAGGGAGTGAACTCGCGGACAAAGACGTACCGCGTACGCGCGGCAATGACGATCGGGTGTTCAACAAGCGCATTCGCATCGAGATGATAAGAGTGAAGCGGACATGAGCTGGCAACACATTGTCATTCTCATAATCATGGCTGCGGTGATTTTCTTCGCCATCAAGGGCGGCGGCACCTGAGGTCCAAAGGATAGCTGCTATGCGGTGCCTGGCGTGACACCCTTTCTGACTACTTGTTTTTTTCGGGCCTCTTGAAAAGGTATGCGGCCTCCTCGTGCCGGTTGCGCCCCTCTGAGCACACGGCATATTTCGCACCGGACCAGATGGCTGCGGCGCCGTGCTGGCCGTCTTTGGCGACCGCGTAGAACTTCACGTCGAAGTTGGGCCGGCCGTCCTTGCGAAGAAGTCGCTTCTCCGTCGTTGTCTCGACAATCCGCCGAAGCGCAGCCACACATGCCTCAACCGGTGACAGGCCGTGTCGCATCCCCTCGACCACAGTGTGGGCCCCGCAGGTCTTGATGACCGCCTCACCGCGCCCGGTGCTCCCGGCCGCACCGACGTTATTGTCGACGTACAGGCCAGCCCCGATGATCGGCGAATCCCCGACACGCCCCGGAATCTTGAAGCTCAGGCCGCTCGTCGTCGTGACGCCGCTCAGATCGCCCGCCGGACTGAGGGCGCAGCAGTTGATGGTCCCGTACGCAAACGGGACGTCGGTCAGCGCGCTGGATCGAGTGTCATCATCCGGCACTTCCGGCGGGATCCAGTCGTCGCGGTCGGAGTGGCTTTCCTTCCACCTCAGCCAGACCTTACGGGCCTCGTCGGTCAGCAAATTCACCTCCTCAAAGCCGTGGGCCCGCGCGAAACGCAGAGCGCCCTCGCCGACGATCATCACGTGGTCCGTCCGCTCCATCACGACCTTGGCCACACGTGACGGAGTCTTGACATTGCGCAGAGCCGCCACCGCACCGGCGCGGCAGGTCGGACCGTGCATCACGCAAGAATCCAGCTCGACCACGCCGTCCTCGTTGGGAAGACCGCCGTAGCCGACGCTCATGTCCTCGGGATCCTCCTCGATAATGTTGACCCCGGCGATCACGGCATCGAGCGTGTCCGCGCCGTCGCCGATCATGGACGCCGCCTTCTGCGTAGCGCGAAGGCCGTTCGCGCTCGAGATTACGATGGGGCCCGAAGCGTTTGCCGAACTTCCGGTTGACGCCGTAGCCGCAGATGGTGTGAATGCGCCCACAGCCGCCGCAGCCGCAGCGGATTGAAGAAAACCTCTTCGCGAAAGATTGTCCATAAGCACCTCGATGTTCAACGTGGAAGCGCGTGTTCCAAACGTAAAAGACGTTCCTTGTCCTTGACACCGTTGGGTGTCGAGAACCCGCCGAGCGAGCCGTCCGAGCGCAGCACGCGGTGACAGGGTATCACCAGCGGCAACGGATTGCGTGCCATCACCCCTCCGACCGCGCGGGCCGCACCCGATCTGACCACCGCAACGGCCAGGTCCGCATACGTAGCGGTCTTGCCGTATGGGATTCGGTGACACGCCTTCAGCACAGCTTGTCCAAACGGTGGAACGCCGGTCAAGTCGAGATCGACCATGAATCGCACCGGTCGGCCCGCAAAGTAAGCGATCACCTGCCTGCGAAAACGCGGCAACAGGTCCGACGCTTCAACCGCATCGGGCCAGCGCACGCTGATCGCCCGCCGGATGCTCTGCTTTCGCTGCGGCAGAAACGTGGCCACAAGGCGCCTCCCGCGGGCTACGAACCCGAATCCGCCCCACGCCGTGTCGAAGATCGCGTATTCCATCAATGCACGCTCCCAAACGTACCCCGCCTGACCTACGCCAACACCCTCGATCCCAAAGGAATACGGGACCGGGTGTGAATGGTCAAGCCGGGCCCAATTCAACGGGCAAATCGGGCAGGGCAATCGCATCTAAATTGCGAAACCCCGGCTGATGGATCGGAAACGCTGGTTCGCCCACTCGGGCGTTTTTCGTACGATCGCTCTGATCTGCGTTTTCAAGCTGGTAATCGCGGTCTGAATTAAGATGCGATTGCCCTGCCGCCCGGCTGATTGGGCGTCGTTTCTCTTGTGTCATTCGGGTGGATCGGTTACAATACTATCG